>DATJYW010000250.1:0-5630 GCA_035499435.1 Candidatus Acidiferrales bacterium | reverse complement strand
GCGCGCGCCGGACGGCATCGAGGTGCTCTCCGGCTTGGGCGAAGGCGAGAAGGTGGTCAGTCCCGTGCCGTCCGGTTTGGCGGATGCTGCGCGAGTCGAGGTCCGGCAATGAGTCAACCACGCCCGCTCGGCGCCGCCGGCCGGTTCGCTCACGCGTGGATCGATTCCAAGCTGACGCCGCTGATCATCGCGGGCGCTCTGCTTATCGGCGCCTTCGCCGTATGGAAGCTGCCGCGCGAAGAGGAGCCGCAGATCATCGTGCCCATGATCGATGTCTTCGTGCAGATGCCCGGTGCTTCCGCCCACGAGGTGGAAGAGCGCGTCACCAGGCCCATGGAGAAGCTGCTATGGGAAATCCCCGGCGTCGAGTATATCTATTCCACGTCCAGCCCCGGAATGTCCCTGGCAATCGTGCGCTTCTACGTCGGCCAGGACGAAGAGAAAAGCATCGTCCGGCTCAACCAGAAGCTGTTCGCCAATTTTGACCTGATCCCGCCCGGCGCTTCGCAACCGCTGGTCAAGCCGCGCTCCATCGACGATGTTCCGATACTGGCACTGACGCTCTCCAGCAAGCGATACGGCGATTTCGAGCTGCGCCACATCGCGGCGCAAGTGCACGACACCATCAAGCAGGTGCCCGATGTCTCGGCGGTGACCCTCATCGGCGGCCAGCGGCGGGAGATCCGTATCCAACTGGATTCAGGCAAACTCGCGGCGTACAATCTCTCGCCGCTCCAGGTGGCGGGCGCGCTGGGGCTCTCCAACCGCAGTCTCCCGTCCGGCCGCTTCGACTCGGCGAACAAGGAGTTTCTGCTCGAGACGGGCGAGTTCCTGCGCACCGCAGAAGACGTGCGCAACGTCGTGGCCGGCATAGCCAACGACAAGCCGGTTGTCGTGCGCAATGTGGCCCAGGTGAGCGACGGCGGCGAAGAACCTTCGCAATACGTCCGGATGGCGCACGCCGATACACGCGAATTTCTGCCGGCCGTCACGCTTTCGATCGCCAAGCGCAAAGGCACCAACGCGGTCGCCGTTTCCGACAGTGTCCTACGCCGCATCGAGCCGCTCAAAGGTACGGTGATTCCGTCCGATGTCGAGATCGAGATCACCCGCCACTACGGCGAAACCGCGGCCGAGAAGTCGAACGAGCTGCTCTTCCACATGCTGATCGCGGTGGTCTCGGTGAGCATCCTGATCGCGATCACGCTCGGCTTCCGCGAGTCGCTCATCGTGTTCATCGCCATCCCGGTGACTCTCGCCCTCACGCTCGCAGTCTTCTACTTGTACGGCTACACGCTGAACCGGATCACGTTGTTCGCCCTCATCTTCTCCATCGGCATCCTGGTGGACGACGCCATCGTGGTGGTCGAGAACATCGTCCGCCACTGGCGCATGCCCGCCAACCGCGAGCGCCCGCCCTTCGACGTGGCTATCGAAGCCGTGGACGAGGTGGGCAATCCGACCATCCTGGCGACCCTCACCGTAGTCGCGGCCATCCTGCCCATGGCCTTCGTCGGCGGGCTGATGGGACCCTACATGCGGCCCATTCCGATCGGCGCCAGTGCGGCCATGGTATTTTCGCTGCTGGTCGCTTTCGTGGTGACCCCGTGGGCCGCGGTCCGCATCCTCAAGTCCGGCCACGCCGCCGCGCACGGCGAGAAGGAAGACCTGATGACCCGGCTCTACCGCCGTGTGATGGACCACCTGCTCCACGTTCCGATGCTGCGCTGGGGCTTCCTGGTGGGCGTGGTCGTACTGCTGCTCGGCTCGGTCTCGCTGTTCTACTTCGAGTTCGTCAAGGTGAAGATGCTTCCGTTCGACAACAAGAGCGAGTTCCAGGTGATCGTGGACATGCCCAACGGAACCACGCTCGAACAGACCGCGCGCGCCGCCAACGCGCTGGCCCGGGCCGCCCTCGACCAGCCGGAAGTCGTCAACCTGCAAACCTATGTCGGCACCGCATCGCCCTTCAACTTCAATGGCCTGGTGCGCCACTACTACCTGCGCCAGGGTTCGAACGTCGCCGATATTCAGGTGAACCTGCGGCCGAAGGGCGCGCGCAAACTGCAGAGCCACGATATCGCCAAGCAGGTCCGGCAGCGGCTCCTGCCGGTGGCCGAACAGTTCGGCGCCCGCATCAAGGTCGCCGAAGTGCCGCCCGGGCCGCCGGTGCTTCAGACCCTGGTGGCCGAAGTGTACGGCCCCGACTTGAAGGAGCGCACCGCCATCGCCCGCCGCATACGCGACCTGTGGAAGTGCACCAACGGGGTAGTAGACGTCGATTGGTATGTGGAAGACGATCAGCCAAAGTACCGCCTCGTAGTCGATAAGGAAAAGGCCGCGCAAAACGGCATCTCCGAAACCGACATCGCCCAAACCATGGCGCTGGCCTCGTCCGGTTCCCAGGCAGGGCTTCTGCACCAGGATTCGGCAAAGGAAGACATCCCGCTTATGCTGCGCCTGGACCGCGCCAGCCGTTCGGACCTGGAGACCATCCGGACGCTCAAGGTGGCGGGCCGTACCGGGCGCCTCGTCTCGTTGGGTGAGCTGGTGCGCAGCCAGGAAGCCGTTGGCGACAAGAGCATCTACCACAAGAACCTGCTGCCGGTGACCTATGTGACCGGCGACGTGGCAGGCGCGATGGAAAGTCCGGTCTACGCCATCCTCAGGCTCGGGCCGGAGATCGACAAATTCAAAGCCCCCGGCGGATATTCCATCGAGCAGCATATGGCCGCGCTTCCGGATAACGCCGAGCTCTACTCGATGAAGTGGGACGGCGAATGGCACATCACCTACGAAGTCTTTCGCGACCTCGGAATCGCCTTCGCCGCCGTTCTGATCCTGATCTACGGCTTGGTCGTCGGCTGGTTTCAGTCCTTCATCACGCCGCTGGTGATCATGGCGGCGATTCCGTTTTCGCTGGTCGGCATTCTTCCCGCGCACGGCCTGTTGAACGCATTCTTCACGGCTACGTCCATGATCGGGTTCATCGCCGGAGCGGGAATCGTCGTGCGCAACTCGATCATCCTGGTGGATTTCATCGAGCTTCGCTTGAGGGAAGGAATGCCGCTCGATCAGGCGGTGATCGATGCCGGCGCGATTCGCTTCCGGCCGATGCTGTTGACCGCCGCGGCGGTAGTGGTGGGCGCGGGAGTCATCCTCTTCG
Source organism: Candidatus Acidiferrales bacterium (assembly GCA_035499435.1). GTDB lineage: Bacteria > Acidobacteriota > Terriglobia > Bryobacterales > Bryobacteraceae > Solibacter. Next base: position 2,464 of record DATJYW010000250.1, on the reverse strand, counting down.
ATCCGATCTTCCAGGGTCTCGCCATCGCTCTGATGGCGGGTGAAGTCGCTTCGCTGGCACTGTCGCGCATGACGGTGCCCATCGTCTACTTTGTCGTCAACCGAAGGAGAAAAACGGCATGACCGTCGAACGTTACTTGCGCCTGATCGCCGGATTTTTCGTGATGCTAAGCGTGGCTCTCGGCTACTGGGTCAATCCGGCGTGGTTCCTCTTTGCCGGCTTCGTTGGATTGAACCTGTTCCAGTCGGCCTTCACCGACTGGTGTCCTATGATGACCTTCCTTCGGAAGCTGGGAGTCAGGCCATAAGGACTCAGGTTGCGCGGCGGATTCCGGCTCGAAACCGACACAGGGCAACGCGTCTACAGGCGTTGGTTAGCCATCTTCCGGATTCGGCTCTTCAGGCACCTTGCCGGACACAACCAGGTCGGTGTAGAGGCGCAGGAGTCGCATGTACTGTTCAAGAGCGCAGCTTTCGTGTTTACGGGCCTGGCGCACCAGTTCGCTACTGTCGGGAAGGGGAAGGCTGCCCGATTCGATAACCGCCTCGTCGAAGGCTTGCATGCTTTGTTCGTAGCGATGCCTTGCAGCCCTCACGCGCGTTTGCCAAATCAATTCCAGTTGCGTGCGAGAAATCACCTGCAAACTCCAGGCGGTTCGAAGACACTTATCAGCGGCTTCCAGTCCGGCGAAAAAACCTGATTCACCTCGTCCTGGCTCGACGGCCAGTCAGACCGCCGGCCCTAGGCCAGATGCTCCGCGAACAGACGCTCCCACCCTACTGCTGCGTGGATTCGCCCGGCTCGCGTTGCCAGACTACAATGCCGGGCATGTCCCGTTCGAAGCCCCCGCCAAATGTGATCTCGTTCCAGCCGCAGCAGCTCGATTCGGCAAACCAACGATCGCAGATGTTCGACCAGCAACTTCCGACGACAGCTACGCGGGACATAGGCCGATCAGCGCAAGGAGCGCCGGGCATCCCTCGCCCGCAGCACAGCCTGCGCCCCCTGCGGTGTCGTGAGCAATTTCTGTACCGCACGAACGAATGTGGTTGCCGGAAACGGCTTTGCCAAGAAACCGCAGTCCCACTCTGCCATGTGGCGCCGGAGGAGCGGATCGCCATTCGGATCGCCGGACATGTACAATACGCGCAAATCAGGATAGGAAGGATGAATTTCTTGTACCAACTGCGGCCCGGTCATCCGCGGCATCCTCACGTCCGTAACCAGCAGTGAGATGCCCGTAAACGAACAGAGAATAGCCATAGCCTGTTCGGCGTGATGTGCCTCTAACACCCGTATACCCGCCTGTTCCAACACTCGCCGGCACAACTTTCGAATACCGTCCTCGTCCTCAACAATCAAGACAGTAGACTGTCCCGCTGCCATCCGTCCCTCTGGGGTAATGTTGCACTCCAAGGTCCAGGCCACGGAATGGCCATTTGGTACTGGTCTCGCCGAAACGCGCGGGCATCTGTCAGGTTCGGCACCAATCCGCGTGCCGATGCCGGGGCAGCGGGTCCACTTGTGATGTTCGCCATCGCGAGATCCCTGTTCTACGATTGTGGAGGACCTTCGATGGCGGTCAAGAAAACGCAACCCAAGGCAAAAGCAAAGCTGCCCGAACAGGCCCCAGCTCGGAAGCCGTCAGTCGAAGCCCATGCGACAGGGCGAAACCATTGTCCCGTGGTGGGGTTCGGCGCCAGCGCCGGCGGATTGGAAGCCTTTACCGAACTGCTACAGCATGTGCCCAAGGAGCCCGGAATCGCGCTCGTCTTCATCCAGCATCTCGATCCCAAACACGCCAGCATTCTCACCGAACTCCTGGCGCGCGCCACCACGCTCCCGGTGATGCAGGCTGCCGACGGCATGCACGTCGAAGCCAATCACGTCTACGTCATCCCGCCAAGCAGAATCTTGAAAATCTCCAAAGGGCTTCTACGCCTCGAGCCGCGCGAGGCCGGGCTGAGTATGCCGATCGACTCATTCTTCCGCTCCCTCGCCGAGGACCTCGGCAATCGAGCCATCGGCGTCATCCTTTCCGGTACGGCGTCGGACGGAACACTCGGTCTGATGGCCATCAAAGCCGAAGGTGGCATCACGTTTGCCCAGGATGTGCAATCGGCAAAGTACGATGGCATGCCGCGAAGCGCCATAGCCGCGGGATGCGTGGACTTCATCCTGCCGCCGGAGCAGATCGCCCGCGAGATCATGGCGCTTTGTCATCATCCTTATGTGAGCAGCGCTGCCGCCACCGCCGCTCCGGAAGAAGAGCCCTCGTTCAAGGAAGTCTTTTCCATGCTGCGGTCGGCAACCGGCGTGGATTTCAGCTATTACAAGCCGGGGACGATTCGCCGCCGGACTCTGCGCAGGATGGCCTTGCAGAAGATCGGTAGGATGGACGACTACGTCGCATATCTGAAGGAAAACCGCGACGAGCTGCGCCTTCTTTTCGAGGACATTCTCA
>DATJYW010000249.1:0-78720 GCA_035499435.1 Candidatus Acidiferrales bacterium | reverse complement strand
CCGGCCTCCAGGTCGGCGCTCGGGTCGCTCTCCAGCGGAGCCCTATCCTCCGCCTGGCTCAGGAGAAGTGTATATCAAGGGAGCTTCTTAATGAAACCGAATCACCAAGAACAGCGCCAATTTTCCCTTGACGGCGGCAGCGTCCTCATAGATGATCGCGGTGGACCGGGACACCGGGAACAGGCCTCCATGACCGCTGTTTTCGCTCGTCGCAACTGGGAACAGACCGGGAACAGTCTGGGAACACAGTGGGAACACTTCAGTCAGCATTCCTCCGATATCTCCATTCCAACCGCGCGCCGTGCCGCTCTCGGTAGCGCTCCCAGCCCAAGAAGCGGAGACACCGGGCTGCGCGGTTTTTGTCAGACTGCGTCCAGAGGCCCTGAGGCTTTTGCAGGCATCTTTCGAGTACCTCGCTGATCGACACAGTTTGGCGATCATCTGCCCATCGACCGATCACTTCTTCCCACGGGTCCCCTTCGTAGCGCTCGGTCTGCTGATCCGACGCCATTCGTACCAGGTCCGCGGTATCAAGCCACCAGACACAACCGGCGTCAAACCTGGCTTTCGCTTCCGCCCACAACTGGTCGCGATCGCGTGCCAACTGATCGATTTGAATTTCACCACAGGACACTGGCCAAAATCGACGGCCGCCGGTCTCATCTCTCAAGTACGTGCTGTGATTCACCGTACCGGCGAAAACGCACTGGCGCGGCGACTCGACCAGCCGCATGCCATAAGGCGGCCGGAAGCGGTCGGTGGTCCGGCTCATGAACGCCTTGATCCGCGCGACTTCTGAGTGACTCAAGCTATCCAGCTCGGACAGCTCGATAATCCAAACGCCACGCGTCTGCATGGCGGCATCCTTGCTCCCAAGGTCCGCCAGTTCATCAGTGAAGAATGCGCCCGCAAGTGTCCTCAGCGCCGTCGACTTTCGGATTCCTTGCGCCCCTTCGAGAATGAGACAACAATCCGCCTTGGCACCCGGGCGAAAAATACGTGCGACGGCAGAGATTAGCCACCGGGAGCCGACAGCGCGCGCGTACTCGTTGTCCTCAGCCCCGAGATATGCGGAAAGCCAGCCGTCTACGCGTTGTACACCGTCCCACTTGAGACCCCTCAAGTACGCCTTCACAGGGTGAAAGGGGTGATCGCGAGCCGCGGTTTGAACGGCTTGGCCGGCAACATCAACCGAAACGAGGATTCCCTGTTTCTGGAGCCATTCGGCTGCGAGTCTGTCCTCGTGATCGCTCCACTCACCTTTCGGCACGATTCCCCAGGGAGTGGGCTTTAACGCAACCGTTCCAAAAGCGAATTCGTTGAAAGCAAGCACGCCGCCCCACTCGGGTGCATGCCGAAAGGCGGCAATGGCGTTGGCCAGCACCGGCAGAATGCGACCTTCTGAAGTGCTCATAGGCGGTTTTGCGCGCAACAAATCCTTTCTCCAGGATGAGCTTGCGAAATCGACGTGTGCGATTTCGTCGAGCACGGCGTTCGGGCCGACAATCGCAAGATGGGCATCAATGCCCTTGCCTCTGGTCACATCCCATTCGAGGAATCCCACCAAAGCACCCCGTCCCCGCAAAATGTGCGGCGAGTTCTGAGCGGGCGATGCGCACCAGGTCTTTGGTCACGACGTCTGCGTCATAAGCAATGACGACCTTGCGGCCCTGCCAAGCAACCCAGTCCAGGTCCGGTATGGTGCCTTTTACGTCAAGCCGACTGCCGTCCGGACCGACGGTTTTGCCGACGGTTCCCCGCCAGTTGTAAACGCCGGAAAGGCCGAGCGGGAGGAAACGAGGCTGGGGTGGCGATCCGTGGGTTGCCAAGCGCCAGAGGGCAAGCGCCTTGAACTCTCCTTCGGTGATCACGACGGGGGTGTTCGCATCGCGGAGGAGCTCCGGCCCAACGCCGGGCACCACGTACAACATGTTGGACCGTCCCGGCGGGCTGAGGTACTTCTGCCTGGTTTTGAGATTCCCGGCGGAATCGTATTCGAGGTCAGGGTGATCCCTGCGCAATCGGTATTCTCGAACCTGATCGGAACCTGGGTGAAAGTACGGGATTACGATCCCGGCATGGTTGCCTCCCTTGCGGCCGACGATCTCGGCGCCACTTAGGGAATCGACTCGCCGGAGGCCAGCCTCGACTGCTAGGCTGCGGTCAATCCAGCGCGCCTCCAGTCCCGCACAGTCGGAGAGGGTGAGGTCCGAACCAATGACCCTGGGGGCGCTTGGATCAGTAACCTGCGCGATGGGATGAGGTGAAACAAATGGTCGAGCTTGGAATGCGTTTTCGGCTTCTCTTCCCGCGGACGGGAGGTGTATACTTCCGTTGACAGAATTCAATTTTCACCCCTAAGGGTCGATGGCTCGCGTTGCAGCGCGGGCCATTGTTGTTTGTGGGGCGCGATGGGCTACGACAGAAACGACGAGCGACCACCTCCTGAACAGAGTGGGTGCTCGGTTTCACGCACCGTATCAAAACCGTATCAATACGCTTGATATTGAGCCCTCTGGAGATGTCGGCTGAGCGAAAGCAGAGGCCCCATCTGGTTGAAATTCTTAGGAGCAGGTGGATTGTATCGAGGGTTCCTCTCTAGCTTGGGCGCAGGGGGTCGGGCGTTCAAATCGCCCCGCCCCGACCAAAGAAATCAATCACCTACAGAGTTGGCTCTAGTGCACCTGCGTTTCAAGCAGCAGGCGTTACCTTGCTGAATCAATCGAATCTGCAGCTTGCGAAGAGCGCTGTGCCAGAACTGTGGCAGAACTCCTCCTGTCATTGAAGGGCGCGATCGGTTCGGCGAACTCGGTTTTGCGGCTTTGGGTGCCGGCTGGGCGCGCGCGCATTTCGACTCTGAGTGATTGAAACGGGCACAACCGCAGCAGCGCGTAACGGCCACAAGCCTTTCGCCGTGGTTGTGTTAAGTAGTGTTAGGCTTTGGCCTGACGAGCTTGGCCCCTGTGACGTTTTCCCGACCGCGCACCGTCTTCATGCTGTAGCCCATCAGTGAAATCTCTGCGGACCCTGTCGGGAGATAAAAGGAGAAGCGACGTGAAACTCGCTAAGCCAGGATTTTTGCAAGCTGTCAGGACCAGCCTTGTTCCCGCAGCGTGTTTCTCGCTGCTAAGCGTTGAACGCATGAGATGACCGATCGGCTTCGAGGTTGATCTACCCGTGGATCACTGGATGCAACGCTTTGCTCAGGCCGGCTGGGGCGCATATTGCGGCAACATCCGTGCCAGCATAAACCAGGCCGGAACGTGCGCACCGGCGCTGAATGGCGACCTTGTGGTCGCCAGCAACGATTTGGGCCACCAAGGCGGAATGGGTGGTCCTGGCGCTTCTGGCCAGCCAGAAGGAGCTTTTGGCGCCGATCCTCAGAAGCGCATCGACTTTGCCTATCGCGCCAATTACGTGACGGCGTTGGCCTCCAAGGCGCTGATCCAGGCTTTCTACGGCCAGCCTCAGAAATACGCGTATTTCGTGGGCTGTTCCGATGGCGGCCGGGAAGCGTTGATTGAGGCACAGCGATTTCCCAACGATTTCGACGGTATCGCCGCCGGGGCCCCGGTCGCCATCATCAACGTGCACAATTCTCTCTTTCACAGTTGGACCTCGGCGGCAAACAAGCGCGCCGACGGCTCCACAATCCTCTACCGCGAGCGAGTCGGAATCCTGCAAAGTGCCGTGGCTGCACACTGCCCCACGCTATCCGGCATCGATGATGGCATCCTCGCCAATCCGTTGGCGTGCAAGTTCGATCCGGGCTGGGTCCAGTGTGACGCTGGCAACGCGGATACTTCTGCTTGCCTGACCGCGGAAGAAGTAGCCGTGGTGAAAAAGATCTACGACGGTCCCCAGGACGCTTCCGGCAGGCTCTTTGAGATCAGTGGCCTTCCTCTCGGGTCGGAGAAGCAGTGGAATCTGCCGGGGAGGACGCCGGGCGGTCCCGGCGGTCCTGGTGGGGGCGGGCGTGGCGGCGGCGGGATGGCCGGTGGCAGTATCAAGTATTTGTTGCTGCCGACGGTTTCTCCGGACAGCGCAGAAGAGATCATGGCCAAATTCACGTTCACCCAGGAGTGGTTCGACCGTGTTCGGGAGATCGGCTACCTCTATAACGCGGCCAACACCAACCTGCGTGCCTTCGCCGACCACGGCGGCAGCTTGATTGTGTGGCATGGAGGAGCAGACACTTCTGTGCCTCCCGCCATCTCGGTCGCCTACTATCAGGGAGTCCAAAAGGAACTTGGCGAGAAGCAGACCGACACCTTTATTCGCTTCTTCCTGCTGCCGGGGGTCGGTCACTGCGGCGGCGGCGACGGTCCCTCGCAACTGGATGTACTAACACCGCTCATCGCCTGGACCGAGCAGAAGCATGCTCCTGAGAAAATCGTGGTTGGCAAGCCATCCGGCGGCTCCGGCATGAAACGTGGTTTTCGACAAAGGAACAGTGTGGCCGGAAGGCGTGACCGGCGGCATGGAGCACATGCAGACCTGGAAAGTCGCGTATCACATCGAGGGCGTTCGAGACTGGCTGTTTGCACAGAAGAAGTAGAGGGAGGGACGATGTCCAAACTATCGCGACGGGATTTTCTAGCCACAACTACGGGTGCGATTTTCGCACCTGGCTCAGTAAGGCATGCGCTGGCCGATACACTCGACCCGCGGGTGGCGAAGGTTGTGGCCGAAACCATGGGGATCGACATGCACAATCACGTCTATCCCGCCGGGACGCAGCAGGGGCCACAGCGTGGCGGAGATCCGGGGCCGACGCTTTCTCTTGGCGAAGAGTTGAAGCTATCCGGGCTCACCGCTATATCTGCCGGATTTGCGCTCGACCGCGCTGGCAACACGAAGCCCGGCGATGCGCGTGTGAACTTCCTGAAGTGGCTGGATGCCATCGATGCGGAGTTGGAGAAAGGACACGTGTCCCGCGCCCTTACCTTGGAGGATTTGCGGACGGCACACGCTCGCGGACAGAAGGCGATTGTGCAGACCGTGGAAGGCGCGCATTTCATTGAGGGCCACGTCGAACGAATCGAAGAGGTGTACAAACGCGGGTTGCGTCATCTGCAGTTGCTTCACGACAGCAATGACATGGTGGCTCCGCTTGGCGATATCAATGGGGGAACAAGTCTGGGTGGACTCACGCCCATGGGTGCGGACGTAATCAAAGAGTGCAACCGGCTCAAGATCCTGGTAGATATGGCACACGGCAGCAGCGCTACCTTATTGGCGGCGTTGAAGTTCGCCAAGCAGCCGATCATCGTGTCGCATTCCAGCCTGGACGTATGGACAAACCCGGATTCACGAATGGCTTCCCGATCGATCGCCAAGCAGGACGCAAAAGCGCTGGCGGACGCGGGTGGTGTCCTTGGCGTATGGACGAAGGGAACCAACAACCCAGGGGAATTCGTCCGGAACATCAAGATGGTTGCGGACGCGATCGGCGTTGATCATGTCGGCATCGGCACCGACGACGATATACTTTCGCCACGACCCGGCACTGGTCTGAATCGCGCGTGGCAAGGGATGACGGGCGGGTTTTTCCCGGTAGTCGTGGAGGAGTTTCTGCGTCAAGGATTCACTCCCGTGGAAATCGCCAAAATCAGCGGCGGCAACTTCGGGCGGGTGTTTGGTGCCGTCGTTGGATAAGCCTCGGTTGTTCCGTTACTTGGGGTGAATCCGAGCAAACTTCTGAATTAGGCCTTGACTCGTCGCCCCGGGCGCGGTCTATCGGAATTTACGACCTTGCGGCGAGAGTTTGAAGGATGCTATTGTGTACACAGAGTACACAACCAATGGAAACTGAGAGAATCGGCATGCGCGAGTTTCGCGAGAACCTCGCAGGCTACTTGGAGGCCGGCAAGCCCCTTGCCATCACTCGCCATGGCGAGACCCTTGGCTTTTATATTCCTGCCCAAAAAAAGAGTCGTAAGGCCGAGGTTGACGCGATGCGAGCGGCGGCTAAGGAACTGGATGCAATGATCGCGGCCTGGGGCGCGTCTGAAGACGAACTCATCGAGGAGTACAGGGAGATACGTCGCGCCGGCCGCGAAAAGAAGCGGAATGCCAAGTAAGGCTTTAGTCCTGGACGCCAACATTCTGATCCGCGCGGTACTGGGACAACGCGTTCGCCGCATTCTTGAGTCTCACGCCGACGTCATTTCTTTCTTCATCCCCGAAACTGCGTACGCGGAAGCCGAGGAGCACTTGGCCACCCTTGTCGTTAAGCGCGGTGGCGAACCCGAGAAGGCCCTTCGCTTGTTGCGATCACTGGCTACGCTATGCACACTGATGACCCACGATACTTATGCTGGTTTCGAGACTGAGGCCCGTAAGCGGCTGGCACCTCGCGATCCGGACGACTGGCCGATTTTGGCCACTGCCTTGGCGCTTGGCTGTCCAATCTGGACGGATACGGACTTCTTCGGATGCGGCGTCGCCACATGGACATCCTCGAGCATCGGCAGTTTCCTCACGCAATAGCCAACTGCTCGCCGGTTTCCCGGCGAGAACATCGCTCTCATGCCGATCACTGCATCGTTGTTGTCGGAAGCACTGCTAGCGATCGATCCACGACCAAGGCGATTCCGTCCTGGTCAATGTGGGCCGGACACTCGGGCCACATCGCTCGGACGAGTTTGAGCCATCCCTCCAACTTCTCGCGAAATTTTCGTGGGCGCGCATAGTCAGCGCTGCCGAGTTGGCTAACAAGCCCGAACTCGCCGAAGAGTGGAACCCGCTCTCGCCCCCGAGCCGGGAAGCAGCGATACGAGAGCCAGGTGAACAGGTCGAGCGCCGCAGGGCTCGCCGAGAGCGCCTTTGCCGCTTCCAGGTCCGTCGGGATCGGATGGCTGGAGATCTCCCGGTAGAACTCCTCGCTGAGAACGATTACGTTCTGACAATCGCCCGGCAAGAGTGTCTGTTCCAAGTCTCGCGAATACCAAATCCTGGCCTCCCTCATGAAATTGAAGCGGGCGCAATGCACCACAGCGGCCCGGTCTCGCTGCGTGTCGGTGCCGAAGAAGATCGTTGCGCCGAAGATGCGCTGGAATGAAGCGACCAGCCGCCGGTATTGGGAGGCCAGCTTCCACTGCCGTGGCAGACAAATGGCGGGCGCACCCTCGATTTTGTCTGCCACTCTAACCGCTTGAAACGGCGAACAGGAACTCGCGCTTTGGCGGGGGCGTGTCCGCCAATCTCTTTATGTTCCACTACCGGTAAAACTGCGGTTCAGCGGTCGTTGCTGCCGTCCGGGATGCGGGATTGGAAACAATTAAGGAAAGTTTCTGGAAATCGCCCGAAGGACGATGTGGAGTGAAAACTTTCTAGACTCCCTGGAGATTTGTCTTCGCGAAATGCGAGGCATTGTCGTCCAGATGTGAAGGCTCCCGATAAACGACCGAAATGCGGCAACATTTTCAGGGAGGGTTGCTTCGTAAACTTACTCCATGGCGACTGGTCCAACCCCAACCACGTCGTCCTCACGACGACCGACTCCAACGTGTGGGGAGGCGCGTCCGGCCACAGCTACACCTTGACGCGCCAGCCCAACGGCACGACCGACATTGACGCGGTCGTCGTACGCGAAGGCAAGAATTTCAAGGGAAGAGCGCTCGGCTTCGTGCTCCAGACCATCGGCAAGCGCGTTTTGGAAAAGGCGTTTGGAGCTTCCGTCAAAGCGATCGAAGCTCGGAACACCGCGGCGATACATTCCTGACGACTGCCCAGGCTAAGGTTCGTCGAGCAAGGTTCCGAGTGATTCGCGCATCACGTGGTAGATCGATGCCTGAACTTCCTGGATGCGGGGAATGTAATCGCAGGGCACGACGATTGGAAAGTCCGCCAGGCGCCGGCGCACCACTTCGCCGCCGTCATAGCCCAACAGCGCGAGCGTCGTGCAGCCGATTCGCCTGGCTTCTTCCAGGCCTGCCAGGAGATTGCGAGAGCCGCCGCTGGTCGAAATGCCGATGACGGTGTCTTCGGGCCGTGCGTGTGCAATGATCTGGCGCAGGAAGATGGCTTCGATGCCGACATCGTTGGCAATCGCCGTCAGCACGGCGGGCTCCGATGCCAGCGAGACCGCCGGCACCGGCCGCAGGCCTCCGGGCGGACACAGGCAGTCATACGCCAGATCGTTCGCGTCGGTCGCGGATCCGCCATTGCCGAAGATCAGGAGTTTGCCTCCGCGCAGGACACTTGCGCCGATGGCGCGAATGGCTTCACCGATCCCGCTCGCCTGCCCGGCAGCTACGCGCTCGCGCAGATGGGCATCCTCGCGGACCTTGGCACGAATCGAATCGGCGACCTCTGACCGCAGGTCCGGCGCCGCCTGATTGCCGCTCCCGAGAAACGGGTACAAGAAAGACGCGGCGCCGGCTTCCGATGCCACTTCTTCGTGCTCCAGGAAAACGTGCACCGATTCCCAGAGCGTGTGATAGAGAATCTCGATCGCTTCCTGATGAACGAACGGGTCGTCCGCGACGTGCTCGACGAAGTAGTCGCCCTTCGCGCCAGGCAGGGCGAACGTCATCGCGCCTTTCGCGTGGGCGGCCGCGAGGCAAGCAGCCACTTCCGGATCGCCGCCGGGCGCGCCAAATCCCATCACGATATCTGCCGGCCGGATGAGAGATCCGGAGGCTCCATCGAAAAACGGGGACAGGTCCATGGCGGGGAGGGCCCGCTTGCCGACGATCACCGGGTGCAGGAATTCCACCGAGACGTGCTGCGCATCGGTGGCGTAGGGCCCGCGGCCGAAGGCGAGCAGCCGGCCGCCGCATCGGAACCGGGCGGCCATGGAGCAACAGACACCGGCGAGCCGCGGCGCTTCGCGGTCGAAGAAGCGGCGGCAAACTTCATTCCGGGCAGTCAGCAACCGGGCGATGGATTCCGTCAGGTGCGCGATTCCGGTCATGAGGTCAGCAAATGCGAGGCAAGGGATCGCCGACGAGCATATCGACGATGCGTGTGCCTCCGAATTGTGTCCGCAGCAGCACCATGCCTGGCGATTCCTCCTTCACCGATCCCACGATCGCCGCATCGCGCCCCAGCGGATGCGATCGCATCGCGGAGAGCGCGGCATCGGCGCCACGGGCTGCCACAAAGGCCACCAGCCTGCCTTCGCAAGCCACATACAACGGGTCGATGCCGAGGATCTCGCACGCGCCTCGCACTTCGTCCTTTACCGGCACCGCCGTCTCGTCGACGGTGACCGATACGCCGGCCGACGCTGCAATCTCATTCAGCACCGTACCTACGCCGCCGCGCGTGGCATCGCGCATTGCGTGCACTTCGATGGTGGCATCCAGCACGCCTTCGACCAGTCCCCACAAAGCGGCCGTGTCCGAAGGCAGATCCGAGACCAGATCCAGTTCGCCTCGCGCCAGCATGATGGCGATGCCGTGTTCGCCAATCGGACCTGAAACCAGCACGGCATCTCCGGGGCGGACTCGAGCCGCACCGAGCTCCACGGCGCGTTCGATCATGCCGACGCCGCTGGTGTTGATGAAGCATCCGTCGGCCTTGCCGCGCGGCACCACCTTGGTGTCGCCGGCAATCACGCACACCCCCACTGCCGCCGCCGCTTTGGACATCGATTCCGCGATGCGCTTCAGATCGGCCACCGGGAAACCCTCCTCGAGAATGAATCCCGCGGTGAGGTATCGCGGACGCGCACCGCACACAGCCAGGTCGTTGACGGTCCCGTTCACGGCCAGGTCGCCGATATCGCCGCCGGGGAAAAAGAGCGGCGATACGACAAACGAGTCGGTAGTGATCGCCATCCTGCCGTCGTTTACAGAGAACACCGCCTGATCCTCGAGCGGTTCCAGCAGGGGATTGCGGAGCGCCTCCAGAAAGATGGCATCGATCAGGGTGTGGCTGGCTTTGCCGCCGGCGCCGTGCGCCATGGTGACGCGGTCTTCCCGCAGCACTGCCCTGTGACGGCGCACTCTCTCGATGCGATCGAGCACCTCCGATTCGGCGCCCGCGTGCGCCGTTCCGTGCTCGCGCACCAGGCGTTCGGCCCACGCGGCGGATCGCTCGCTCACCGCGCCACCTCCTGCACCCGATCGCGGGCGAAGCGGCCGAAGTTATAGTAAGCGGCGCAGGCGCCCTCCGACGACACCATGCAGGTTCCGATGGGCGTCTCCGGCGTACACGCCGTGCCAAACACCTTGCACTGCCACGGCTTCAGCACACCCTTGAGCACCTCGCCGCATTGGCACGCCTTGGGATCCGCCACCCGGATGCCGGGGAGTTCGAAGATACGCTCTGCGTCGAATCGCGCATACTCCTGGCGCAGTTTCAGCGCCGATCTCGAGATAAAGCCGAGGCCCCGCCATTCGAAATACGGGCGCAGCTCCATGGTCCGCTGGATGGCTGTAAGAGCATTGCGATTTCCTTCGCGCGATACCACGCGCTTGTACTGGTTCTCCACTTCGCAGCGCCCGTCGGCAAGCTGGCGGAGCAGCATCTGGATCGATTGGAGAATGTCGAGCGGCTCGAAGCCCGCGACCACCACCGGCCTTCTATATAGGCTCGCGATGAAGTCATAGGGCCGGCAGCCGATCGCGGTGGAGACGTGGCCGGGTCCCAGAAAGCCGTCGAGGCGCAAATCGGGAGAATCGAGGATGGCCTTAATGGCAGGGACGATCGTGACGTGATTGCAGAAGATCGAGAAGTTCTCCACGCCGTCCCGCTCCGCCGCCAGCAGCGTCAGCGCGGTGGAAGGCGCGGTGGTCTCGAACCCAATCGCCATGAACACCACGCGCCGGTCCGGATTGCGCTTCGCCATGCGCAGCGCGTCCATGGGCGAATACACCATGCGCACGTCCGCGCCTTCGGCATTGGCGTCGAGGAACGAGCCCCGGCCGCCGGGCACACGCATCATGTCGCCGAACGTGGTGAGTATGACGCCCGGCTGATGCGCAATGTGGATGGCGTCGTCGAGCCGGCCCATCGGAATGACGCAGACCGGGCAGCCCGGTCCGTGCACGAGCGTAATCCCGGGCGGCAGGTAGTCTTCCACGCCGTGTTTGTAGATGGTGTGGGTGTGGCCGCCGCAGACTTCCATGAAGTGGTAGCACCGGCCCGGTTCCACGAGACGCCCGATCTCGACGGCCAGGTCTTCGGCCAGTTTGCGGTCGCGAAACTCATCCACAAAGCGCATGGTCAACCGCTCCTTTCTTCGGCCGCTTCGGCGTGCTCCCGCAGCGCATCCAGCTCGTCGCGGTAGGCTTGTCCCAACCCCTCGAGAAGATCGAGCGTGGCGCGCGCCTCGGCCTCATCCACGCGCGAGATGGCGAAGCCGACGTGAATCAGCACCCAATGGCCTGCCTGGACGCCTTCGCCGTCCAGGAGCGCAATGTTGATTTTGCGTTTGACTCCGCTGACGTCGGCAGTCGCGAAGTCCGGTTCAGGCAATAGCTGTACGATCTGTGCCGGAATAGCCAGACACATTGGATCCCCTTTCGTATTCGCGCTGGATCAACTCGCGGATGAGCCCGGTGGCGGCCCGGGCTGCGCGTTCCACCGTGGCGCTCAGGCCCATCCGTTCCGCAATCGATTCCGGCTCGCAGCCCACCACAAGCACCCGCCCTGGAACACCGCCCAGCAGCCGAATTGACGCCAGGACGGCAGCGGGCGTCACGGAATGCGCGTTTACCGGGGCCACCGCGGGCCCGCCGGCATCCGGCTCGATCACATACAGCGAACCTGGTTTACCGCCGCACGACGACGCATCGACAAGCAAGGCGAGATCGTACGGGGTCCCGGTCAATTCGTACGCCAGGTGAAGGCTGCGGAGGCCGTAGTCGGCAACACGCACGCCCTCCGGCAGTTGCTCCGTACGCAGCAGGCGGACCACCTCGACGCCGAAGCCGTCGTCGCCCAAGAAGATATTTCCCAATCCCGCTACCAGGATTCGCGGCATAACTACATCGCACGCAGCTTCATGTACCGGTAGATATCGGGCAACGATTTGACGAACAGGAACGTCGCATAGCCACCCACGACTACCGTCACAGCCCAACCGAAAGATCTCACGTCATACCTCCAGTAACTCGATTTCATCGGGATAGAAATAATAGAACCGGTTATAGTCCCGCCGGCCTGCAATCCGATCGTCATCCACGCTCACGGCCACGTACACGCGATCTTCGACATCGGTATGCACCGACTCCACGGTTGCGGTCCGGCCCGCCAGAAACATATCCATCGTGTCCGACCGAAGCTTGGGCGCAAGCCTGACCCGGGCTCCGCGCGAGACTGGTCCGCTCGCGGTTTCGACTGTCCTGCGCTCCGGTTCCTCGCTTGCCGGATTGAAGAACTGCTCCACCGGTAGAGGCGCCATTCCCCGCAACGCCCCGTGCAGGCGCTCGAACATCTCGCGCGGAATGGAATTCGACCGTTCGACGATTTCCCGTGCGCGATCGTCGGTGGCGCACGCCTGCCGCTTCTCCTCGTCCGTGAGGGTCATGACGCGCAGCGTGAGCAGTTCGTCGATTTCGGTGGCGTCATACAGGTTGCCCGCGCTCTCCCGCGCTACTTCCGGATAGTCGGGAAGGATGATCGGCGACGACAGCATGGTTTTCCGCTCACCGCGCGGCCCCGCGAGTACCGGCCAGGTATGGAGGTTCGAACAGGACTGCGCCGCTGCGCGGGCATGAAACGGCGGGTCGGTCAGCGAAACGAACTCTCCGCCTTCCACCGCCAGCAGCGTGTGCGTTCCAACCAACGAATGCCGCATCGCCACGCCGCGATCGCATGGCTCCGGCAACTCGCTGAGGTTTTCGATCTCGACGCGCAGCTTACCAAGGCCGCCGGCATCCTCATACGAAATGCAGGTGCGGCCCGAAATCGCTCCATCCGCGGCCGGAATTTCGAACGGCACGATTCGGCTTGCCCGGCGCAACTCGTCCAGCACAACCGGCCCAATCTCGATTCGCCGCTCCACGCCGGTCTCCCACGGCAATCCGTCTGCGTTCGTGCGTTCCTCCACCAGCAGAAAACGGACGGTGATCTCGACGGCTGCCTGCCGCCCCTCGATCAGGCACTCGGTGCGGATTTGCCACGGCTCGCCGCCGCAAGCGCTCCACGCCCGCGGCGCCACGATGCCGAACTGCCAGCGAAAGCGGTTCTTCACGGCCGACGCGCGATACGGATACAGCAGGTAGCCCTCGTAGAGGACCGTGTCGGCGATCTTCCAGACTGCGTCCTGACTACTCATCTGACGGCCTGCCCTTCGCGGGTGATCGGTTTGCCGTTGACCAGCGTTTCGATCACGTCGTCCCAGGTGAAGAGCGCCTCCCGCGACTTGATGCGTTGGAGCGCATCCAGGCTCGACCGACGCAGCCGGATCCATCCGCACTCCGGGAAGTGGCTTTCCATGGCATCCTTCCAGGTCTGCACCGGCAGGCGGAAAGCCGCCTCTTTCTCCCACGGGACCTGCTCCACGCGAAAGCCGTTCTCGGCCCTGGCGAAAACCGTGCCGCTGAACAGGAACAACAGCGGGATCTCGCCCTCGTCGAGGGCGTTGAAATACTTGGCCGACGCGACTTCCATGTCGTAGGTGCATGGGATGCCGAGGTCCGTCTCCACCTCTCCCGCGAATGCCGCCGTAATCAACGTCGTGTTGCTCCAAAGCAGCGGCCGAACCGTTTCCGTCCAGCGCCCGGCAGCGCCGAAGAGATCGCCGAGGCGTTCCTGTTCCAGGGCGCCGTACTTCCGGCCGCGCGGCTGAATCCGGATTGCCACGCGCAGGAGAAGCGCGTGGATGTGCGCTCCGGCTGCCTCACGAATCCGGACACGAAACGTGATCGCCGGAGCCGCCGTGTGCCGCTCCGCGCGGGCGCCCGTCACGGCGAAACTCAGATTTGCCATGGCCCGTTCCCCGGCTCGCGAAGTGTTTCGAAGAAACCCTCGATCGCGTTTCGGGTTTCCGGACCTCCGTCGAATCCATGCCAGCAGCGGCGTATTCGTCCGACGAGTTCGTAACAGGCGTCCACCGGCACGATCCAGCATTCGGTCTGTTCGCGGCGCTTATAGACGAGGAGCGCTTCCACGTCGGCTTCCAGCTTGCGGAACACAGGTTGCTGAACTTCGAAGCTGAGCCCCGATTCCGTCGCGCCTCCCGGGCTTGGATAGAATCCGGCAACACGATCCATTTTCGAGCTGCGAATGAAGAACGCGATCCCCGTCGGCATCGCGAGCTCGTTCCAGTCGAACTCCTCTTCGACTCTTTCTCGACGGTCGCCGACGGAGCGGTACCTGCCGCCTGCCGAAGCGGGATTGGTGAAGAGCAGCCAACAGGCGCGGCAGGCGCAGATGAGCCGGCGGCTTTCGATATCGACGATGTGGCGGTGCTCGCGATCCAGCGGCACGGCGCAGAAGTCGCAGCGCTCCGCAGTTTGCGCGCTAGCGGGGGGCGGCTGTTCGAGAAAGCGGCGCAAACGAAGCACCGGCTCCATCAGACGCTCCTCGCCGGGGCAATCTGCACCAGGCCGGCCGATGCAGGCGTGCCTTCAATCTCGATGGCTTCCAGGTCCGGAGCGGATTCCAATGCGGCACGCTCGATCATTTCCGCCAGAGCGGGCGGCGGCGTGCCGCCGCCGTTGTGTTCGACGCGGATCCTGGCCACCCCATCGCGCACTTCCGTGAGCACCAGGCGCTGCGCCTCGAGATGCCGGTCCAGTTTCGCCAGGGCCTTGCGCAGACGCGTTTCCGGATCGACCGGGTGCAGACCGTGAAGCAGCAGCAAAGAGGCGACGATTTTGTCCTCCGCCAGGCGAAGGATGAATGCATCGCTTGCCTCGGCGCGAGCAATTTCCAGCACGCGGCTGAGGCCCTCGCCGTACAACTGCATCAGCAACTGCACCAGTTCGGCGGACTGGGGCTGCGCGTCCACAAGCGCCTCGATCCGCCGGACGGCCGCGTCTACATCCTGTATCTCCGCCACGTTCATCTCCACCGCTACCCTCAGTGCCCCGGAACATTCAAGAACGTCGGGGAGTGGCGCTGCTCCACCACTTTGCCGTCGCCGACGAACATGTGAACGCCACAGGGAAGGCACGGATCGAAGCTGCGAACGGTCCGCATGATGTCGATGCCCTTGAAGTTGTCGCGGTTGTTCTCTTCGAAGATCGGCTGGCCCTGGACCGCGTCCTCATACGGTCCCGGCGTCCCGTAGTAGTCGCGCGGGCTTGCGTTCCAGGGCGTTGGAGGATACGGGTGATAATTCGCGATTTTCCCTCCGCGTATCACCATGTGATGCGACAACACGCCGCGGACGGCTTCCGTGAAGCCGCAGGAAATCGCCTCCCGGGGAACGGTGAATTCCGACCAGGTCTTAGTGTGGCCCTTGCGAACCTCGGCCATGGCTTTTTCCAGAAAGTGGAGAGCGCAGGCCGCCGCATAGGCCTGGAAGTACGTCCGGGCGCGATCGCGCTCAATGGCGTTGGACCATTTCGGAATTTTCCATTCGAAACTGGCCGGTCCTTTCAGCGCCGTCTTCGGCAGGTTGATTTGCACGCTGCTGCCCGTAGCCTTGACGTAACCAATGTCCACCAATCCACTGAGGGCCGTGGACCACAATCGGGCGATCGGTCCTCCGCCGGTATCGAGCGGGAGATAGTCCTTGTCGTCGTACCAGCGGGGCGACATCACCCAGCTATACTTGCCGCCGAGCTCCCGCTTCTGCGGACGCGGAATGGTGTGCTGATTCCACGGATGGTTTGCGGCCACGGGGTTGCCGAGCGGGTCGTGGGTGACGAACATTTCGCGGCCATCCCAGTTCTCGTAGTAAGAGCTCCCGAGCAGGATGCGGATGCCGAGATTGATCTTTACCAGATCGTTCGTTACCAGCCTGCCGTCCACGACCACACCAGGCGTGACGAACATCGCCCGACCCCAATCGGTCATGTTCCGGTAACCGTTGTTGCGCACCTCCGGATTCTGCAGAGCGCCCCAGCAGCCGAGCAGCACGCGGCGGCGCCCGACCTCTTCATATCCGGGCATCGCCTGGTAGAAGAAGTCGAACAAGTCGTCGTGCATCGGCACCACCTTCTTCATGAACTCGACGTAGCGCATCAGCCGTGTCATGTAGTCGGTGAAAAGCTGGATGGTCGGGACGGCGCCGATGCCTCCAGGATAGAGAGTCGAGGGATGTACGTGGCGCCCTTCCATCAGGCAGAACATCTCGCGGGTCGTGCGGCTCACCTGCAAGGTTTCGCGATAGAACTCGCCCTCGAACGGATTGAGCGACTTCATGATGTCGCCGATGGTGCGATAGCCATGCGCCTCGGCGTGCGGCGCTTCCTTCCGCGCGGCCTGCTCCCAGACGCCGGGATTGGTTTCGCGCACCATCTTCTCGCAGAAGTCCACGCCCACCAGGTTGTCCTGATAGATGTTGTGGTCGAACATGTACTCGGCGGCCTCGCCGAGATTGATCATCCATTCGCCAAGGTGCGGAGGGGTCACTCCGTATGCCATATTCTGCGCGTAGACGGAGCATGTGGCATGGTTATCGCCGCAGATGCCGCAGATGCGGCTGGTGATGAAGTGTGCGTCGCGCGGGTCTTTGCCCTGCATGAAGATGGAATATCCGCGGAAGATGGAAGAGGTGCTATAGCACTCCACCACTTTGCGCCGGCCGAAATCGATCTTGGTATAAATGCCGAGGCTCCCTACGATGCGCGTGATCGGATCCCAGGCCACCTCCACGAGGTTGCTCGCGCCGCGGTCAAGCGCGGAAATATCCTGTACGTCTGTGCTCATTGTTCCCCCCTACGTGCGGCTCGGTTCCACGACGGCTTATATCCGGTGGTCAGCATCGATCCCTTGTGACGCCACCTCGGTTCCTTGTCCGCGCTGGCCAGCGTAATCGCGCGAAGGCCGCGGATCAGCGGGCCGTATACGTGGCCGGTAATCTCAGTGGAAAGTTTGCTGCCCGGCGGT
Source organism: Candidatus Acidiferrales bacterium (assembly GCA_035499435.1). Taxonomy (GTDB): domain Bacteria; phylum Acidobacteriota; class Terriglobia; order Bryobacterales; family Bryobacteraceae; genus Solibacter. Next base: position 61,761 of record DATJYW010000249.1, on the reverse strand, counting down.
TCGTCCATAAACGGCATGAATTTGTCCGGAAAGCCCGGCATCGTGCAGGCAATGCAGATGCCTCCGACGTTGGGGCAGCCGCCGACGCCATCCATCCATCCGCGCTTGGTCACATTGCACTTCACCACGGGACCCCAACAGCCGATCTTGACCAGACACTCGGGCTGCCCATACTCCCACGTGAAGCGGCCCTGCTCGTAGTAGCCGCCTCGATCGCAGCCTTCGTGAACAGTCATGCCGAACAACCATTGGGGGCGCAAGCAGTCATCGAGGGGGATCATCGGCGCATTGCCGGCCGCTTGATGCAGCAGGTACAAAAGGGTCTCCGACATGTTGTCGGGCTGGACAGGGCAGCCTGGCACGCACACGATCGGTATGCCGGCTTTCGACCGCCACTTCCATCCGAGGTAATCCGGAATGCCCATAGCGCCGGTCGGATTGCCCTGCATGGCATGAATGCCGCCGTAGGTGGCACAGGTGCCGGCGCAGACAATCGCCCAGGCCTGGGGCGCCAGCCGGTCCACCCATTCCATCAAGGTAATCGGCTGGCCGGTTTCAGGATTGTTGCCGAACCCGGTGAAGTAGCCCTCGCGCTTGATCTTCTCATTGGCGAGCGAGCCTTCGATGACCAGGACGAAAGGATCCAACCGGCCCTGCTCAGCCTCGAAGAACCACTGCAGAAAATCGGATCCCACTTCGTAGTCAATCAGCGGCCAATGAAATTGCACCTTCGGCAGCCCTGGCAGCGCGCCGAGCGCGATCTCTTCGACGCTGGGAAGAGTGGCTGCGGTAAGCGACACCGAATCGCCGTCGCAACTAAGACCTGCATTCATCCACAGTATGTGGACGAGCGGCTCCTCATTTTGGGCTGGCACTTGCCACCTCCGTCGGTTCGATAACTATTAGGAATTGATTGTGGGGTCGGCCGGGCCACAAGACATCGCAACGGCTTGTCGCTCGGGCTGTCATGAGTCTCCGACTGCGGAAAAACATCACTGAGGGGAAGCTTCTGCCAAGGGAGCGGAGGCTTCGGGACAGCAATTCCTTTGTACCTCAGGCGAGCCCGAGTGATCGCTGCTCTTACACACAGTTCCACAAACCGGGATAGAATGACCGGACGTTTGGGAACCATTGCGACGCGGCGGACCATAAACGCGCCGCCCGCACTTCAATGCGCGGTGTGCACGGCCGTGTGCCAATGTAAGTTCATCCACTGATCGAACGATGTCAGCCGGTGATACTCCTGGCGGACCGCTCCGATATCGGCATGGTATCCGGTTTCCTGAAACCATCGATACATCCGGCCGAGATCCGGGCCCACCTGCTGTTCATATTCATCCCACGGAACCTGCCGATAGCGGACCTCGCGTCCCGAAGCACGTGTGAAAACCTCCGCCAACTGGGACATCGAAAGCTCGTCTCCGGCGATTTCGAAAACCCGATCCTGCCATTTTCCCGGATGATCGAAGACTTGCGCTGTCAAACCGCCTATGTCGTCCACGGCAATCATCTGCAAGCGCGTTTCGGGGCTGAGCGGGAGGGCCAGCGCTCCGCTTTCAATCGAGGGCCGCAGCATGAGCCAGTTCTCCATGAAAAAAACCGGCCGCAAAATCGTGAAGCGCATCCCGATTCCGCGAATGTGCTCCTCGATGCGGACCTTGCTGTCAAAATGAGGAATGCCGGTGTGCCGATCGGCACTGGCGACAGAACTATAAATAAAGTGCGTGATGCTGGAACTCTTGGCGGCATCCGCCACGTTGATCCCTTGTCGGATCTCTCCGTCGATGCCGGCTTCGTAAGGATTTTGCACCGAGTGGACTCCGTAAGCGCCTTCCATGGCGGTGAGAAGAGTCCGTTTGTCGCTCATGTCGCCCCGAACAACCTCCACGCCGGAGCCGAGGAGGTCGCGAGCTTTGGGCTGATCGGGATTTCGGGTAAGAGCCCGGACCGAGTACCCGTTTTTTCGGAGATGAGTGAGGGACGCTCCACCTTGCCGGCCGGTTGCGCCTGTAACCAGAATCGTTTTCGCGCGCTTTTTGTTAGGCATAAGTTCACGAGAGGCAGGCGAATTGCCAGTGTGATAAACATTGCCTGGCACCTGGGATGCACAGCGTGGAGGGCAAGTGAACAAATCCACGGCGGCTCTGCGAGATAGCTGGAAAGAACGCTTCCGCGCTCTGAAAAATATACCCGCACTAGTGCGAATTGTCTGGCAGTCCGGACCATCCGTCGTGATGGGCGTCCTCGTGTGCCGTCTCGTCGCGGCGTTGCTTCCGCTTGCAATCCTGTCTGTGTCGAGGAAGATTCTCGATGCGATACAAAGCCACTTCGTGGGGCATCCGCTTGTCCCAGACTTCTGGTGGCTGGTGGGCGCGGAATTCGTACTGGCGGCGACCGGCACAGTCGCAGGACGGGCCATCGGATATTTCGATTTATTGCTTGCGGATCGTTTTTCCCGCCACGTCAGCTTGATGGTGATGGAACATGCTTCGCGGCTAGACCTTTCTTCATATGAAGATCCACTTTTCCACGACAAATTGGAGCGAGCCCGCGCGCAGGCTACGGACCGCGTCATGATGATTCAGGCGATCGGATCGTTGGCTCAACAAACCATCACCGGGATCAGTCTCGCGCTCGGAATTCTCTGGTTCTCGCCGTGGATTTTGGTGTTGCTGACGGCAGCCATCGTACCAGCCTTCGTGGGCGAGGGCTATTTTGTTTTTCTGGGCTACGCGCTGCATATGCATCAGACACCCACTCGCCGGAAACTGGATTACCTTCGCCAGATCGGCGCCAGCAAAGAATCCGCCAAGGAGCTACGCCTTTTCGGGATGAGTTCCTTCCTGTCCGGCAGGTTCGCGGACCTTTCCGGGCAGATCTACGAGGAAGACGCCGGTCTGGCGCGGCGAAGGCTGCTGGTAGGACTGCTCTTGTCCCTGCTGAGCACCGGTGGCTATTACGCGTGTTACGCGTACGTCATTTTTCGCACCTTGACCGGTGCGGTGACTTGGGGCACATTGCAGTTCCTGGCCGGCGCCATCGCCGGCGCCAGCAGCAACATGCAGGGTATCTTCTCGACGTTCTCCAACATCGCCGAGCACTCGCTGTTTCTCACCCATCTGGTCCAATTCCTGGAGGTCAAGCCGAAGCTCCGCTCCCGGCCCGATGCCATGCCTGCTCCGCGCCCGATTCGCCACGGACTGATCTTCGATAAGGTCAGTTTTTCATACGGTAACGGCAGGAAAGTACTCGACAATTTCAACTTCTATCTGGGACCGGGCGAACGAGTAGCCCTGATCGGCGAAAACGGCCAGGGGAAAACGACGATCGTGAAGCTGGCGGCGCGGCTGTACGATCCCACCTGCGGAAGGATCCTGCTGGACGGCATCGACCTGCGAGATTACGATATCGACGACCTGCAGCGCCAGATCACGGTTATCTTCCAGGATTTCATGCGCTACGAGATGACCGCCCGCGAGAACATCGCGCTGGCGCAGGCCGATTCGGCGCAGGACTGGACGATCCTCGAAGCCGCGCGGAAGAGCCTGGCCGATGAGGTAATCGAGAAATTACCCGATCAGTACCGGCAGCTACTGGGCCTGCGCTTCGAAGGAGGCACCGATCTCTCCGGCGGCGAGTGGCAGAAGATCGCGCTGGCGCGGGCCTATTTTCGCGATGCCCAGATGGTGATTCTCGACGAACCCACCGCAAGCCTGGACGCACGCTCCGAACTCGAAATCTTCCAGCGTTTTGCCGCCCTCACGGAAGGCAAAGCGACCCTGTTGATCTCGCATCGCTTTTCTTCGGTGCGCATGTCAGACCGCATCGTAGTGCTGGAGAACGGCAGGATCGTCGAACAGGGAAGCCACAGCAAGCTCCTGGCATTAGGGGGCCGATACGCCGACATGTTCGAAATGCAGGCGGCCAGCTACCGGTGAGAACTAGCGAGACTCCCGAGCCAGCGGGACTGAAGTCCCGCGCAGGCTGAAGCGCTGCCCCACGTGGTTTGGCATCCACTAGCGCACGGCGAACTCGCCGGCCAGGCCGCGCACCGAATCCGGCGCGATCCAAACCCGATAGCGTCCGGGCTCGGTGACCAGGGCCATCGCCTGATTGTGGAATGCGAGATCGCGGCCGTGGAGCGTAAATTCTACGCGCTGCGTTTCGCCGGCCCGAAGGGCTACGCGGCGAAAGCCTTTTAACAGACGGACCGGTTGGGCGACACTCGCGGCCACAGCATGCACGTAGAGTTGCACCACTTCGACTGCGTCTCGTGAACCGCGGTTCTTCACATCGGCCGAGACTGTCAGTTCGCCATCCGGCGCTATGGCCGCCGCGTTCAATTCGAGATTCGAATAAGCGAATTCCGTGTAGGAGAGACCGAATCCGAAGGGATACTCCGGAGTGAAATCGACGTCGAGATATTTGGAGGTGTAACCGGCCGGATCGGCCGGATTTCCCATGGGTATTCCCAATTCCGACAGGGAAGCCGGGCGGCCGGTATTGAGATGCGCGTAGTAGATAGGGACCTGGCCGACGGTGCGCGGAAACGTGACCGTCAGTTTTCCCGAAGGGACGGCGCGGCCGAACAGCAAATCGGCCAGGGCGGGCCCGCCCATTGTACCGGGATGCCACGCCCAGAGAATCGCCTGTAGCTGACTGGCCGCATGATGAAACGTCAGGGGCCTGCCGGCCAGAATAATTCCAATCGAGGGCTTGCCCAGCCTGGCGATGGCGTCCACCAATCGATCCTGTGCGCCAGGCAAATCGAGAAACGCGCGGGACCGCGCTTCGCCCGACAGGATCTGCTCCTCGCCCAAGAACAACAACACCGCATCCGCCCGGCGAGCGGCGTCAACGGCTGCTCCGAAACCCGATTCGCCGGTATCGCGGCTGTGCTTGAGACCGGGCGCGTAAAAAACCCGCCCTTCTCCCAACATCCGCCGGATTGCCGCAAGCGGTGTCTGAACATCTTCGGGGCGCCCATCCATAACCCAGGTGCCCATCTGGTCGACCGGACTATCGGCCAGCGGGCCGATGACAGCAACCGAACGTACGGAATCCGGCAGCGGCAGCAGTTGGCCGTCGTTCTTCAGCAACACCGCGCTCTCGGCCGCGAGCTTTCGGGCTACCTCGCGCGATTCCGGCGTGACCTGCGATTGCGCCGCCGGCCGGATGGATTCGTCGAACAAGCCGAGACGGAACTTCAAACGCAAGATATGCCCCACCGCCTCGTCGATGGCTTGCATGGAGATCTCGCCCTTTGCCAGCAGGGATTTCAGATTGTCGTGATAAGTGGTGCTTACCATTTCCATATCGACGCCGGCCCACAGCGCCAGGCGAGCCGCGTCGCGATCATCGGCGGCGTATCCGTGTGGAATCATCTCGGGAATCGCGGTGTAGTCGCTCACCACCATTCCGGGGAACTTCCATTCGCCGCGCAGGACGTCGTGCAAAAGAAATCGATTTCCCGTAGCCGGAACACCGTTGAGCGCCTCGAACGCCGTCATCACGGTCAGAGCGCCTGCGGCGAGCGATGCGCGAAAGGGCGGCAGGTAGACATCGCGCAGCAGCACCTCGGGAACCCAGGCTGAGTTGTAGTCCCGGCCGGCCTCCGCGGCGCCATACGCGGCGTAATGCTTGACACACGCTGCTACCGACGATGAATCGCGCGGGGACGGCCCTTCGAGGCCGCGCACTACCGCCGCGCCGGCAATCTCTCCGACGTAAGGGTCCTCGCCCGGACTCTCGGCAATGCGTCCCCACCGCGGATCGCGGGCCACGTCGACCATCGGGGCAAATACCCAGCGGATGCCTTCCGCGCTCGCCTCGCGAGCGGCGATACGGGCTGCCTGCCCGATCAATTCCGGATCCCAGCTCGCCGACTGCGCCAACGGAATCGGGAAGATTGTGCGATAGCCGTGAATCACATCGCGTCCGAATAACAGCGGAATACCGAGGCGGCTTTCGTGACGCGCGATGCGCTGTGCCTCCGCGCGATCGGCCGGGCTGCCGGCATTGAGAAACGAGCCCCACCGGCCCTGCCGGATCTCCTGCCTGATAGACTCCGAGAGCGGCGTTGACATTGACGTGGATTGCGACATCTGACCGATCTTCTCGTCCAGAGTCATGCGGGCGAGCAAGGCGCTGGTGCGCTGCTCGATATCCGCCGGCTGAGCCGGAGCAGCCGTAACGATCGCGGCAGCCGCCACCCAGAGGCACGCGGCTTTCCGATGCCAATTCCGTCCGGTGCAATTTGCAGGCGCTACGACGGGCATAGAGACTCCTTTGCAACCAGGGTACCCGGAATGCCGGCCAGCCCCGCACTGTGCGGCTAGTGCCGTATGAATGGAGACAGGATCGGGCCTGCCGGATTGAGGAATCGAGCGATTCCTACCGCTGCTGATAGAATATCGACGTCCCAATCGAAGTTGGCTTTCCTGTTGCATGGATAGCTTCGGGAGCCCTTATGGCATCCTCAAATCGCGGCGACGACCTGGGAAGAGCTTTCGCGAGGAGAGCTATGGATAGCCATAACGCGAGATCGGGCCGGATATTGGTGGCTGACGACGATGCCGCTATGTGCGACCATCTCCGCGGCCTGCTGGCGGAGCAATATGACGTGATCGTGGCGTCCGATGGTGAAAAAGCGCTCGAGGCAGCATGCGAGCACGATCCTGACCTGGTTCTGAGCGACGTCATGATACCGCGGCTGGACGGATACGAGCTCGTGAAACGGCTGCGTGCACAGCCGCAAACCAATGACCTGCCCATTATTTTGCTGTCCGCCCGTGCCGGTGAAGAAGCGTGCGTCAAGGCGCTCGAAGACGGCGCAGACGATTATCTGATTAACCCGTTCAGCGCCCGCGAATTGCTTGCACGCGTTCACACGCACGTGCGCCTGGGTAAGACCCGCCGAGCCCTCGAAAGGGAATTGCGTGGGAGCAATCAGGAGCTGGAGCGGCTCGTGCAGATATTCGTGAAGGAAATCGAGGGAGCGAATGCGGCACTTCATGAAAGCGAGCACGCCGTCGCCGCGGCGCTGGGGCAACTCGAGGTCATCACCGAGAATATGCCTGCCGGAGTAACCCGGTGCAGCCGCGACTTGAAATATCTCTGGGTAAGCCCCACCTACGCGACATCGCTGGGCCGCACACCGGAGGAGTTAGCGGGGCGTCCGATTGTGGACGTAATCGGGCAGGAGGGCTACGACCACATTCTCCCTTACATGAAAAAGGCGCTCCTCGGGGAGAGGGTACAGTACGAGACACAGGTGACCTTCCTTGGTGCGGGTCGCCGATGGATTCAAGCCGTGTACGTGCCGACGCGGGGACCAGGCGGGGAGGTGGATGGCTGGATTGCCGTGGTTACGGACATCACCGAGCGGCATGAACTCGAGGACGCAATGAGTGTCGACCTCGCCGCTCTTATGCGAATGCAGGAGTTGAGCGGCAAGCGAATCGGCGAAGGCGGACTCCAGCCGCTGCTCCAGGAGATCGTCAACGCGGCAGTTGCCATCCTGGCCGCGAATCAGGGCACGCTTCAGGTGGTCCAGAATAATACCCTGCGGATGGTTGCCCACCATGGGCACGAGAGCCCGTTCCTGGAATACTTTGGCCGAGACCAAGATGCCGCTTTCATACGCGGCGAGAGAACGATCGTTGAAGATGTCGAAAAGAGTCCGCTCTTTTTGGGGACACCCTTACTCCCGGTGCTACATCAGGCTGGCGTGCGTAGCATGCAGTCCACTCCGTTGATCACAAGGGGAGGGCGGATGCTCGGCGTCCTTTCGACACATTGGTCCGTGCCTCACGCTCCGAGCGAACACGACCTGTGGCGCCTGGATTTACTGGCGCGGCAGACAACCGACCTGATGGAGTCGGCCGAAGCAGAGGAGGCGTTGCGCACGAGCGAGTACCGGCTGGCCACCACCTTGAGGCGTCTCCCGATCGGGGTCGGCATCGTAGACGCAGCGGGCAAGGTGGTCGGCGCCAACCCTGCATGGAACAGACTCCTGCGAAGCGATGTCCCTTCCATCGACGCCACGAGTTGGGGCGCCACTTCGTCGGATGGGCGGCCTTTCCCATCCACGGCGAATCCGGCGCTACGGGCGCTGGGAGGCGAGGAGGTCCTGCCCGGAATCGAGTTTCTTCGCAAGGGAGAAGATGGTATGGAACGATGGACGCGAGCCAGCGCCGTCCCAATACGCGATGAGACGGGACAGATTACCGGCGCGCTGGCGATGCTTCAGGACATCGATGAGGAGCGGTGGGCCTTTGCCCACCAGGCGGAATTGCTCGCAAAGGAGCGGGCGCTCAAAGCGGAAAAGGCCGTGCGTGAGGCGGAGTCGAAACTCGCTCGCGTCGTCAGGGCTTTTTCATTCGGCGAGCTGGCGACGTCGATTGCGCACGAGGTCAATCAGCCGCTCGCCGGCGTGGTCACGAATGCGGCGGCGGGACTCCGCTGGCTACGCGGCGAACCACCCAACGTCGAAGAGGCCCGCGAATCGCTGGCGCTGGTGGCACGCGACGGGAATCGGGCAAGCGCGGTCATCCGGCGGATTCGCGATTCGCTGAGAAAGGGGACCGAGGCTGCGACCTGGTTCGACCTAAATGAAATGATTCAAGAAACAGTGGTCCTGGCACACGCCAATTTGGAGAAGGAGCGGGTTATCATCCAAACCGAGCTCCCAGGCGATGCTCAGCGGGTCCGCGGCGATCGAATTCAATTGCAGCAGGTGATCCTGAATTTACTGGTGAATGGCGCCGAAGCTATGGCTAAAGTGGAAGGAGCGCGAGAACTACGAATACAAACACGCAGAACCGACGCCGGCGTAGTCGTGGCGGTAAGAGACCGGGGGCCGGGCATCAATCCTGAAAACCTGACCCGGCTATTCGATGCATTCTTTACTACGAAGCCTGATGGCATAGGCATGGGGTTGTCCATCAGTCGAACGATTGTCGAGGCGCACGGAGGGCGGATCTGGGCTGACTTGAATGAGGGACCCGGGCTGACCGTTCAATTCGAATTGCCCGCGGACAGTGCAAGTACGAGCCACGACTGATCCATCATGACCGAGCCCGCACCGGTGGTATTCGTGGTTGACGACGATGTCTCGGTACGTGAAGCTGTAAGGAATCTTTTGCGTTCCGTCGGGCTCAAGGTGGAAACGTTTGCGTCGGCCCAGGAATTCCTGTCCAGCAAACGTCCTGATGGACCTGGCTGCCTGGTACTCGATATCCGGCTTCCCGGCGCAAGCGGTCTCGATCTGCAGAGTCGTATTGCCGAGGAGAAGATTCGAGTCCCAATCGTGTTTATCAGCGCTCACGCCGATGTGCCAATGTCGGTACGCGCGATGAAGGGGGGCGCGGTCGAATTCCTCACAAAGCCCTTTCGCGACCAGGAACTTCTCGACGCGGTTCAGCAAGCCATCGACCGCGATCGGGAAGAGCGCATGCGGGAGCGCGAGCACGAAGAGCTACGAAGGCGTTACAGCACGCTGACGCCACGAGAGCAGGATGTCTTCAAACTGGTGGTCAAGGGCCTCTTGAACAAGCAGATTGCCGATGAGATCAAGATTACGGAACCCACGGTGAAGATGCATCGAGGGCGGGTAATGGAAAAGATGGGAGCCGATTCACTGGCGGATCTCGTTAGGATGGCTGAAAAGCTTTGATTCCTGCACGATGGCCCACGCACTTGTCACTATTGTGAACCGCAGCACCATACCAAGGTATGGGCGCGAACGCCGAAAGCAGACTGGGCAATTCCGATTTCGCCGTCCATACTTGAATCCTAATCCCAGTAACATGTATGAAGGAGGGGGCACATATGCCGAGCCCAAGGGCGAACATCGAGATCGTTTCGGAGGAAGAAGCAGAGAACGAGATCGCGGCACTTGCTTACAAGATGTGGCAGGAGCGCGGTTGTCCAATCGGCTCACCGGAGGAGGATTGGTACAGAGCCGAGGAGGAATTGGAGTTTGAGCGGCTGCCGACCGCGGCGGCCTAAGCGCATAGGGTGGCAAGACTACTCCGATGTTGGCACTGCCGATACTTTCGCAAAACCAACTCCAGGAGAACTGGCGCCTGCGGACAGAGGAATGCCGCGCCAGCTACACCTCGGCAACCCAGAAGTACCGCTGGTTGCTCGAGCAAGAACCGGATGGGTGTCCCCCCAGTTCAAACGGCACGCTGGCTCTTGCCAGCCAGGCGCAATCCGACGCACTTGCGGAGTACTCTCGCGTGCTGCGGATCTTCACGGATCTGACGATTCACGGCAAGCTTCCGGATGACATGGACTGAGACGCGAGGTAATTTCAATGGACATTGCAATCATCGATGACGACGAGTCTGTTCGGGACTCTACGAGGGCGCTGCTGCGATCCGAGGGGTATCAGGCATCTACATTCGCCTCGGCCGAGCAATTTCTGAACTCGGATGACATCGAGGAGACAAAGTGCCTGATCCTCGACATCCGAATGCCGGGAATGGACGGATTGGAGCTGCAGCGCCGACTGATTGACATCGGCACAGGTGTCCGGATCATCTTTCTGACCGCGCACGACGATGCCAGAAACCGAAGACGGGCAATCGACGGCGGCGCATTGGCGTTTCTCTCGAAGCCCTTCGAGGCGAACATCCTGGTGGCGGCAGTACAATCCGCATTTCCAGTCCAGCCGTGATGCGGCATCCGATTCAGGAGACGCGAATGTCACCGACAAGAATGAGCATGTTCGAGAACAATGTGGTCGAGGCGGACCTGCGGGCCGAAATCGAACGGCTGACCGGCCGAACGGCACAACTGGAGCGCTTGAGCCAGGACCTTGAACAGTTCGTGTTTGCAGCAAGTCACGACTTGACGGAGCCTTTGCGCGCGATTTCGATCTATGCTGAACTGCTCTCTCGCAAGTGTAACGGCAGCCTCGACAGCGAAGCAACACAATTTGTGGCCAACATCGTCGACGGCGCCGCCCGGATGAACGAATCGCTTTCGGACCTGCTGAATTACGCGCGTATCGGGGCTCCGCCCGACACGATGCCCGAGCCGGTGGAGCTGAACGCCATTCTGGAGAGCGTCAAAGAGAACCTGAAGAGCCGCATTGACGAGACGAAGGCTGTGATCCGCAGCGACGATCTTCCGGTTGTCACCGCAATCTCGGTCGACTTCATCTCCCTCTTCCAAAATCTTCTGGCGAACGCCATCAAGTACCGAGGGGTGGACGCCCCCCAAATTCACGTCTCGGCGCAGCGTATCGACGGGGAACTGAGACTCGCGGTGAAGGACAATGGAATCGGAATCGACCCTGCCTTCCATGAGCAGATCTTCGAGGCATTCAGACGGGTGTCCACCAGGAAGGTGCCGGGAACGGGCCTGGGTCTCGCAATCTGCCGGCGTATCGCGGATCGATACTCGGGCAGGATCTGGGTCGAGTCTCAACCTGGACAGGGCGCAACGTTCGTGATTGCGTTTCCAGAGTCGATGATTCTGGGCTAGCCTGGTTAGCAGCCGTCTCGGATGCCCATCCCGGCACGAGTGAGTAACCCGCTTACTGTTGAATCAACACGCCCGTTACGGCCGTGCCGGATTCTATATGGACGGCGCCGGATACCTCTCCGGCTGGGCCGCCGCCAATCTCGCGGGTAACTGGCTGCAAGGGAGCGTGACCGGCAGTCCTGAAGATTCGGGTCCCGGTTGTGTAAAGCGGAGGACAGACGATCTACACCGCGACCAGAGAGCGGCTCGCTCCCAGCAGCTTGGTCTGCATGGCGTAGTCTTCGAGCTCGGTGCGGAACTTCGGGTCGGCCACCTGGATCATGGCTTCCACGCGCTGTCGGATGGTTTTTCCGTGAAGATAGGCCACACCGTGCTCGGTGATCACGTAATGGACATCGCCGCGCGAGGTCACCACGCCGGCGCCGGGACGCAGCGTCGGCACGATGCGCGAGACGGCGCCATCCTTGGCGGTGGAAGGCAAGGTGATGATAGGCAGGCCACCCTTGGCGCGCGCGGCGCCGCGCAGGAAGTCCACCTGTCCGCCGATCCCGCTGTAGGGCGAGAGCCCCATCGAGTCGGAACAGACCTGCCCGGTCAGGTCCACCTCGATGGCCGAGTTGATCGCCACCATACGCTCGTTCCGGGCGATGAGGAACGGGTCGTTGCAATAGGCCGTGCGGTGGAACTCGAACATCGGGTTGTTGTCGATGAAATCGAACAGCTCCTTGCTGCCCAGCACGAAGCCCGCAATGATCTTGCGCGGATGCAGCGTCTTGCGCTCGCCGGTGATCACCCCCGCGCGGATCAGCTCGATGGCGCTGTCCGGGACCATTTCGGAGTGGATCCCCAGGTCCTTGCGGTCTTTGAGCAATCCCAGCGCCGCCTCCGGGATGCCGCCGATGCCGGTCTGGATGGTTGCGCCGTCGGGGATGAGCGCCGCCACATGCCGCCCGATGGCGTGGTGCATCTCGGTGATCGGATGCCGCGGGTACTCGCTCAGCGGGTGGGAAGTTTCGATAAACGCGTCCACGCGGCTCACGTGCAGAAAGGTGTCGCCAAGCGTGCGCGGACAGCGGTCGTTGATCTCTACGATGACGCGCCGCGCGCACTGCGCCGCGGTCAGGGACGCGTCGATGCTCGGGCCGAGGCTCATGTACCCGTAGCTGTCCGGCGGGGTGCACTGCAAAAGGCAGACGTCGATGGGCAGCGCGCCGCTGGTGAACAGCCCTTCGATCTCGCTGAGAAAGATCGGGGTGTAATCCGCGCGGCCTTCCTGGACGGCCTTGCGCACGTTGCCGCCGATAAACAGCGCATTGGTGCGGAAATGGCCTTGGTATTCCGGAAGGCTGTAGTCGGCGATGCCCATGGTGGCCATGTGGATCATTTCGACGTCTTCGAGCTCGGGCCCGCGGCGCGTCAACGCCTTCACCAGCTCGGTCGGCTCCGAGCATCCGTTGTGAATGTACACGCGCTGCCCGCTGCGGATATCGGCCACGGCGACATCGGCCGGCATGATGCGCGAACGGTAATCGCCTGTCACGGACGCCTCCCGCGCAGCGTGTAGACGCCGCGCCTCAGATCGGGGCATTTCTCCAGGGCCTCATCGATGCCGTGCCTGGCGATGGTCAGCAGGTAGGGCAACATGGCTTGGGCGATGGCGACGCTGGCCGACCGCCCCAGGTCGGCGGTGAAATTCGGAACGCAGAAATGGGTGACGCCCTTGTATACAAAGGTGGGCTCCGCCATGCTGGTGGGCCGGCTGGTCTCGATGCACCCGCCCTGGTCGATGGAGATGTCGATGATCGCCGAGCCCGGCTTCATCTGATCGACCATGGCGCGCGTCACCACGTGCGGCGAGCGCGTCCCGGCGATCAGGATGGCGCCGATCACCACGTCGGCGGTGATGACGGCTTCGGCGATGGCGTCTTCGTCGGCCAGGCAGGTTTCGACCGCAGGCACGTGCTCCATCAGGTGGCGCAGACGGCGCGGATCGCGGTCGAAGGCCGTCACCCGCGCGCCGGCGGCGGCGGCCGAGCGCGCCGCGGCGGTTCCCGCCGCCCCCACGCCCAGCACGACTACACGGGCAGGCGGTACGCCGGCGGTACCGCCGAGCAGGATTCCGCGGCCGCCGGAGCTGGAGCGCAGAAGATGGGAAGCAATGGGCACGCTCATCTGCCCCGCGATCTCGCTGATGGCGGCGAGCACCGGCAAACGGCCGTCGTCCTGTTGGATGATCTCGCACCCGATCGCGGTGATTCCGCGCTCCGTCAGCAGATCGACGAAGCCGCGGTCGGCGACCGCCATGTGGTAGAACGCCATGAGCGTTACGCCGCGCACGCAGCGCGCGAGCTCGGTCTCGCTCGGCCGGCCGATCTTCACCAGCAGCTCGCTGCGTCCGATGACTTCGTCAGGCGAATAAGCGATTTGGGCGCCGGCTCGGAGAAACTCGGTATCCCGGAACATGGCGCCGTCGCCGGCGCCGGATTCCACCCAAACCGCATGTCCCGCGCCGGCCAGCCTCCGCACCACGGGAGGGATCAGGGCGACGCGGCGGTCGAAGGCGCCGCGCTCGCAAATCAGTCCGATATTCATAGGTTTACTAACAGGCACCTCGTTTTGGTGGTGTCTTCCGCTCCCATTCAATTCTATATTCGGATCTTTTGGTTTGTTTTGCAAGAGGCCCGGGACGCCGGGGATAGAATGTACGGATGGTCCTACGTCTCGCCTGTTTCTTGCTGATCGCCCGGTCCGCCGCCGCGGCGGTGCCCACGCCCCAGAGCTGGTTCGGCCACCCGATCGGCGCCGACCGCACCGTTCTGGACTGGGACAAGGTGGTCGGGTACTTTCAGGCGCTGGCCAAATCGAGCGACCGGATCCGCGTCGAAGAGTTGGGCAAGACCGCCGATGGACGCCCGTTCATCGCGGCCACGATCGCGGATGCCGCCACGCTCAAGAACCTGGACCACTATCGCGACATTCAGCAGCGCCTCGCCGACCCGCGGAAAACCAGCCCCGCCGATGCCGAGAAGCTGATTGGGGAAGGGAAGACGATCGTCCTGATCACGTGCTCGATTCACGCCACCGAAATCGCGTCCACGCACACGGCAGTCGAATATGCCTACCGGCTGCTCAACGAGGATTCGCCGCACAATCGTGCGATTCTGAAGGACACGATCCTGATCCTGGTGCCGTCGCTGAATCCCGACGGCGTGGATATCGTGACTCGCTGGTATCGCAAGACGCTGGGCACTCCATACGAGGGCAGCAATCCGCCGGAGCTGTATCACAAGTACGTGGGCCACGATAACAACCGCGACTGGTACATTTTCTCGCAGCCGGAGACGCAGCTGACGATCTCCAAGCTGCACAACGTGTGGCACCCCGAAATCACCTACGACGTACACCAGATGGGCGGCAACGGCGCGCGCCTGTTCGTGCCGCCGTGGCTGGACCCCACCGAGCCCAATATCGACGCGATCCTGATGCAGGAGATGAACATGATGGGCACGGCGATGGCGGCGGACCTGACCGCCGCCGGCAAGACCGGGGTCGCCATCCACGGCGTCTACGACTTCTGGACGCCCTCGCGGCACTTCATGGCGTTCCACGGCGGATTGCGGCTGCTTACGGAATCGGCGAGCGCGCGCATTGCGAGCCCGATCACCCTCACGGCCGACCAGATCGCGAGCAACGCGCTGGGCTACAACCCCCGGGAACGATCGTGGAACTACCTGGAGCCGTGGCTCGGCGGAACCTGGCGTTTGCGCGACATCATCGACTACCAGTCGATCGCGTGGGATTCGTGCCTCTACAATGCGGCGCTGCACCGAACGGAGCTGCTGCGCAACTTCTATCGCGTGGGGCAGCGGCAGATCACGCGTACCGATCCGGCCGCGTTCGTGATCAGCTCCGAACAGCGCGACCCGGGAGCCACGCGCAAGCTGATCGAGACCCTTCGCTTCGGACAGGTCGAGGTGGCGCGCGGCACCGACGGCAGCGCGGTGGTTTCGATGCACCAGCCTTACAGCGGCTGGGCCAAGACGCTGCTGGAGCGGCAGCGCTATCCGGAAGATCGCCTCTATCCCGGCGGGCCGCCGAAGCGCCCCTACGACGTGACGGCGAACACCCTGCCTCTGTTGATGGGCGTGGAGGTCAAGACCGTCAAGGGCGCGGTCTCCACCTCGGGTGAATGGAAGGCACCCCCGCCCGCCGCAGGACCGCTGTTGAAGGCCTCCGACACGGATTCCTGGGTTGCCGTGAACCGCGCGTGGAAGCAGGGGCAGCGGGTCTGGCGCGACCCTGCAAGCGGCGACTTTTCGCTCGCGGAGCGCAGCGGGTGGAAAGAAGTGAAGCGCCCGCGGGTGGCTCTTTACCAGGCCTGGACCGCGGGTATGGACGAAGGTTGGACGCGCTGGCTGCTGGAGCAGTTCGGCTTTGCTTACGCCAGCGTCCACAATGCCGATATCCAGGCCGGAGGCTTGCGGGCCAAGTACGATGTCATCGTCATTCCCGACCAGCCCGCCAACAGCATCGAAAACGGCCATCGGGGGGGCACCATGCCACAGGAATATGCCGGTGGGCTCGGTGCGAAAGGCGCTGATACATTGAAGGAGTTTCTGGCGGCGGGCGGCACGGCCGTGTTCCTGAACAACGCCAGCGAGTATGCGATCTCGCGCCTCGGCGTGCAAGTCCGCACCGTCACTCCCGCCGGGCGCGGCGGGCGAGGCGGCGAGCCCGATCCGACCGGCGGCGACCGCGTCTCCGGCTCGAGCGAGTTTTACTCGCCCGGGTCGCTTCTCAACGTGAAGCTCGACACGCACAGCCGATTGACCTACGGCCTGCCCGCGGAAATCACGATCTGGAGCGAGCAGAGCCCGGCGTGGGACACGCAATTGCCGGTAGTGGCCCGCTATCCCGAGAGCGGGGTGCTGGCATCGGGCTGGCTGGTCGGCGAAAAGGTCATCGCCGGCCGCGCGGCGCTGATCGACGCTCCAGTGGGCAGCGGGCACGCCATCCTGTTCGGCATGCGCCCGCAGTATCGAGCACAGAGCTACCTGACGTTCAAGATGTTCTTCAACGCGCTGGTGTATTAGCCGGCTTCGTGCTAGTATATCCGTGACGGATGTATGGCAGAGCTACTGACCCCAGCCGTATTCCACATTCTGGTGGCCCTGGCCGATGGCGAGCGCCACGGCTACGGCATCATGCAGGAAGTGGCCGCGCGTTCGGAAACGTTCGTGCTCCCTCCTGTGCGGCCCGCGGCTTGAGCAGGCGCTTGGCTCGTGCGGCGCGGACCAGTACCTCGGCGCGCCAGGAAGCCAGCTCCTTCAGCCGCCGGGAAATCACGCTGGAGCATCTGCTGCTCGGTGTTCTTCGTAACGATCCGGACCTCGCTGCCCGCATCGGCGCCGAGGGCGTCGTGGAGGTGGTCAGGGCAATCGAAAGCGCCGAAAGCAATCCGCGACGTGTCCCACCCACGGAAGACTTGCGCCTCAGTCACTCGGCGCGGCGGGCTCTGGCAGTGGCCAGGGTACGGCGTGCATGACGGCGCCGCGGTCGAGCCGCGTCACCTGCTGCGTGGAATCCTGCGGGAGCGCGACAGCCTGGCCGCCCGCCTTCTGCGTGAGCGCGGCATCGGCTGACCTATCCTACAAGAATGCAGAAGATTGCATTCGACCCAGGCCTCACCCAGAAATTCACGCGGCCTCTGCGCCGCATCATCAACAAAGACGGCAGCTTCAACGTACACCGCCGCGGCGGCAACTGGCACGACATTCATCCCTACCTGCATCTCATCAACATGAGCTGGCCCGCCTTTCTGGCGACACTTTTCATGGGCTATGTGCTGATCAATACCGTCTTCGCCACCATGTATTTTGTTTTCGCTCCGGGACAGCTCTCCGCGGCCGAGTCGGCGACTGCCGTGGGCAGATTCTTTAACGTATTCTTCTTCAGCGCCCAGACCCTGAGCACGGTCGGATACGGCGTGATTGCGCCCAAGGGACTTGCGGCCAACATCATTGCTGCATTCGAGGCCATGTTCGGCGTCCTGGGATTCGCCGTTGCTACCGGCCTACTCTTCGGACGTGTCTCGCGGCCGTCCGCCAAGCTAGGCTACAGCGAGAACATGCTCGTCGCGCCCTACCAGGACGGCTTCAGCCTTCAGTTCCGCGTGGTCAACCGCCGACGCAACGACCTCATGGAGTTGCAAGCGCGCGTGATGCTGATGACCGTCGAGCCTGGCAACGGGAACCCGATCCGCAAATACAACCTGCTGAAACTCGAGCGCGAAAAGGTACTCTTTCTCCCGCTTACCTGGACCATTGTGCATCCGATCGACGAAGAGAGCCCGTTGCGCGGCCTGACGGCGGAAGATCTGACGCGGCTTCAGTTGGAAGTGCTGATCCTGATCAAAGCATACGACGATACGTTCAGCCAGACAGTCCTCTCGCGGCATTCGTACCGCCACGACGAGATTCTGTGGAACAAGCGTTTCGCGCCGGCGTTCGACGTCGGCGAAGACGGTGACCCTTTCCTCGAGCTGCAAAGCGTGGGCCGGATTGCGGAATCCTAGCGGCTGGCCGGGGGCACCACCCCGTTCATGCGCGCGTACACCACCATCTGCCCGTAGTGGTCGAACGGGTGCCACACCGCGACATTCGCCAGGCCGGCGCGGGCCGATTTTTCATTCCCAAACGGTCCCTTGATCATGTCGAGCTGGTTTTTGTCTGTGAGGCTCTGCATCGCCTTGTGCGCGTACGCAAAGGAGTCCTTCAGAAACTTCACGACCGCGTCCTTGCTCTTGACCTCGTCAGGCCCGTTCTCGCCGGTGCCGAGATTCACCGGCGGTTTCTCCCCCAGCACCGAAGCCGACACCAGGTAGTTCACCGCGGCGATATGTTTGATCTGTTCGGCAAAGGTCCGCACTTTGGCGAACTCGCCGTTGGCCGGCCGGAACCCGTATTTCGACTCCGGCATCGCCTCGGCAAGGGAGACCACCTCGCCTTCCGTGTTTTTCAACTGCGAATCGTACAGCCGCGCTACTGTCATGGGCGCCGTCTGCGCGTAAAGGCCCGCTCCGGCACCGATCAAAAATGCAATTACTTTGGTCACCTGGACGCTCTCCTCTCGTATTCGACGGCCGGAGCCAAACCTCGTACCGCGTAGGATGTCGCCGACGAGGAAATCCATTGATCGTGGTCAAATGGGAAGCCGCTCTGGAAGTAGGGTTGGAACTTCGGCGCGCGGCTGCGCACGTACCACGAGCCGTCCGCCCACTGTGTTTCGAGCAGGAACTTCGCGCCCTTCTGATAGACCGCGTCGGATGCCTTGAGCGCTCCGGCTTCGGTCAACGCCAAAAGGGTCTCGCCGGTCGCGTAGGCGTCGCTCGCCAGATTCTTGTTTGGCGACCAGCCGCCGTCCGCATGCTGCGCCGCGACCAGCTTATTTGCCAGGGCACTCACCTTGGCGTCGCCGGCGCCCGCCCAGTGGAGGCCGAGGATCTGCAATGCGGCCTCGTCGTTGGTCTCCGCCTGGTTGTTCAGCAGGTAATCGCGGGCGCGGGCGATGCGGCGGTCCAGGTCCGCTTTCGTGCCGGGCGTACGGTAGAGTTGCATGATTCGAATGGCCAGCGCGGTACGCGCAAAGTGCCCCTCTTCCGAAGGCGCGCGCGAAACGCCTCCGAACCACCAGGACCCGTCGCGGCCCTGGAAACTCACCACGTAAGAGAGGATCATGTCGGTGAGCCGGCTGGGCGGGTAGTCTTGAGATCCAGCGGCCAGCAGCATCGCGGCCCACGGATCCGAGGCGCCGCCCACATCGTAGCGCTCCACCAGGAACTGCTGCAAAGCCCTGGTCTCGCCCTCGATCATCTTCACGTGGCCGGCGGCGGCCGCGGCGTCGACCTTCACTCCGACCCGCCGCGCGGCGCTCGTGGCCATCATGGCCGAGGCCTGGTGATGGCAGCTCACGCAACCGGATTGGGTGAAGAACTCCGTGGATGTTCTCTGGAGCAGCGCGGTGGCCTTCTCCACGGCCTGGCTCGCCGTCTGCTGCCCGGCGGATTTGCGCTGCGGCGGGCTGTAGGGCAAGCCCTCCTTGGCCCCGGCTGCGGCCAGCGTGCTGAGGACCTCCGGGCTCCCAAATTTGCCGGCCCAATCGAGCGCGGTCTCGCCGGCTTTGCTCCTGGCGTTCACGTCCGCGCCGGCCGCGAGAAGCATCTTCACCACCGGAGCCTTCTGCGCCTCGGAGCTCACCGCGAACATCAGCGGCGTCATCCCCCGGCCATCGGCCTCGTTCACCCTGGCGCCGGCATCGAGCAGGGTCTTGACCATGTCCGTCCCACAGAACGTCGAGCCCAGCATCAGGGGCGTGAGGTGAACGAGTTGGATCTTGCCGAACTTCACCTCGCCCTGGCCCAGGTTGGCTGCATTCACGTTGGCCTTGCGCGCCAGCAGGAGTTTCGTCTCTTCCAGGTTGCAGTTGGACGCGGCCCACATCAAAGAAGTGAAACCATCGACGTCGGGGACGTCCGGGTCCACACCCTTTGCCAACAGAAGCTTGACGCTGTCCAAGTCGTCCACGGTGGCGGCTTCCTGAATCGCGGTCCGCTTGCGGCTGTCGATGGCTTTCGGGTCCGCGCCCTTTTCGAGCAGCAGCTTGACGGTTCCCGAGCATCCGGCGCAGTGGGCCGCGATCATCAGCGGCGTGCGGCCCAGCTTGGTCGCGGCGTTGACATCGGCGCCCTTTTCAATCAGCAGCCGCGCCTTCTCCGGCTGGTCGGCGGCGAGTGTCAGGGCGGTATTCGCGAACTGGTTTTTCGCGTTGACATCGGCCCCGCTGTCGAGCAGCAGCTTGACTGCTTCGGCGCTGCCTGACGACGCCGCGTACATGAGCAGCGTCGTGTCGCGACTGTCGCGGGCATTGACGTTCGCGCCTTTGGCGAACGCGGCTTTCAATCCCGCGAGATCGTTGTTGCGTATCGCCTGGATCAGTTCATCCGTGGACGTCTGCGCGCCGGCCCGGCCCGCGAGACAGACGCATACGGTGATTACCCAGATTCCCCTCATGGTGGTGCCCTCCGACTTCCGGTCGTGACAGTATACACGAAATCGTTTCAATCGCACCAGTTATTTGTGGTGCGCCTGGGTTACAGTAAGGTTTGGCAGTACTGCCCCAGAGCCGCGACGCGCCGCGCGTGATCGATGCGCCGACAGGGCCGCTTGCCGTGCCCTCGCTGGAGACGCCGCCCGAGGCCCTTCTTTTGTCTCTCGTGGTGCCGACACTCAACGAGCGCGAAAATATCGCGGACTTCCTGGCCGCGGTTCGACGGACGCTGGATGCGGTGTTTCCCGGGCGGTATGAAGTCATCGTGGTCGATGACGATAGCGCCGACCGCACGTGGGAAATCGCCGCCGGGATCGCCGAGACCTTTCCCGAATTGCGCGTCGTGCGGCGACGCAACGAAGGCGGGCTGGCGGTCGCCGTGATTCGCGGGTGGCAGGTGGCGCGTGGGCCCCTGCTCGGCACCATCAATGCCGATTTTCAGCATCCACCCGACGTGCTCGGCCGCCTGCTCGAACGAACGGAAGGCGCCGATCTTGTGGTGGCCACGCGCCACGGGGATGGCGGCGGGCTCGGCGACTGGGGCCTGACGCGGCGGATCACCTCCTGGGGCGCGGCGCAGATCGGCCGCCTGCTGCTGCCCGAAGTCTATTCCCGAGTATCCGACCCGCTCTCCGGCTGCTACCTGGTGCGCCGCTCGGCGATTCAAGAGGTCGAGCTCCGCCCGCTCGGCTACAAGAGCCTGATGGAGATCCTGGTGCGCGGCACCGTCGGCGAGGTACACGAGTGCGGCTATGAAATGCGCAAACGCGTGCGCGGCCAGAGCAAGGTTCACGCGCTCCATCCCCTGCATTACATCCGCCACGTGTTCCGGCTGCGCGCTGCCCGGCGGGAGCGCCCGCGCTAGGTGTTCCGCCAGCAGAAGTACGACGACGCCAATCCGGTGGTGCGCTTCGTCATCGGCCGGTTCTTTTCGCGCATCGCCGCTATCATTGCCGAGCTCGCCCCGGAGTCGGTGCTGGATGCCGGCTGCGGCGAAGGCGAGATGCTGCGGCGCGTCGCGCTACCGAAGAACGCGCGCACGGTGCTGCTGGATCGCAATCCCGAATCCGCCGCCCAGGTGCTGGCCTCGGTGCAGGCTCTGCCATTCGGCTCCCGGAGCTTCGACGTGGTCACCTGCCTCGAAGTCCTCGAACACCTCGACCACCCGCGCGCCGCCGCCGAAGAGCTGCAACGGGTGGCGCGCCGCGCCGTCGTCTTCTCGGTGCCGTACGAGCCGTACTTTCGCATCGGCAACGTGCTTCGCGGAAAGCACCTGGCGCGCCTGGGCGATCACCCGGAGCACGTGCAACACTGGAATCTGCGCACGTTCGGCCCGTTCCTGGAGGCGTCATTCCCCCAGGTGCGGCTCATCGAGGCGTTCCCTTGGATCATCGCTTGCTGCCGTCCAGACCGACACTGATCTTTCTGCTGCTCACCGCGATCGGCGTGGCGCGCATCGCCGCTACCTATCGCGGCGTTTCGCAGACTTCCGACGAGACTCCCAACATCGGCTGCGGCATGCAGTATCTGGACCTGGGCCGTTACACGTACGGCGCGTTCCATCCGCCGCTGGCACGGCTGGCTATCGCCGCCGGCCCTTATCTCTATGGCGCGCGTTCGCAGAACCAACCCGACCGCTGGCGCGAGGGCAACGCCGTTCTCAACAGCGTCCCCCGCCCGGCGAAGGCTCTCACGCTTGCCCGCATTGGGATCCTGCCGTTCTTCATCCTGGCCTGCACCGTGGTCTGGTTTTGGGGCCGCCGACTTCTCGGCGAATGGGGCGGACTCGCACCCGTTTTCCTCTTCACCAACACGCCCCCGGTGCTTGCCCACGCGGGGCTGGCCACCATGGACATGGCGGTCGGCGCCGGCGTCTGCACCGCGCTCTACACGTTCTGGCGCTGGTGGGAGGAGCCTACGCGGCGTCACAGCGTCGTCTTCGGAGCAGGCCTGGCGCTCGCGGTGCTCTCCAAATTCTCGAGCCTGCTCCTGGTTCCGGTATGCGTAATTGCGATTGTCCTGATCTCTCGCAAGCCAATGCGAGGCCGCTCGTGGCTCTGGCTCCCCGTGGCCTTTCTGTTGGCCTGGGGCGCGTATCGCTTCTCTTTTGGGCGCGTAACCGAGCCCATCCCGCTGCCAGTGCTCGCGGCCATCCCCCTCCCGGCGCCTGCGATCCTCGACGGGCTTTGGCAGGTCCACACCCACATCGAGGCCGGCCACACCGCGTACCTTCTCGGCCGGCACAGCTTTCACGGCTGGTGGTACTTCTTCCCCGTAGCGCTCGCCGTAAAGACCCCGATCGCCCTGCTGCTGCTCGCGCTGACGGCGCGGGCGTGCTCGCCGGCGCAGCGCATCCCGCCCGCACTGGCTCTCGTCATGCTGCTGGTGAATCTGCCTACCACGCTCAACATCGGCGTGCGGTACCTCCTGCCGCTATACCCGATGCTCGCCATCACCGCCGGCATCGGGGCCGTCTGGCTGTGGCGTCGCGCCCGCTGGGCCGTCGTCCTGCTGTTCGCGTGGGTCGCCGTCTCTGGCGCGCTCGCCCACCCCGACTACCTCGCCTATTTCAACGAATTCGCCGCCGCACATCCGGAGCGCGTCCTGGTCGATTCCGATCTCGATTGGGGCCAGGACATGGGCCGCCTCGCCGCCGAGCTGCGCCGCCGCAACGTCCCGTATCTCCACATGGCCTGCCTGTATACCGGCGACGACACGCGCCTTGGGCTTCCGAACTGGGACGGCCTCGAGCCCTACCAACCTGTTACCGGCTGGGTCGCGCTGAGCTACACGATGCGCGAGAATTACGGCTGGATGGTGGCGCAGCAGCGCGGCAGGAGCGACCTGGCCTTTGCCTGGCTGGAGGGCTACCGGCCGGTGGCGAAGATCGGGAAATCGATTCTGCTATATCAGATTCCTGCGAACTGATTCCCCTCGAATGCGTATTAGCTAATGATGCGCTACGCAATCCGGAGCCTCCTGCGGGACCGTGCCTTCGCCGTGATGGTGGTCCTTTCGCTCGCCGTGGGAATCGGCGCCAATACCGCCATCTTTTCGCTCGTCAACGGCGTTCTGCTGCGCCCCCCGGCGTATCCGGCTCCCGAGCGCCTGGTTGCCGTCACTCTCGTCGCCCCCCGGCTGCTCAAGTCCTATCCCGCACTGCCCGTCAATATCGCGCTTTTTTATCAATACAAGAAGCAGGTCAGCAGCTTCGAGGACCTGGGCATGTGGCGGTCGAGTACATTCAACCTGACCGGCGGCGGTCCTCCGGAACAGGTCCGTGGCGGGATGGTCACGGCGGGCATGTTCCGCGTGCTGGGCGCGACGCCCCAGCAAGGCCGACTGTTCACCGACGACGAAGACACCGCCGGGCACGACGTGGTCCTCATCGCCGATTCGCTGTGGCGCAGGCGCTTCCATGCCGACCCGAACCTCGCCGGCAGCAAAATTCTGGTCGATGGCAAGCCGTGCGCGGTCGCGGGCGTCCTGCCCGCCGGTTTCCAGTTCCCGTCCGCGACCGAAGTTCTCTTCGGCGGAGCCCCGCGCGACGCCGAGTTGTTCAAGCCCTTGGGATACAAGACCGACGACCTAGTGGTGGATTTCGGCGACCTGAACTACTGGCCGGTAGCGCGACTCCGTCCCAGCGTTTCCCTGTCGCGCGCCCAGGCTGAAATGAACGTGGTGCAGGCCGATCTCACGCGCAAGTGGCCCGAAGAAGTGCGCGCCAGCCTGATGCCTCTCAAGGATCGCCTGGTGGGCGATTCGCGGCGCGGGCTGATCCTGATCATGTGCGCCGTGGGCGCCGTGCTGCTGGTCCTCTGTGTCAATCTGGCCAACCTCTCGCTGGCCCGGGTGGTGGGGCGCGCGCGCGACGCAGCGATCCGCACCGCACTCGGCGCCAGCCGGATGCGCCTGGTCCGGCAGTCGCTGGTGGAAAGCTCCTTGCTCGCGGCCGCCGGAGGCGCGCTCGGGATCGGGCTGGCGGCGGTCGGAGTGAAGGCCCTGATTGCCGCCGCGCCCGCGGATCTTCCGCGCATCGGCGAGGCTACTCTCGATGGCCGTGTTCTCGCGTTCGCGGTTGCCGTCTCGCTGCTGACCGGGCTTGCTTTCGGCGTGCTTCCCGCGCTCCGGCTGGCCCGACAGGCTCCTTTTGAGACCTTGAAGTCCGGCAGCCGGGGCGCTACCGACAGCCGCCGCGGACTGCGCGTTCGCAACACGCTGGTCAGCCTGGAAGTGGGTCTGAGCGCGGCGCTGCTGGTGACCGCCGGCCTTCTGATCGCCAGTTTCGCGCACCTGATGACCATCGACCGCGGCTTCAACGTCGAGCGCGTGCTGGCGGTCAACGTCTCGCTGCTTTCGACGAAGTATCCCGATGTGCCCGCCCGCGCGGCGTTCTACCGCCTGCTGCTCGAGAAGGCATCAGGCGTTCCCGGTGTGCAGACCGCATCCGTGGTTTCGGCCCTGCCCCTGACCGGCGAAACCTGGATCGATATCGTCGGCACCGAAAACGACACCCGCGCCTTCGGCGAACTCCCCTCCACCAACGTCCGCTTCATCAGCCCCGGGTATTTCAAGACCCTCAACATTCCGCTCCGCGACGGCCGCGACTTCAGCGAGCAGGACCGCAGCCGCAGGCCAGTGATCATCTCCAGCAGTCTCGCCAAGCGTCTGTGGGGCGACCTCAATCCGATCGGCCGCCGCCTGAAGCACAGCGACAAGCTCTCGGAAGTGATCGGCGTGACTCCCGACGTGCGCGGCACCAGCCTGGATCACGAACCCGTCAACATGCTTTACGATCCCTACTGGGACCGCACGCGCCTGGGCGCCTCGCTCCTGATCCGCACGGCCATGGACCCGCGCACCATTATCGGGGCGCTGCGCCAGGCGATCTGGCAGATCGACTCCGAAGTCACCATTCCGCAGGTGCGCACCATGGAGGAAGTGATGTCGCGCTCCGTGGCGCAGCGCCGTTTCCAGATGATGCTGGTGATCCTCTTCGCCGCCGCTGCGCTGGCGCTGGCCGCCATCGGCGCCTACGGTGTGCTCAGCTACGCCGTGAATCGGCGGACCGCGGAAATGGGCATCCGGATGGCGTTGGGCGCAGAGCGCGCCGACGTTCTGGGCATGATCTTCCGCCAGGGGATGATTCCAGTTTTCGGCGGCCTGATCGCCGGAGGCGCGGCCGCGCTGGCTATCGGCCGCTACCTGGAGAGCCTGCTGTTCCAGGTCAGCCCGCGCGATCCCGCCGCTTTCGCGGTCTCCGCCGTCGTCCTGATTGTCGTCTCCGCCGCTGCGTGCCTCATCCCGGCTCGCCGCGCCACCCGCGTGAATCCCGTGGAAGCCCTCCGCATCGAATAAATTTGACGCCCAAATTCCGCCCGGCGTACAATCGGCACAACAACAGAACATCAAGGAGAGGAAATGTCGCAATTACGCATCAATGACGAGGCCCCCAATTTCACCGCGGAGACCACCGAGGGCCCGATCAATTTCCACGAGTGGATCGGTAATGGCTGGGCGATTCTGTTTTCCCACCCGAAGGATTTCACGCCCGTCTGCACGACCGAGCTCGGCTACATGGCCAAGCTCCAGCCCGAATTCGAAAAACGAGGCTGCAAGATCCTCGGTCTGAGTGTGGACCCGGTCACCAGCCACGGCAAGTGGGCCGCCGATATCGAAGAGACACAGGGCGCGAGAGTGAACTACCCGATGATCGGCGATCCCGAGTTGAAAGTGGCCAAGCTCTACAACATGCTCCCCGCGGAAGCGGGCGCCACCTCCGAAGGCCGCACACCGGCAGATAACGCCACCGTGCGCAACGTATTCATGATCGGACCGGACAAGAAGATCAAGCTCATCCTGGTCTATCCGATGACCACTGGGCGCAACTTCGACGAGGTTTTGCGCGTGCTCGATTCCATGCAACTCACCGCAAGACACAAGGTGGCGACTCCGGTGAACTGGAAACAGGGCGAAGACGTGATCCTTACGGCCGCGGTATCGAACGAGGAAGCCGCTCAGAAGTTCCCGGGATACAAGACCATCAAGCCGTACCTACGGGTTGCGGCGCAACCCAAGTAACGCGGGCCTCCAGGCCCGCGGACGGTGGTGATAAAATCCGGTTTAGCCCCGAGGAGAGCTGGATGGCTTCCTTTATACAGAACCAGTTCGAGCAGAACTTTATCACCACCAACGTGGATTACGTTTTCAACTGGGCGCGCAAGTCTTCGCTGTGGCCGCTTACGTTCGGCCTTGCCTGCTGCGCCATCGAGATGATCGCGTCCAGCACGTCGCGGTTCGATATCGCGCGATTCGGCGCCGAAGTCTTCCGGCCCAGCCCGCGGCAGTCGGACCTCATGATCGTCGCCGGCACCGTCACGTTGAAAATGGCGCCGGTGCTCAAGCGCATCTGGGACCAGATGCCCGACCCGAAGTGGTGCATCTCGATGGGCGCGTGCTCCAGCGTCGGCGGCCCGTTCAATACTTACGGAGTTCTTCAGGGCGTGGACAAGATCGTGCCGGTGGATGTTTACGTTACCGGCTGTCCGCCACGCCCGGAGAACCTGTTCTACGCGCTGCTCAAGCTTCAGGACAAGATCGACCAGATGACTACGCTTGCCAAGAGGCCTACCGAAATCCGCCTCGACGAGGGCATGCTGGAGAGTTTCAAGCAGCAGGTGCGCATCGCTCAGGTCAACAATCCGGCGTAACTTGTTCTACCTCGATTCTGAAAATATCTACCGCGTCAGCGAACTCGACGCGTTCTCGTGGCTGATCCACGGCTTCGGCACGCGCCAAAGCGACATCCGATCGCGGTTCGCCAAACTGGCGACGGTCAAGCAGATGCACTCCGCCGCATGCGTGGCCGCCGAGGGCCGCTCGGGGGTTCTCGGGCAGGCGGATGCGCTCCTCGAAAGCGCCCCGGGCAACGTGATTGCCGTCAAGACGGCCGACTGCATCCCGATCCTGCTCGCCGACGAGCGCCTGCGGGCGGTCGCGGCGGTGCATGCCGGATGGCGCGGCACGGCGGCGCGGATCGCGCAGGCCGCTGTCGACGCCATGCAGCAGAGATTCGGCGCGCGCGCCGCGGACCTGCACGCCGCCATCGGGCCGGGCATCGGCGCCTGCTGCTACGAAGTGGGGCCCGAGGTGATGGCGCAATTCGGAGGGCAGGGCAGGGGCCATCTCGACCTTGAAGAGGAGAACCGGCGCCAACTCGAGGAATCCGGTGTAACGCCCGGGCGGATCTACGCGTCCCATCTTTGCACCATGTGCCGGCCCGACCGGTTTCACTCCTACCGCCGCGACCGCGAGGCGGCCGGACGGCTGTATTCGTTCATAGGCGTGGCCCCAGAGTAGACTAAATGGAAGAGGCGTAAATGTTCACGTGGGTTTGCCCGCAGTGCGGGCGTGAAGTTCCTCCGTCGTATACCGAGTGCCCGGATTGCGCGAAGAAAGCCAAAGCCGCGCCACCGCAGCCACCGCCACCGCAGCCGCAACAGCCCTATCCGCCGCAAGGCCCGCCGCAATACTACCCGCCGCAGCAGCAATACGCGCCGCCGCAACAGCAGTACCCTCCGCCGCCGCAGCCACAGCAGCCGCCACAGCAGTCACAACCGCCGCAACAATACGCGCCGCCGCAGCAGCCACAATGGGGTGCGCCACCCCCTCCGCAACAACAGTACGCTCCGCCGCAGGAGCAACAATGGGCTCCTCCACCTCCGCCGCCGCCGCAGCAGCAGTATGCTCCGCGGCAGGACCAGCAGTGGGGTCCGCCGCCCCCTCCGCAACAACAGTATGCTCCCCCGCAGGAACAGCAGTGGGCTCCACCGCCTCCGCAACAGCAATATGCTCCGCCTCAAGACCAACAGTGGGCCCCTCCCCCGCAGCAGCAGCAATGGTCTGCAGCTCCGCCGCAGCAACAACAGTATGCACCCCCATCGCCGCCTCCTCCCACTCAGGAGCAGTACACACCCCCGCCGCCGGAGCAGACACAGGTCTTCGGCGCCCCCGAAGGCCGGCGCCTCCACCTGCCGGTCTGGCTGTTGACTGTCATCTTCGCGGTCGGCGTCGGCGCCGTGGTCGGAGGCGTCGTTTGGCTGTTCGGAAGCAGCAAGCCGCAGCAGGCCGGCAGCGGACCCGCGCCCACGGCGGCTGTGGAGAGTCCCGCGGCCAAACCGGGCGCCAAGCAGAACCCATTGCAGAAGTACATCGAGGTCTCCGGCGTGCGTTTCGTGCAGGACGCCAAGAAGGCCACCCAGGTGCGCTTCGTGCTGATCAATCACTCCGAGGCTGACATCAGCGGCCTGGCCGGCAACGTCACCATCTGGGGCCGCACCAGGAAATCGGAGGAGGACGCACAAGGCACTTTCTCTTTTACCACCAACCTCGGGCCGTTCGAGTCCAAAGAGATGACCGTGCCGCTCAACACCAAGCTGAAGATCTACGAGCTGCCGGACTGGCAGAACGTGACCACCGACGTGCAGATCACGGCTCCGGCGGGAGCTTAGCCAGGTTCTCTCCGGCCTCCTTGAGGCCCGGCTCAAGCTGGAGCGCCCGTTTGAAATCCTGGCGCGCCGCTTCATACTGCCCCAGCGCCATTAGCGCCGCGCCGCGATCGTTCACGTAGCGCGGGTCCGTGGGGCTGAGCGCCAGCGCCCGTCCGAATTCCTCCAGCGCCGCGCCCGCCTGACCTTCCGACAGCAGGATCCGCCCGGCCTCCGCGGGAATCGCGGGCTCGTAGGGATGTGCTTCCCGTGCTTTGCCGAGCAGCTCCAACGCCTTGGCGGCGGGCAGCGCGCGCGCCAGTTGAACCTTCGGCCGGACCTTGAGCGGAGCGCGCTCGACCGCCTCGGCCCACAGCGATTCCTCGCTCATCCACACAAAACATCGCTGGACGCTCAACACGACAAGGATCGCCACGATTGCAGCCCGTGCCGGCACCCGCTCCAACAACAGTCCCGCAGCGGCCGCGAAGGCGAACATGGGGAGATACATGCGGCGGTCGGCAGCCAGGTCCGCGGCCGGGAAGATGGAAGAACTGGGGGACAATAACAGGAGACCTGCAATCAGCCAGGTGGTCCAGCCCCTGCCGCCGGCACGCCAGGCGAGCAGCCCGACCGCCGCCAGCAGCACAACCCAGGCTGCCAGCGCGACCCATATGCCGGCTTGCACGTCCGGATCGACCGTGAAGCCATAGGGCACGAGCACCAGGCGGAGATATCGCAGGATCGCCGGTCCCTGCGCCAGCAGATAGCGCGCCGGCGAGATGCCCGCCTGCACTCCCGCGGGTGCGCCCGGTGTCACGGCGGTCGCCCAAATTACGCGCGCACCTGCCGCCATCGCAAGCGCCAGCATCGCCGCCACCGGCGCCCATTCGATCCGCTTGCCTCCGCGCCATTCGAGCCACGCGACGACCAAGGGAAAGGCCGCGCACTCTTCCTTCGCCAGCAGCGCCGCAGCGAACCAGAGCACGGCGATCCAGCGCCGCCCATCGAGCCACGCCGCGAGCGAGGCGAAGCACAAGAGCGCCGCCAGCAGAATCGGCCGCGCCCAGACGTAATTCACGGCTTCGGATTGCATCGGATGCGCGGCGAAGATCAGCGCCGCCGTGAAAGCCGCGCGCTGGTCTATCAGCCGCCGCAAACAGCGCCACGCCAGCATGACCGCACCCGCGTGCAGTGCCAGGTTGAAGAGGTGATAGCCGAGCGCATCTCCGCCCCCGATCTGCCGGTTCAGCCAGAACGTGAAATACGCCAGCGGGCGTGTCTGACGCGGCGCCCACACCTCGAGCCAGCCCATCAGCGATTGCAGGACCGGGTCGGAGAAAATGGCATAATCGTCAAAGTGAAAGCCCGACCCCAGCGAAGCCCCAAACGCGACCAACGCGGCGCCGAGCAGAAGAAGCCGCTCGCGCATGTCCAAGTACGAGCTTACGTGAAGCGGCCCAAAAACGCAGCCGAGCGCAAGGAACGCGTCGCCGAAATCCTGCGCATCCTCGACGAAATGTACCCCGCCGCCACCTGCGCCCTGCGCCACGACAATCCGTGGCAGCTTCTGGTGGCCACCATCCTCTCCGCGCAGTGCACCGACAAGCGCGTGAACGAAGTGACGCCCGGCCTGTTCGCGAAGTACCCCACGCCCGAGGATTTCGCCGCGGTCCGTGCCGAAGTGCTGGCCAACGACATCCGCAGCACCGGCTTCTTCAACAACAAGGCGAAGTCCATTGTCGGCGCCGCGAAGAAGATCGTGACCGAATTCGGCGGGCGGGTGCCGCGCACCATGGAAGAGATGCTGACCGTCCCCGGCGCCGCGCGCAAGACCGCCAACGTGGTGCTCGGAACCGCGTACGGGATCGCCAGCGGCGTGGTGGTCGACACCCACGTTCAGCGCATCGCGAACCGTCTCGACCTCACCAGAAAAACGGATCCGGTGAAAATCGAAGAAGACCTGAAAAAGGTCATCCCTAAGGAAAAGTGGATCCTCTTTTCGCACCAGATCATTCTTCACGGGCGCGCGCTGTGCATCGCGCGCAATCCAAGATGCGTCGAATGCCAGTTGAATCCGGTCTGTTACGCGAAGGACAAGGTCTATTCATAACGCTGGGTTACACTGTCAGCTATGTTCTCCCGCATACTTTGCCTGACGGCCGCTGCCGCGGCCCTGCTCGGTGCCGCCTCTAAAGTGGTTGGCGGGCCGGTCGCGGTGAACGTCACTCCCCGGACCGCGACGATCGTCTGGGTGGTGCAGACGGACGAGTTGACGCTGCATCTGCCGGACGGCGCCAGGCAATCGCCGTCGCTGCACGTCGAGAAGACCAACCTCACCGGGCTGCAGCCGAATACGCGGTATCAATATGACGTCGGCGACTTGAAGGGGTCATTCAAGACCGCACCCGTGGCAAACGCGGCACAGCCTTTCCGCTTCGTTGTCTTCGGCGACACGCGGACCCGGCACGACGTCCACCGTCACGTGATCGAGGCCATGGTCGCGCACGGCATCCCGGATTTCGTCATCCACACCGGCGACCTGGTCGCCGACGGCAACGATTCCTCCATGTGGCCGGTCTTCTTCGATATCGAGCGCGAGCTGCTGCGACAGACGGCGTTTTTTCCTTCGCTCGGCAACCACGAGCGCAACAGCCGGGACTATTACGAGTTCTTCCACGTGGAGACTCCCTTCTATTCGTTCAACTGGGGCAACGCGCACTTCAGCGTGCTGAACACCGACTACGGGAACGCCGCCAGCAGTCCCGCGGCACGCGATGCCTTCTGGACCGAGCAGACCCGCTGGCTGGAGGAGGATCTCGCGGCTAACCAGAAAACCGACTTTCGCTTCGTGGTGGGCCATCATCCCCCGATCAGTGCCGTCGCCAGGCGCCAGGAATTCAATCCGCACATGGTCGCGCTGGTGCCGTTGTTCGAGAAGTATCACGTGAATGCGACCTTCTTCGGCCACGATCACAACTACCAGCACTATCTGAAGAACGGCATTCATTACGTGATCACCGGCGGGGGCGGCGCGCCGCTCTACGACGTCGACAAACCGGATCCGGCGTACGCCGTCAAGGTGGTCTCTACCGAGAACTTCGTGACGGTAAATGTAGAGGGCAAGGCAGCCAAGGTGAAGTCGACGGCGCTCGACGGCAAGATTCTGGACGAGTTCGAAATCAAGTAATGCGGGCCGGGAGGCCCGCGTTACCGGCAACTTACTTCGAAGCGTACTTTTTCCGAGTGCACGTTTTCCGGCGAGATTACCTGAAGCACCACCCAACCTTCGCCCGGACCTTTGAACAGCCAGTCATAGGTCACCGGGCGCGATCCGGGCTTGTCGAAATCAAGGACAAACGTGTTGGTCGACGGCTTGTCGCTGCGCACCCAGGTGTAGCGGACCGGTCCGGGAGCGGCGCTCGAGATGGAGCCCGTGAAATGCACGCGCGCCGGATTGCACCCGCCGGTGATGGCCGGCTTCGGCGCCAGCACGGCCTTGATCGCCAACGCGGCCAGCAGCGCAGTCATCTTACTTGCACGCGGGCACGGCCAGCGGCGCCGCCGCGACCGGGCCCAGGCTCTGTTGCGCCAATTCCGCGTTGAGATTGGCCACCAGCTCATTCCAGCTCTGTGCGGCCGAGGCGAGCTCGCGGCAATAGCCCTCGTAGGCGGTCTGCATGGCGGGGGTGGGCGCGGCGTCCTGTCCGTCGATCACGGTGGCGAGCGAGCCCAGGCTGCGATTCATGGTCGCGAAGGTCGGCGCCTGGCGCGCCCCGCGCCCGCCGCCTCCGCCGAATCCGCTTTCGGCGCCCTGCACACGGAGCGCTTTGGCGTCGAAATCCTTCAGCGCGGCGACCTCGGTGACGCGGCCCGCGCGGAAGGGACCGATCTGCCGCCACCGCATGGCCCGATAGAACCGACCGTCGACGGGCTGCGCTGCGAGCGTGCACGTGCACACGAGCAGGAGAAAACGAGACAGCATGTACCAATTGTACGTTTCCTTGCTATCCGCGCAATGCTCCGACGGGATCCAGCCGTGCCGCGCGCCTTGCCGGGCCCAGCGCCGCCGCCACCGCGACGCCCACCAGCAGGGCTGTTACGATCGCCAGGGTCACCGGATCCGCGGCGTCCACCTCGAAGAGCACCGTCCGCATCCAGCGCGCCAGTACGAGCGTACCAGCGATTCCAGCTACGGCCCCGATGGTCACGGGGAGCATCGACTGGCGCAGCACCAGCCCCGCGACCGCGCGCGGGTCGGCTCCCAGCGCCATGCGGATTCCGATCTCCTGCGTACGTCCGCTTACCACGTACGACACAATGGCGTAGATACCGACGGTGGCCAAAAGCAAGGCCAAGGCAGCCATGCCGAAGAGGACGCTCATTTCGAGCCGCGGGAGCCAGACTGCGTCGTCCACCACCTGCTCCATCGAGGTGATCGCGGTGACCGGAACGTTGCGGTCGATGGCGCGGATCTGCTCGCGGACCAGCGGCGCGATCATGGCCGGCGGAGCGCTGCTGCGAACCACGAGTGTCATGGTCAGGTAGGTGTAAGGCATGTGCAGATATGCGTTGTCCTGGAGGTACGGCAGGTACATCTCGCTCTCCGGGGCGGCTTCCCAGTTTCGCTGTTTGGCGTCGCGGATCACGCCCGCCACCTCGTACCAAGGTGTCGTGCCGCCGGCTATGAACATCCGAAAGCGCTTACCGATCGCATCTTCCCCGGGCCAGGAGCGGCGGGCCAGTGTCTCATTAACAACCGCAACGTGCGTGGTGGCTTCGGTGTCGCGGTCGGTGAACTCGCGCCCCCGGACGAGCTTCAATCCCGCGGTGCGGAAATAGCCGGGCATGGCGACGCGGTAGATGGCGGACGGAGTTTCGCCCGGTCGTGGCTTCGGCTGCCCTTCCAACTCGATCTCCATACGGAAGACGTCGCCTGCCATCGGCACATGGTTTACGGCACTCGCCGCCTCGACGCCGGGCAGCGCGCGGAAGCGATCGACAGCCTCGCGATACAGGGCCGCGCGCCGGTCAGGCTGTGCGTGGTCCGACCCGGACACGGCCAGATTGACGGCGATCAGGTGATGAGGTTCGAAGCCGGCGGGGAGGTCGCGCAGATTGCGGAAGCTTTGCATCAGCAGACCGGCGCCGGCGAGCAGCATCAGTGCCAGGGCCACCTCGCCGGCGATCAGGACGTGGCGGAACCCGCGTCCACCGGCGCCCGTGGACCCGCGCCATGCGTCTTTCAGAGCGGCATTCAGATCGACATGCGAAGCGCGCAAGGCCGGCGCCAGGCCGAAGAGCAGGCCGGCGAGCACGCAGACCAACAGGTGGAATGCGATCACTGTTGCGCCGATGCCGATTTCCTGCTGGCGGGGCAGATGGAAGCCGCCGGCCGACGGCAGCCAGGCGACAAATCCACCGAGCGCTGCCCAGGCGACGAACAGGCCGATCAGCCCGCCGGCTAGGGCAACCGCGAGGCTCTCGGTCAAGAAGTGCCGCACGAGCGCCGGCCGCGAAGCGCCCATCGCCTGCCGGATGGCAGCTTCTTTGAGCCGCCAGGTTCCGCGCGCCAGGAAGAGATTCGCCAGGTTGGCGCAGGCGATCAGCAGGGTGCATCCCACGGCGCCGAACAGAATCAGCAGCGAGGTCCGCACTTTGCCCACGCTCATGTCGAGAACCGGTGTCGCCATGGCGCTGACCCTGGCATGGCTGGCGTATTCCCGCTCGAGTTGGCCGGCGACGTCGCGCACATCGGAGCGCGCCTGCTCCCAAGCGACTCCGGTCTTGAGTCGCGCAAAGGTGCGGAGGGTGCTGGTTTCGCGGTCCTGAGCCTTGGCGGGAGTCCAGGAGATCGGGGTGTAAATCTCGGTATCGCGGCCCCAGAACGGCGGGAAATAGAAGCTGTCCGGCAGCACGCCGATGATCGTGTACGGCTCCCGGTTCAACGTGATGGTTCGGCCGATGACGTCATTAGCGCCGCCGAAGCGCCGCTTCCACAGCGACGATGCCAGGACCACAACCCGCGGCGCCTGGGGACGATCGTCCTCCGGTATGAAGGTGCGTCCCTGTGCGGCTGGGATACCGAAGACGTCGAAGAGCTGCGCCGTGGTGCGCATCCCGTGCAACTCCTCGGCTTCGCCCGCGCCGGTCAGGCTCGGCGACCAAAGCTCCGCCGCAGCCATGGGCCCGAAGCTGCGCGTGCGAGCGCGGTAATCGAGATAATCCGCCGGGGGAATGGAGAAGGGTGTGTCGCGCAGCGGGCTCGTCCCCATGATCACGGCGATGCGCTCCGGCTCCGCGTATGGCAGGGGCCTCAGCAGTACCGAATAGACCAGGCTGAACATCGCGGAATTGGCACCGATGCCAAGGGCGAGGACGACGATCGCGGTCCAGGCAAAGCGCGGCGATTTCCACAAGACACGGAACGCGTGCGACAGATCTTTCCCCATGGCACGTTGGACGCCGCCCCGAGTTGCCGGTTAGGAGACCAGGGTGCCGGAATCATGTGAGCTTCTACACGGCCGCGAGCAGTTTCACGATGCGCTTAATCATTCGTTAATGAAAAAGCTGCTTGCCAGACCCACCGGCCCGTGATAGCATTCTGTAAGTTCTCCTAATTCTCGGAAAGGAGGTATATCTTGCGAATCGAAACTAACGACATGACGATGACTAAGCGGGATAGCCTGCTTTCTGCGTCCCGCCTTCGCCGGTAACTCGGCAATTTCTCTTTAAACCAGATCAACCGCCCGCTGCGCGGGCTGGGCTGACGACAAAATGCGATCGTCCGCCCACGACCGGTACATTCATATGCGACGGGATATTATTCTTACGCCGGCTCAGTATCAGGCTGCCGAGGGTCTTCGGGAGGCCATCGGCTTGGGGGGAATTTACGTTTTGCGCGGCGCCGCGGGCAGGGGTAAGACGACGGTGCTCCAATGGCTGCACGCAGTCTGCTGCGGAGCATTGCTCGAGGCCGGACAGTTCATGCAATCCGTCAGCGAGGGGCCTCCCGATGCCATCGAGGAGTCCTTCCTGCGGATGATCGAGGAATCGATGGAGCAGCACGAGTTAGTCCTGGTGGATGACCTCCACTTAGTGGCTAATGTCGTGCAGCGCTATTGGTACCCGCGCTCCCACCTTCTGGATGCCGCCCTCACCGCCATCCTGGCAGAGGCCGGAGTCCGGAAAAAGACGTTTGTCTTCGCCGTTGAGGATGAGGCCCCCTTTCCCATTCAGCGGCGCGCAAGCGTCTGGGAGATCGGCGACTTCGAGCCAGAGGACTATGAGTGCCTGGTGCGCGCATACGCGCCGACTTCTCAGCCGGACTATGCACGTGTCCACCGCTTCGCGCCAGGGCTGAACGGGCACCAGCTCCGGAACGCGGGTCTCTGGCTCGATCGCAACCAGGGTGCCACGACCGAGGCCTTCACGGAGTATTTGAGGGAGCACAACCTCTCGAGCAACGTGGAGATCTCGCAAGTGGCGCCCGTGGACTGGACCGACCTCAAGGGTGTCGACGACGTGATCCGCGCGCTGGAAGCCAAGATCGCGCTGCCGCTCGAAAACGACGCCCTTGCCGCGGAGCTGCACCTCAGGCCCAAGCGCGGCGTCCTGCTGGCCGGACCGCCCGGAACGGGAAAGACCACGATCGGCCGCGCGCTGGCTCACCGCTTGAAGAGTAAGTTCTTCCTGTTGGACGGCACCATGATCGCCGGCAGCGATGAATTTTTCGAGAAGGTGGAGGAGATTTTCGAAGCGGCGCGGCGCAACGCACCCAGCGTGGTTTTCATCGACGACACCGACGTGATCTTCGAAAACGGAGGCGGACAGGGCCTCTACCGCTACCTGCTCACGGTGCTGGACGGGCTGGAGAGCGCCGCAAACCAGCAGGTCTGCGTGATGATGACGGCGATGAATCCCGGCAGCCTGCCCGCGGCGATGCTGCGGTCGGGCCGGGTCGAGTTGTGGCTGGAGACGCGCCTGCCGGACACACCGGCGCGAGAGGAGATCCTGCGCGAGAGGCTGGCCGGTCTGCCCGCTCCGCTTGCTACGGCCGACACCGCCCGGCTGGCTGGCGCCGCGCAAGGCCTGACTGGCGCCGATCTCAAGGCGGTCGTGGAGGACGCGAAGTTGCTTTTTG
Organism: Candidatus Acidiferrales bacterium; assembly: GCA_035499435.1. GTDB lineage: Bacteria > Acidobacteriota > Terriglobia > Bryobacterales > Bryobacteraceae > Solibacter. The sequence goes on along the minus strand of DATJYW010000249.1, from coordinate 24,531 downwards.
CCCACGATGTATCAACCGGGACACCGGTGCGTCCCGTGGAGGAGTATTTTCTGGACGCGATCCGCGAGGTCCACTCCAACCATCGGAACTATACGAAGAAGCGGCCGGCCGCATTCGCGGGTGCGGCCCGGATCGGCTTCTGCGGGGAGTAATCCGCTCGACTGGAGAGGCGCCGGGTCCTATCCTACTAGGATGCCCCTTTGGCTTTCGGAAGCCGACGTGCACCGTGCCCTGACGATGGGCGAACTGATCGACGCCATGCAGAGCGCGCTGGCGGCCTTTTCCGGCGGTAAGGTGATCCAGCCGGTGCGCTCCGTGGTCGAGTTCCGCGCGGGCTGTTTCTTCGGCCTGATGCCGGCCTGCGATCCCGAGGGCAACCTGTTCGGCGCCAAACTGGTCACCGTGGCGCCGGACAATTCGTCACGCGACCTTCCTTCGCACCAGGCTTTGATCACGCTGTTCGACGGAACTACCGCGGAACTGCTTGCGGTGACGGATGGCCGGTATATCACGGAGGCTCGCACGGCGGCTGTATCCGCGGTGGCGGCGCGCCTGCTGGCGCGGCGCGATGCCGGGGTTCTCGCGATCCTCGGCACCGGTGTTCAGGCGCGGAGTCACCTGGAGGCTCTCCCGCTGGTGCGCCACTTCCGCGAGATCCGGGTATGGAGCCCGACCGCCGCTCATGTGCGGGCTTTCGTGGAAGAGGCACCGCGCGAAGTCCGAGCCGCGGGGAGTGCCGAGGAAGCGATGCGCGGCGCCGACGTGGTGGTGCTCGCGACGGCAAGCACGACGCCCGTGATCCGCAGCGAGTGGGTCGCTGCGGGAACGTTGGTGATCGCGGTCGGCGCGTGCCGCCCGACCCACCGCGAGATGGATGGCTCGCTGATGGCCCGAGCCGCGGTGGTTGTCGATTCGCGCGCAGCGGCGATGGTGGAAGCGGGCGACATTCTGCTGGCCATCGCAGAGGGGCACATCACTGCCGACCACATTCATGCAGAGCTGGGCGAAGTTGTAGGACACGCTTTGGCCTGCCCCGGCGAGATCACGGTCTTCAAATCCCTCGGCCTGGCCATTGAGGATGTCGTCTCCGCGGGTCTGGCGTATCGACGGACTAAGGCAGCCGGCGGCGGCACGCAGGTACAGCTATGAGAAAGCTCGTGTGGGCCGGGCTACGGGCAGGCGTCATCGTATCCACTTCACGGGTGATATTCGCGCTCGGTGTGGCCTTTTAGCTGATCGCGGTAGAAGTAGACTTCGCGCAGGTCTCCCGTCGCGTAGCGTTTAGCTTCGTCGTTGAAATGCGCATTTCCGGGATGGCCGCTCTCGCCGCCGGCGGTGACCGCGCGGGCATGCACTCGCGGACCAAACTCGACTACCGCGACGAAGCTGTTGCCGCTGGCGCCGTACCACTTTTTGGTGCCGGGGTAGGCGCGCGCCGCGAAAGCCGCGAGCGATCCCCATTGCGACGCGGTGAAGGCGACCGGAATGCTGGGGCCGGCGTCGTTGAAGGGCTGCACGATGTCTCCGGTGAGGCGCTGGAAGCGGTTGATCTCGCCCCACGGCGTATCCCATTTGCCGAAGTCGGTGCGGAGCTTGTCCGAGGCGGCGGCCAAGGCCTCCAGAAGCACCTGGGGCGATGCATTGGCGATGGCCTCTTCGTTGGCGGCGCCGCGTCCTGCGCCGCGGCCTCCGCCGCTCAGGCGCCGCCGGACTTCGTCGGCCCAGAAGACGGCCAGCGACGTGGGCACCGAATTCACGCCCCAGCGCAAGTCCCACTTGCGGAGCAATGCGATTTGCGGGGCCACTTTGTTCTTCAGCGGGTCAGAGTCAGGCACCTGGTCCCAGGCTTTGATCAGGGCAGGCATCGGCTTCTCGAACCAGGTCAGGTAGCTGTCGAACGCGGCAGCGATGAGCGAATCGAGGGTGAAATCCTTCCTGTTTTCGAGCACCCGGACGGCGTGCAGGCCGCGCGCCGATTCGCCGCCGTTCTCGACGTATGGCGGGTAGTCTTCCTTCTTCGGACTGCTCGGGCCGGCGGCCGACCAGGGCCAGTTGTTGGTGTTGTAGAGCCAACCGCTCTTGGGGTTCAACAGGTGCGGCGTCTCATCCACTTCGAGCAGGCCCTTCCATTCGGTGTCGGGATTGCTGCCGTCGACGGGCCTGGTCCAATCGAACTTCGTGTCGCGGCGGGGGATGAAATTGCCGTGGAAGTAGGCGATGTCCCCATCGGCGTCGGCGAAGATGGTGTTGTTCGAGGAGTTGGCCTTGAGCTCCATGGTCTCGCGGTACGACTTGTAATCTCTCGCCTTGGTGCGCGTGTAGGATTGCGTGAGCGCTTTGATGGGCTCCTGCATCAGGCGGATCGCCACCCACTTGCCGTTGAGGTCGCGGACGATCGGGCCGTGGTGTGTGCGGTAGACGGTGAACTTTTTTTCGGCCATGCCCCGGTCGGTCTTGTACGGGACCACGATCTCGGAGACTGTGACGGGGCGCTGCTCGTTTCCGTACTTATAGGAGTAGCGGTTGCCCTGCTTTTCGACGGTCTCCAGGTACTCGTCCACGGCATCCACGCCGCTGGAAGTGTGCATCCACCCGGCGCGGTCGTTGAAGCCCTGGTAGATGAAGAACTGGCCCCACGTGGCGGCGCCGTAAGCATTCAGGCCCTGCTCGCTGACCATCTGAAGCTCGCTGCGGAAGAAGAAAGAGGTATGCGGATTGATCAGCAGCAGCGCGTGGTGCGACGAAGTGTTCGACGGCGCGACGGCCGCGCCGTTGGAGCCGCCGGGCTCGATGGGCTCATCCTCCTCTCGGAAAGGCTCTTCGGCAATGGGGGTCCGGCTGTAAAAGGCCTGAAGCTGGGCCAGGTTGATCTTCTCGATATCGCCGCCGATGCTGCCTTCGGTGAAACTCAAGGCCATCCATGGCTCGAAGTGCCTGATCACGCGCGGCGTCACGTCGGGGTGCTTGGAGAGGTAGTAGTTCAAGCCATCGGCCCAGGCGGTCATGAGCGTCTGAAGCCAGGCGGGGCTGGATGCGTAGAGCTTTTTCAACCCGGCGGGGTCGATGAAGAGCTTCATGCGGAGGTCCTGGTATATCCGGCCTTCGCCCTCGGCCTCGGCCAGGCGGCCCATGGCGTTGACGTAGTTGGTCTCCACGCGGTTGAAGTCGTCCTCGGCCTGGGCGTAAATCATGCCGAAGACGGCGTCGGCGTCGGAATTACCGTAGACGTGGGCGATGCCCCAGTCGTCGCGGACGATGGTGACATCCTTCGCGTGCTGTTCCCAGCGCGCGGATTCCGGGTCCTTCTTTGCCTGGAACGCCACGGCAGCGGAGGCCGCCGCGAGCACGAAAACGAGCTTCTTGAAGGAAAAATTGCTACTCATGGCCAGTCCCTCGATTCTAGCCCGGCTCGCATGGCGCGTGATAGCCTTGTTAAATTGCTCACAACCGCCCCGACGGGAATCGGCTGTGCGCTCTTGCAGAGGGAGAATCTATGAGGACTGGGATGCTGGGGCTGGTGCTCCTGGCTGCCGTACCGGTTTCGGGTCTGGCGCAGGCTAACGACCCTGCCACCAAAGAACTGATCGAGAAACTGTTGGCGCGTATCGACAGCCTGGAGAAGCGCGTCAATCAACTGGAGCAGGCCAATCCATCGGCGCGCGCGGCCACGACACCGGCGCCTGCCGCTATGGTTGCCCTGCCGGCGACGCAGGCGCACGCCCACGACCAGGCTCCGACACCGACGGTCGCGGCGGCCGAAGCCGCCCAGCCTACGTATCCGCTGCTGAAAATCTCAGGCTTCAGCGACTTCGACTTTTCCGCGGTGAACCTGCACGGCGCGCCAGCGGGCCCGTTCGGCGCGCAGACCCTGCTGACCACGCACAGCGGTTTCCAGGAGGGCCAGTTCGTGCTGCACTTCAGCTCCGCCCTCTCGCAGAAGGTGACCGCGTTCGGTGAGCTGAGCCTCACGGCCCGCGCCGATGCCGGCACCGGCTCGCCTGCCGCGCCCGGATTCAACACCGAAGTCGAACGCGTGATCATCCGCTACGACTGGAACGACTACGCCAAGTTCTCCTTCGGCCGCTACCATACACCTATCAATTACTGGAACACGGCATTTCATCACGGCCAGTGGCTGCAGACCACGATCAGCCGGCCGGAGATGATTCAGTTCGGCGGCAGCTTCCTCCCCGTGCATTTCGTGGGAGGGCTGTTCGAGGGCGCGGTGCCGGCGGGACACCTCAATCTCAATTACAACGTGGGAATCGGAAATGGCCGCGGACAGGCGATCAGCCGCGCGGGCGACGCGGGCGACATCAACAACAACCGGGCGTGGCTGATCAACGGCTTCATCAAGCCGGACGCGCTGTACGGGCTACAGATCGGCGGCTCGGTGTATCGGGACGCCATCAACAACACGGCGGGGCTGGCGGCGCGGGAGTGGATCGAATCCGCGCATCTCATCTGGCAGAAGGAATCGCCCGAGTTCCTGGCCGAATTCGCGAATGTGCACCACCAGCCCAGCAATGGCGGCGTGGTATCCAACAGCCAGGCTTTCTATATTCAATCCGCGTACCGGCTGCCGGGCGTGGCCAAGGCCTGGAAACCGTACTTCCGCTGGGAGCAGATTCATGTGCCGCGGTCGGACGCGATTTTCCGGACGGTGGTTCCGGTGTTTTCGGCGGCGACGGGCGGAATCCGCTACGACATCACGAGCTTCGCGGCGTTCAAGATCGAGTACCGGAACTACTGGCGCCGCGACCTGCCATCGTTCCACGGGATCTTCACGCAGACGAGCTTCACGTTTTAGGTAGCGGAGATGCGAATCCTTTCCTTCAATCGCCGGTTTCTGATCGCAGCTCTGGCCGCGGCCGTGGCCGCGCCACTCATCGCCGCCGAGCAGGTGGACGTAGCCATCGTCGTCCGCCCCGACCTGCCTATCGACAATCTGACCTTTGCGGAACTCCGCCGCGTGATGCGCGGGGACCGCCAGTTCTGGACCTCCAACCTCCGCGTGACGCTGCTGGTGCGCGCGCCGGTAGCTCGCGAGCGGGATATCGTGTTGAAGACGATTTACGAGATGTCCGAAGCGCAGTTCCGCCAGTACTGGATCGCCAAGGTATTCCGCGCGGAGGCGGCGGCGGGACCGCGCATCGTATACTCGAACGAGATGAGCGCCGAACTGGTCGCTGCGATGCCGGGTGCGATCGCGGTGGTGGACGCCAGCCAGGTTCCCAAGGGCCTGAAGGTGCTCCGGATCGACGGGCACCTGCCGGGCGAAAAAGGATATCCGCTGCGTTGATCGGCAAGACGGTTTCGCATTACCGCATTCTCGATACCCTGGGCAAGGGCGGAATGGGTGTGGTGTATAAGGCCGAGGACAGCCGGCTGGGGCGGATCGTCGCGGTCAAGTTTGTGCCTCCGTCGCTGGCTGCCGACCGCACGTCGGTGGAGCGCTTTCAGCGGGAAGCGCGCGCGGCCAGCGCCTTGAATCATCCCAATATCTGCACGCTGTTCGACATCGGCGAAGCCGAGGGCCAGCCGTTCCTGGTGATGGAGCACCTGGAAGGCGCGACGCTCCATGACCGTCTCGGCAGCGGGCCGCTTTCGATGGACGAAGTGCTCGACCTGGCGATCCAGATCGCCGATGGGCTGGACGCGGCCCACTCGGCCGGCATCGTGCACCGCGATATCAAGCCGGCCAACGTCTTCGTGACCACTCGCGGCCAGGTGAAGATCATGGATTTCGGGCTGGCGAAAGTCTCGCGGCTGAGTGGGCAGGCTTCCACGGGCCAGTCGCTCATGGCGACCGCGGCGATGGAAGACCTGATCACCAGTCCGGGATCGACGGTCGGGACGGTGGCCTTCATGTCGCCCGAACAGGCGCGGGGAGAGGACATCGATTCGCGCACCGATCTCTTCTCGTTCGGGGTGGTGCTGTACGAGATGGCCACGCAGGTGATGCCGTTTCGCGGTGACAGCATTGCGTTGACGTTCGTCTCGATTCTGGAGCGCGATCCGGTGCCGCCCTCGCGCCACCGGCTGGAGCTTTCTCCGGAGCTGGAGCGAATCATCCTGAAGGCGCTGGAAAAGAATCGCGAAATGCGCTATCAGACGGCATCGGAGATGCGCAGCGATCTGAAGCGCCTGCAGCGGGACTCCGACTCACGGCGCAGCGCGTCGACGGTGGCGTTGCCACCGCCGCCGACGGGGGCGCGTCCGGTGGCCAGTCCGGCGGCGACCACCCCGCCATCCAGCGGCGTCTCCAGCGCGGAATATCTCGTGACGGCGGTCACGCGGTACCGGCGGAGGGTGCTGGTAGGGGCCGCGGTGCTGCTGATGGGAATCCTGGCGGTGCTCTATTTCGCGCTGCGCGAGCCGGCGCTGGATTCGATCGCGGTGCTTCCGTTCACCAACGCCGGCGGCGACCCCGGCAACGAATATCTCAGCGACGGATTGACCGAGAGCATTATCAACAGCCTTTCGCAGATTCCGAAGCTGGCGGTCCGCTCCTTCGCCTCGGTGGTGTATCTCAAGAACAAGGACATCAGCCCGGAGGAGGCGGGAAACAAGCTCAAGGTGCGCGCGATTCTCACCGGGCGCGTAGTGCGCCACGGCGATGCCTACGACATCAGCGCCGAGCTGATCGAGGTGCGCGGCGACCGGCAGATCTGGGGCAACAAATACACGGTGAAGGCCGCGGACCTGCTCGCGACGCAGGAGCAGATCTCGCGGCAGATCACGGAGAAGCTGCGCATCGAGCTGACGGGCGCGGAAATGGCGCAGGTCACCCGCCACACCACGCAGGATTCAGAGGCCTACCAGCTCTACCTGCAGGGACGGCACGAGTGGAACCAGCGCACGCTGGAAGGGCTGCAGCTTGCGATCGACCTTTTTCAGCAGGCGATCCAGAAGGATCCGCGCTATGCACTCGCCTATGCCGGGCAGGCGGATGCCTACGCGCAGCTTGCCGATTTCAATGTCCTGCCGGCGCGCGAAGTGTTTCCCAAGCTGCGGGAGGCCGCGGCCAGGGCGCTCGAGCTGGACGACCGGTTGGCGGAAGCGCACACATCGCTCGCGTGGCTGAAATTCCACGAATGGGACTGGAGCGGGGCGGAGAACGAATTCAAGCGCGCGATCGAGCTGAATTCCGGGTATCCGACGGCGCACGTCTGGTACGGAGAATATCTTACGGCGTTGAGCCGTTTCGACCAGGCTGCCACCGAGATGAAGGCGGCGTTCGACACCAGCCCGATGCTGCCGGTAGTGAATCTCGCGCTCGCCGAGCGGTGGTATTACGCGCGCCAATATCCGCAGGCGATTGAGCAGTGCCAGAAGACGCTGGCGCTCGACCAGGATTTTGTGCCCGCGAATTCGTTGTTGGCGCGCGCCTACTTGCAGCAGGGCTCGCAGGCGCAGGCCCTGGCGGAGTTTCAGAAGGCGCTGGATGCTTCGGGCGGAGATACGAACGATCTCGCGGCGCAGGGGTATGCTTTCGCGGCGGCACATCGGGAAGGCGACGCCCGGAAGGTGCTGGAGGAGCTGAAGCAGCGGTCGCAGCAAACCTACGTGCAGCCGCTGCGGATCGCGGCGATTCACGTGGCGCTGGGCGAGAAGGAACAGGCACTCGACCGGCTGCAGAGCGCATTCGACGACCGGTCTGTGGGGTTGGTGTTCCTGAAGGTGGACCCGGTGTTCGACGGGCTGCGGGGGGATCCGCGGTTTACGAGCCTCCTGCAGCGGATGGGGCTCCAGTAACGCTGGCGCAAGCGGGCCTGGAGGCCCGCGTTACTGAGTGATTTTGACGTCAGTGACGTAATACCTGACGTCTTCCACGACGACGGTAGCTTGAATCTTGTCGCCGACGTGCAGTTTCTGAAACTCGGCGTCGGGCTTGACCGGGTACTCCATGGTCATGGCGTCCATCCAATCGCCGATCTTGCCCGCGGCGATGGTGGCGGTCTTCGACGCGGCGTCCAGGGCTTTGACCTCGCCTTGCATCGGATAGCGTTTGGCCTCGACCTTCTTCTCGCCGCAGGCAAAAAGGGCAAGCAATGGAATGATCAGGAGGATTCGGCGATTCATCTTTCCTTAAAGTACCGCCCTGTGCCACCCTGAGACAATGGCACGGAATCACCTGGAGGTCTATTTTCGCGCGGCCCCGTTCGACTCAGCCGGCCGCGTCCTGGTGCAGGCCGTGCGTCTGTTCGTCTCCCGGTTCGGCCTGATCGCGGCGATTACGCTGGCGGTCTTTCTGCCGGGAAAGCTGCTGCTCCAGTTCGTGTGCGAGGTGCTCGATATTCCGATGGGCGGCATTCTTTCGTACGTCCTGCTGGAGATCAGCGATCTCGTGCTGGGCGCGCTGGCGGTGCCGGCGGTGGTGTTCGGGCTCGCGGTCAGTGCGCCGTCGATAGCGGAGTGCTTCCGGTGGGGGCGGCGGCAGTGGGGAAAGACACTCTGGAATAAATTCAAGGTCGAAATCACCGTGATGCTGTGGGGCGCGCTGCTGGTGGTTCCCGGCGTGATTGCCATGATCCGCCTGATCTTCACCGACATCGTGGTTGCGATCGAGGCCGATCTCGAGCCTGACCCGATGAGCCGCAGCCGAAATCTCAGCCAAGGGCGCCGCTGGCGGATTTTTCTGGTGCTGGCGCCCATGATGCTGCTCGATATGGCGGCGACGTTCCTGATTCTGGATCGCATTCCTGGCGCGACCGACTCGCGGATCCTGTTCGCGGTGGGCGACAGCGTGCTCAACGTGCTGGCGCAGTTGACCACCGTGGCGGCGATGTTGATGTACCTGGGCCTGTGCGCGCCAACAGGAAAATCACGGTAGAGGCGGGTTATTGGTCCTGCTTCTTTTCTCCGGGGCGCATCAGCGTCGGGGGTTTGCGCTTAGGCGGATCGTCGCTCTTGGCGTCGTCGGTCTTGGGCTTGTCGGACGCGGCGGCGGGATTTCCCATCTCGGCCTCGATGGTTTTCTTCTGCTTATCCTGGCGGGCTTCGACGTCTTTGCCGCGCTTGCCCAGATCCTCGTTGGCGAGATCCAGACTGTCGGAGGTGGTCTCGACAGCCTGGGTGAGCGCGAAATCGTAGCGGTCGACGTCCTTGGGGCGGTTGTCCTGGATCTTCTTGAGCTGCGGCAGGAGGGCCTTGTACATGTTGGCGACCGCGGTCAGGCCGGGCTTGATATCGGTCTTGCGGGCGGCGGCATCGTCGGCGATGGTGTCGATGGCATCCAGGATCTTGGAGTAGTCTTCCAAGGCGTCGTGAATCATGCCGGAGCGGCCGGGCTTGTCCTTGGAGAGCAGGTTCTGCACGAGGTCGACGCGGGCTTTGGCAAAATCGGCGTAGAGTTTGAGGCGGAGGTTGGGTTCCTGGGCTTCCCGGATCTGGTCGATCTCGTCGGCGTTGAGGAAGTCGCGCTGCCACGCGCCGAGCGGGGCGGCCAGCACGAGGCAGCAGATCAAGGTCTTCATTTTTTGCCCTCCATCAGGCCGAGCAGGAGCTCGTCGTGAACTTCCTGCGTTCGGGCCTTGGCCTTGTCCAGCACATTGCGGTCTTCGAAGCTCATGTCGTGCTGGAGGGTGTCGATTTTCTTGAGCAGATCGCGGGTGGCGATCTCCGCCTGTTTGAACCATTTGGGACTGCGGCGCGGGTTCTTGCCGGTAGCCTTCAGAGATTCGGAGGCCAGGTTCACGCTGTCCAGGATCTCGGTGGCGGCGGCGGTCAACGCGTCCTTATTGTCTTTGTTGTAAGCGTCGCGCGCGGTCTTGAGCGCGGCCGCGGCATTGTCCAGGGCGAGCTTGGAGCGCTTCCCGAGATCCGGTTCGGCGAGCGCGGTCCGCAGATCGGCGCGCAGAAGACCGGGAACCGCCGTGAATGCCGTCAGCGCGAGAACCATCAGTATGCCCCTCATCGCCTGGCGATCTCCCGTTCGAGAATGCGCACCCGCTGCCGCGCCTGGAACTCCTGGTCCGGATTCTTGCCCTGGCTCAAGGCGAGGAACTGCTCATATGCCGCTTTGGCGGGTTTCAACTGTCTGAGTTTATCCAGAATAATGGCGCGAAGGAACCAGTTTCCGGCGGAGGCATCGCCGTTTTTAGCTGCCTGTTCGAAGGCCGCCAGCGCCTGGGGATAGTCGCCGGTCATGTAGAGCATGTCGCCCAGCTCGGTCCAGGGCTTGGCTTCGGCGGGTTTGAGCCTGGTCGCCGCGTAGAACTGCTGCGCGGCGGGCGCGAATTTCCGGCGGTCGCGGAGTGTGCGGGCGTACATCATGCGCAGGTCGAAGTCATTGGGCGCGGCGGCGACCGCCTGGTCCAACAGGGGCAACGCCTTTTCGCCTTGCTGTGTGAAGACGTAGGCGGCGGCCAGCGATATGCGGTTGGCGGGCGTCGGCTCCTTCTGATAGGCCTCTTCGAGACGCGGCAGCGCGTCCGCGTATTTCCTGGACTCCATCAGCAGCTCGCCCATGCGCGCCTGCGCCGCAGGGTTGTCGGCGAATTCGCGATAGATGGCGATCGCTTCCGCCGGCTGGTTGGCCTTTTCGTAGAGATTGGCGAGCTGGAGCAGGTAGCCGCGGTAGTTGGGCTCGATCTGCGCCGCATGGCGGAAGTACGGCTCCGCGTCGGCGAGCCGGCCCTCTTGTACCAGCGCCTGGGCCATGCCGAGATTCGCGCCCGCGGATTTGGCGTCGAGGGCCAGCGCCTGGCGGTAGCTTTCTTCGGCCTTGGAATAATCGCCGGTCTGGAGCTGGGATTCGGCAAGATAGTAGCGCGGGCGAAATTCCGCGGGCTTTTGGCCGGCGGCATCTTCGAGAAGCGGCAGGGCCTCGGCCGGATTCTTCTGGCGCATCAGGACGATTCCGCCATTCAGCTCGGCCTCGTAGAGCCGCGGTTTGATTTCCAGTGTCTTGCGATACTCGGCCACGGCTTCGTCGTCCTGGTGAAGGAAGGTGTGAGCCATGGCGAGGTTGAAATGTGCGAAGTAGTCCTTGGGGTCGACGGCAATCGCCTTGGTGAAGGCGACGACGGCATCGGCGAAGCGGCTTTCTTCAAGCGCCTTCATCCCGTCGCTGGTGTAGTCGGCCTGCACGAAGAGGAGGAGCGCCGCGAACCACATACCTTGATTTTAGACCGCTCACAGATTCGCCGCGTTTCCGCGGCTATCCGGCTACTGTTTCTTTTCAGGGGGAGTAGGAATCTCCGGGGTCTCGGCGCCGAAGCTCAGAGGGATATCGACCCAGGCGATTTTCTCTTTGTCCTCGTCCATGATCTTCAGTTTGTAATGGCGGGGCGGCGCGTCGAACAAAGCGTAGCCTTGTGCCGATTCCGCCGGCTTGACACTGCGCAGGTAGCCGATGTATTCGGGGACGCCGGTGCCATCGCTGAGCTCATCGTAGGTCTTGCCGCTATCGTCCTGGATGGTGAGGTTGGGGACGATGATCTCGCCGCTGGCTCCATTGCCCGCGGCCAAGCGGACGAGGAAGAAGCGCTGCTGCGGCAGGCGCGTATCGGCGCCCTCGCCGAGGTGCGTCATCCATTGGGTTTCGAAGACCTGGTAGTTGATATGGCCGAGGGCGATCTTCTCACCCATGTTGTAGGTTCGGACCGGGTAGGCGGGCTTGTCCTCGCCGCAGGAGAGTTGCAGGCAGGCCGCGGCAACTAACAGGGTTGGCAGGAGCGTTGGGCGCATGTGGCAACACCATTGTCCCCGGGGGAAATGGGTGTGTCAACACAACTGGCGGGCGCCTGCGGCGCGTGGCAGGTCGGGAACCTGCCCCACGGGATTACTTGGGGCGATACTCCTGAAGGATGCGCTCGAATTTCTTGCGCTGATCCTCGGTGAGGACCTGCTCGACCCGGGTTCGGCTGTCGGTCATGAGCGTCCGATAGTAGAGCCACAGGTCGTTGAGGATGGCCTGCATCTGCTCGGTCTGGGCGGGGGTCAGATTGAGTTCTTTCTGAATGTGCGCGTAGTACTGTGCGCGTCCGGCGGCGGTATCGAAAGCGGGCTGGTGGAGGCGGCTGTGGAAGCCTTCCAGGCTCATCGCCACGGCGCCGGCGGCTGCCCCACAAAGGAACACGAGGCTCAGAGTGACGGCAAGGACGAGCTTTGGATTCCAGGGTCGCGCCAATAGGGCCCGCTCCAGCAAATTAGGGCTCATAGGTGGTCAGAGTGGCCAACATCGCCTCATGCGCCGGCGCATTCTCGAACTGCGGAGAATCCTGTTGCGCCATGACCGCTTCCGGGGAGGAGCCGGCGGGATACTCGGATTCGCGTGTGACCAGGTAGCTGCCGAGAGCCGCGAGCAGCAAGAGAGACGCAAACACCAACCGCCGGGCGAATGCCAGATCCAGACCAAAGAGACCGGCGAACGTCGGCACCGGCCTGCGGGAACCGACCTCCCGCATCACCCGGGCGTAGAAGCCGGGCGCCGGCTCGATGACTTCGTCCGGTACCATCGCGCTGAACAAACCCGAGATTTCCTGCATGCCCGCCACTTCCTGACGGCAGGATTCGCAGATGCTCAGGTGCGCCTCGATATCCCGACGAGATTCCGGATTCAGCGTTCCGGAAAGGTACTCTTCGAGGCTCTCCATCACTACCACATGCATAGGTTTCTTCCCTTACCCAATGTCACTTCATCCACCCATCGCGGGTCTGCCGCCCGCTGACGGGAATCCACGGTTGGGCACGCCTCAGCCTGTGACGAGACCAGGGGCGCGATCCAACCGTTGCGCCGCTTTCACCAGTTTCTGGCGAGCGCGGAACAGCTTGACTTTGATGGTGTTCTCGTTCATGCCGGTCTTTTCCGCCAGCTCTTCAACCGAGAATCCCTCAACTTCCTTCATCATCAACAACATACGCTCCTCCTCGGAGATCCGGGTGAGGAGTTTTACTACATAGTCCCGGCGTGCCAGTGTATCATCCAATGGAGCCTGCCGGGCGACTGCCGGCTCAGAATTTTCCACGCGCCGGACTTCGTCCTCGCTCATGTCGCTTTCGTAGACCAGTTTTCGTACTTTGCGTTTGCGCAGGTAATCGAAACACTCGTTGACCGTGATTTTGTAGATCCAGGTGATCAGGGAGCTGCGGAAGTCGAAGCTGCGAAGCGAAAGGTAGACCTTCGCAAATACCTGCTGTGCAATATCTTCCACGTCATTGCGCTGGCGCACGATGCCGTGAATGATGGAAAACACCTTGTTCTGGTAGCGATCGACGATTTCACGAAAAGCCGCATCGTCGCCCGCCTGGGCACGCTGGACCAAGGCGCCTTCGGTGGTATTCTGGTAGTCCACTCTGCTCTTTTGGGCAACCTTGCTACCGAATCCGGGGAGGGGTAAGACGCCCGTCAGTGATCCCATACATGGCTTCTTACGCGGGCCGGACGGATCTGGTTTCAGCCCTTACACTTCGAAAGATAGCATGCGGGACTATACCTCTGGGGTTGCGCCAGCGCGGACGGCACCAAACGATCGTCAGCGCCACGATTGCGCCGCTGGACCCCAGTTTTCCGCGACCGGGAGGCGGCAATCCCCATCTAAATGGATAGCAAGGGACTGAACGGACCCTGTTGGTATAATAAACACGAGGCAACGCCCCTTTATTTCAGGAGTAAAGAACGCATGGGAGTGCAAATCACAGAACGAGCGGTTGGCAAGGTCAAAGAGATCATGTCCAGCCAGGATCCCGCCCCGGTGGGACTGCGCATCGCGGTAGTCGGCGGTGGCTGCAGCGGCTTTAGCTATTCGATGGCCTTCGAGAACCAGCCCAACATGCTGGACAAGACCTATAATTACGAGGGTCTGAAGATCTTCGTGGACCAGGCCAGCATGCTGTATCTGGATGGCGCCGAAGTGGACTACGTGGAGACGCTGGAGGGGTCCGGCTTCAAGTTCAACAATCCGCACGTGAAATCGACCTGCGGATGCGGTAGTTCGTTCCAGGTCTAAGAGTTCAGGCAGCGTAAATCGTGGGAAGGGGCACGGCTCCCGGATGGGAGTCGTGCCCTTTTCGTTCCGAAGCTTCAGAAATCCAGGCGCAGTGCGAGTTGCCCGGTCCGGTTACCGGAGTTCTCGGCGGATTGCACGCTGGTGATTTTGCCGAAAGTAGCCGGTGCGGACACATCCACGGAGGGCGGCGCGAAATTCGGGTGATTCGGCAAGTTGGTAAACGTTGCCTCCAGGCGCAGTCTCACGCCTTCCTTGAGGGTGAAGTTCTTCGCCATTCCCCCGGCGATGGCGAGTGTGGGCGGTCCTTGCAGGATACCGACACCGGAATTGCCGATGCGTCCCGGTCCTGGCACGGGGCTGAAGGCATTGAAGTCGAAGTACTGATCCGGCGTCGGATTGGGGAGGTTCCCACTGCCGATGCGGTCGGGCCGCAGAATGGCGCCGCGGTAGACCAGGTTGAGATTGGCGGTGTCGAGGCTCGGGCTGGTGATGGGGGTCAGGAACGGCCCGGTCTGCCACAGCGAGACCGTGCTTAGTTCCCAGCCGCCGAGGATCGCGTTGCCGACAGGATGCATCCGGTTCAGGAACGCGCGCCCTTTTCCGACCGGCAACTGGTAGATGGCTGAAACCAGCACGCGATTGCGGCGAGTGCCGGCGACATTGCCGCGATTGAGGCCGAGGTTGAAGCGGTCGGCGACAGGAGTTCCGTAGATCACTTCCGGAGAAAACGCGGCGGGGCCGTCGCCGCCGACATTGCCGAGGTTCTTGGCCCAGGTGTCACTGAACTGGAACAGGAGCCCGTGGCTCATGCTCTTGCTGACCTCGGTCTGCAGGGACTGGTAGTTGACGAACCCCTGGTTCTCGCTGGATAGGATTCGCCCCCAATTGGGATACGGCCGCTGGCTGAAATCGATCGGCGTGAGGCTGGCCGGCTGCTGGTTCAGGTCGACGGTCTGCCCCATGCGATAGGAATTCATGCCCGCATAGCTCACGCGCAACGTCAGATCGCTGGCCATCTGGCGCTCCACGGTGAAGTTCCATTGGGCGGATTGAGGATCGCGGAAGTTGATATTGACGTTCTGGTAGAAGTCGCCTGTGCCCGCGATCTGCATGGGGTCCACGGCGGCGGTGACGCTGGGGAACTGGTACAGAGGCTGGCCGGAGGCCGTCAACATATTGGCCGTCGTCCGCACGACGGCGACTGCGATGTTCGTTGTGTTGAACGAAAGCTGCCCCAGGCTGGTCATGGTGAAGATGCCGAAGCCGGCGCGCAGCACGGTCTTGTTGTCGCGGAACGGACGCCAGGCCACGCTAAGGCGCGGTTGATAGTTGCGAGTGTAGAAGTGGCGCACGCCGCCGCCGAGCCCCACCTGGCTAGCCTGGGTAACGGGAGCGCACGGCAGGTTCGGATTGAGGCCGGGGCATCCGTTGATGGCCGCGAGAAACCCTGGACGCACGGTAGCCCCATCGGGCACGATCACGCCGCCGCGGCGAACGTCGAAGGCTGTCAGGTTGCCCAGCTCGCTCACAAACGGCGGCAGCGCCTGCCAGCGCAGGCCGAAGTTGATGGTCAGGTTATGCGCGGCGTGCCATTCGTCTTGCGCGTAGAGACCTGTCTGATAGGCTCTCGCCCGCACGTCGGGGCCGGATTGCGCGATGTAGCTCTTCGAGGGCAGGCCGAGCAGAAGATCGGCGAAGGCGTTGCCGGTGAAAGTGCCGGCGTTGAAGGTGAATTGGCCGAAATCATCAGAGCCGCCGAAACTTTCGGGGTCGTAATAGTAGACGCGGCGGAAGTCGGCGCCGAACTTGAGCGTGTGCTTGCCCTTGACCCAGGAGAGATTGTCGGAAAGCTGCACGGTCTGCGAACGCGTGATGCCGGTCTTGTCGCGGCCCATCGGTGTGAAGCCGGTGCCGTCGCTGAAATTGAAGCCGGGAAAGGCATTCACGCCCGGCACGTCGCTCAGGTCGAGTCCCTGCAGGCCGAGCTTGGACACGGCATCGGCGCCGCCGATGGGGAAGTTCACCTTGATAGCGTAGTAAGTCAACCCGAAGCGCAGCTCGTTGAGCAGCGTTGGATGAATGGTGTAGTTGTGCGACACGACCAGGTTGCGGTTGGTTTCGTGATCGGCGTCGCTGGGCAGGATCGCGTTGGCGGCGGTGGTATCGACGTTCTTCCAGCTCCATCGGCCGAAGAGCTGCTGCTTGCTGCCGATGTTCTGGTCGATGCGCACGTCGTATCCGTTCATGTTGGCCGGCGTGGCCTGCTGGCGGCGGTAGTTGGCATTGGTGTCCACACCGTCGCTGAAATTGGGCAGCGGCAGATAATTCGCGAACAGCGACTGCGCCACCGGATTTAAGCGATTCGCCGGGATGCGATTTCCCGGAAATGGCGAACCGCTCAGGGGATCGATCGCGGAGTCGCCGGGCAAATTGGCGAGGTTGCCGGAGCGCATGTCCGCCGTAGGCACGGAGAATTGCTGCGGTGTGGCAAAGCGGCGGCGGTTGCCTTCGAAATCGGCGAAGAAGAACGTCTTGTCTTTGCCGTGATAGACGCCGGGAATGGTCAGGGGACCGCTGAAGCTTCCGCCGAAAGTGTTGAATGCCTTGTGGGCCTTGCTGTCGAACCCGTACACGGTGGCATCCAGGCCGCTGTTCTGCATGTATTCGAAGGCGCTGCCGTGGAACTCGTTGCCGCCGCTCTTGGTGATGATGGTGACGTCTCCGGCCTGGGAGAACTCGGCGTTGTTGTTGAACTGCGCCACCTTGAATTCGCTGATCAGCTCGGAAGAAGGGTTCATGTTACCGAGCGCGCCGTTCTGGCGGACATTGACGGTGGAGGAGCCATCGACCGAGTATTGGATTTGTGACGGCGAACCGCCGCCGATGGAAATATTTCCGTTACCGTCCTGCTGCACGCCCGGCACGGCGACCAGTGCGGCCAGCGGACTGTCGCTGCCGCCGCGGTAGTTCATGGGGAGCTGCACCACCTGGTTGAATTTCTTGGTGTCGGCGAGCGTGCCGTTTTCGGTATTGACCACGGCCGCGGTTTCGCTTACCTCGACGGTGGAACCCGCACTCGCGATGGATAGGGTGGCTTCGATGCGCTGCGTCTGGCGCGCGTCCAGTTGAAGGGAAGCAATCGAGTAGATGTTGAAGCCGGCGCACTCGATGGTAATGGAGTACTTGCCGGCTTTGAGATTGAGCAACTCGAACGAGCCGTCGGTCAGCGACAGTGTGGAACGGGTGGAGTTGTCGTCCAGGTTGTGTAACTTGATCGCGGCTCCGGTGACCACCGCCTGTGAGGGGTCCTGCACCGTTCCCACGATATTCCCAAGCGTGGATTGAGCCGGCGCTGCCGGGGCGAGGCACACGGCGAACGCAAGAATGGCGACAAAGGTTTTGCTTCTCATAACTCTCCTCTTGTTAGGGGGATCGATTCTACGTGGAGGGGGCGACGGGGCCCGTCAGAATCCGGTCGCGCTGGTCAGACCAGGCATGTCGACTGAGTATGCACGGGAGTTAATGAAAAAGTCATAAAAGCCATTTCGCGGGCTAGAATAGATTCGAAGTGCGATTTCTCCGCTCCGGTTGGCTGGTCTTGCGCGGCTGCATTGTGATTGCGGTGCTCACCGCCGCGTCATACCGGCTGCACCTCAACTCGGCAGCGGCGGGATTCCTGTACCTGATCGCCGTGGTCCTGAACTGTCTGGATGGGGGATTCCGGGAGGCCGCGATCGTCTCCGTATTTGCCGTTGCCTGCCTGGATTTCTTTTTCATCCAGCCGCTGTTTGCGTTTACGGTGGCGGATCCCGTGGACGCGGCGGCTCTCGCTGCGTTTCTCACCACGTCGCTATTGGTTACGCGGCTGGCCTCGAAAGCGCGCGAGGAGGCCACAGCAGCCTCGCTCGGGCGAACGCAGGTGGAGCAGCTTTACGAGCTGGCACAGACGCTTCTCGCGCTGGACCCGTTGCGCGCCGACCCGTCCCACGTGCTGGATTCGGTGCGACGCGTGCTGCACTTGCGTGCGGCCTGCATTTTCGACGGCGCTCAGGCCGAGCTCGCGATGTCCGGGGCTTCGCGCTGCGGCCTGGGCGAGCGAACGCGCGAGGCATACCTCATGGGGTGCGATATCGACGAACCGGCGGCTCACTTGACGGTGCGCTGCCTGCGCGCGGCCGGCAAGCAGGCCGGGGCGCTCGGACTCGAGGGTCTCGACGACCAGAAGCTGATGGCTGGGCCCGTGGCGGCTCTGGTGGCAGCGGAGCTGGAACGCGCGCGCGCCGTGCGAGTGGCGAGCGAAGCCGCTGCCCAGGCGCGATCGGAGGCGCTTCGCACCGCGATTCTGGATGCGCTGGCGCATGAGTTCAAAACCCCGCTGGCGACGATACTCACCGCCGCGGGCGGCCTCGAAGCCGCGGGTCCGCTGGCACCCGGGCAGCGCGAACTCGCCCGGTTGCTGGAGGAAGAGGCCACGCGCCTGAGCGCTCTCAGCACGCGTCTGCTTCGGCTGGCGCGGGCCGACAGCGAGGACGTGACGCCGCGCCTGACGCCGCTCGACATCGGGGGTGTTCTTGTGTCGCTGATCGAGCGGTACGCGGAGCAGTATCCCGACCGCACTTTTTCCTTCCGGAAGAAGGGTGAAGGGGTGGAGGCGCTGGCCGATCCCGAGTTGTTCGAGCTCGCCGTGGGCCAGTTGTTCGATAACGCCTGCCGCTACGCGCCGGCCGGCGAACCGGTTGAGGTGACGCTCCAGTTCGCGGCGGCTAGCGCCGCCGTGATTGTGTGGAATGGCGGCGAAGGCATCCCGCCCGGCGATGCGCGCCACATTTTTGAAAGGTTCTACCGCGGCGCGCGCGGCCGGGACCTGGCTTCGGGGACCGGTCTCGGTTTGTACGTATCCAGGAAGATCGCCGTGGCTCACGGGGGCCGCCTGGAGCTGGATTCCGAGGCGGCCCAACGCGGCGGCGTTGCCTTTCGATTTACCATCCCGGTTTGGAGAGGAGGCCCCGCGCTTGACCAGCCCGCGGCAGCGCATCTTGATCGTGGACGATGAAGCGGCGCTTCGCAAGGCGCTGCGAACATCGCTCTCTGCCCTGGGCTTCCGTGTCGAGGAAGCCCGCAGCGGGGAAGAAGCTCTGGACGTATTCGGCGCACGGCAGAGCGACCTGGTGCTGCTCGACATCAATATGCCCGGCCTGGGCGGCATCGAGACCTGCCGCCGTCTTCGCGCCCTCGATGCCGAGCTCGGGATCGTGATGGTGACCGTCCGCGATACCGAAGACGACATGGTGCGCGCTCTGGAGGCCGGCGCCGACGATTTTGTCACCAAGCCTTACCGCTTTCGCGAGCTGGTGGCGCGCCTGCGCGCGGTACTGCGGCGCGTGAAGACTCGCGGCGAACGGGAGAGGGTACTAAAGGAAGGCGACCTGGAGCTTGACCTCGACCAGCGAACGCTGAAGAAAGCGAGCGTCGAGGTGCATCTTTCACCCACTGAGTTCGAGCTGATTGCCTACTTTTTCCAGCACCGGGGCGGACCGGTAACCCACGCACAACTGCTGCGCGCCGTCTGGGGTCCGGAGTATGGCGGCGAGCTGGAATATCTTCGGACCTACATGAGGATGTTACGAAAGAAAATTGAAGCCGATCCGGCGCGGCCCGAGTATCTCCTGACCGAACCCTGGATTGGTTATCGTTTTGGGCGAAGCATGGTGGAAGAAGAGCAGGACTAGCCCGGCGCCTTAACGGATTCCTGAGGCTTCTTTTATGACTTCTTCATGCCCGCATTCTTAGCCTGAGAAGGTGAACATCAAACTTGCAGGACCTCGTCTGTCCGCGAGTGCGCTGGTGGCAGCGCTTTCGCTTTATCTTGCAGCACCCGGACCCTCCGCGGCGAGCGACGAAAGGAGCAAAGCTTCCGGAAGGACCTCCGAGGAGGTCATCCTCGACAAGATCGAGCAACTTCAGAGCCAACTGAACGAACTGCGCGCAGCCTTGGCCGCTCTCAAGGCGGAGGCGCCACGGACCTCCGCAACACCGGAAGCTGCAGCGCCGGCGACAACCGCGGCGGCGGACCAGCAAACGCCGCGACAGCCGAAAGCCGGGCTGCAGCCTTCAGCCCAGCCGGAGAAGCGAGAAGCGGCCGAGCCCTTCGCGTTCGCGGATTTTACGTGGCTGACCGGCAATCCGCGAACCAAGGAATCGCCGCTTGAGACGAAGGCGTTCACGGGCGAGTTCCGGTCGGACGTCGACTTCGTCCACGATCTGAATCACCCGCAGGATCACACGATCGGCGGATCGAGCGAAATCTTCCGCGCCAACGAAGTGCAGGTCACGCAGCTCGGTATCGGCGGCGATTTTCATTACGATAACGTCCGCGGCCGGTTGATGACGCAGTTCGGCATGTATGCGCAGACCACTCCGCGCAACGATGCCAGCCCGGCTCGCGGCCAGTGGGGCCTGGACACCGCCTACCGGTATGTCTCGGAGGCGTATGGCGGTTACCACATCAACAAGCTGAACGGAATCAATATCGATGCCGGTATCTTCATGTCCTATGTGGGACTATTCAGTTACTACCAGTTCGATAATTGGGCTTACCAACCGTCTTATGTATCCTCTAACACCCCGTGGTTCTTCAACGGGATGCGGATCCAGGTGTTTCCGAGCGATAAGCTGAAAATCGAACCGTGGATTGTCAATGGCTGGCAATCGTACGGCAAATTCAACAAGGCTCCGGGAGTCGGCGTGCAGATCCTGTGGCGCCCGAACGGCTCACTATCCGTGCTGGGTAACCAATACTACGGCACCGACACGCTGGGCACACCGGATCGCAGGCGATTCCACACCGACGACAGCATCCAGGTGAAGTACCTGGACCGGCCGAACCGCGGGCTCGACAAGGCCGCGTTTACTTTCACTGTCGACGCCGGCTGCGAGACGGGGGGTGGGGTCGTGTGTCACGGCGGCACAGAGGCGACGCCCTCGCAGTACTTTCTCGGCTTCATGGCGTACAACCGGCTGTGGTTCCACCGCGATTTGTTTGCGCTGACCGTGGGCGGCGGCGCGATCACGAATCCGGGCCGCTACCTGGTGCTGCTGCCGCCGATCAACGGAGCCAACGCCATCAGCGGAACGCCGTATTTCACGGAAAGTCCCGGCAACAAGTATCGTGCCTGGGACGCTTCGCTGACCTTCGATTACATGCCAAGCCAGTTCGTGACTTTCCGCTGGGAGTACAACCACCGTGCGGCTAACGTTCCGTACTTTACCGGTCCGGGCGGGATCACGCCCCCCGGCGGCAATACCGGAACTCCCGGATCGCTTGTTCCCGGGTGGACGCCGGATCTTCGTAAGTACGAGAACCGGTTCACGCTGGCGGTACTGGTAAAGCTTTAGCGAGCCCTCCAGCTCGAGGGCTTTTACACTTGACGTACAACATAAAATCGGATAAAACGGATGAGTGATCCGGAGCTTCCGGTGCCGGAAAACCGAACGCCTGTTCAAGCGAAAGAGGGTCAAGGAGTTCGACGCCATCGCGGCTGCAGCGCGATGGAGACTGGTGGCTCTGGATAGCGCGCAGGTTCTCACGGATCTGCTGATTCCTCCGAGCAACCGCCTGGAGGCCCTACAAGGCGATCGGCAGGGCCAATACAGCATCCGGATCAACGATCAGTATCGAATCTGCTTCAACTGGCAGGAGGGAAACGCCGAAAATGTCGAAATCACGAAGCACTATCGATAGGCTGCCGCCCGTCCACCCCGGCGAGATTCTGAAGGAGACCCTGGGGGACCTGGGAATGAGCATGAATCGGCTGGCCCAGGAAATCCATGTGCCTGCCAATCGAATCAGCGCCATCGTAGCCGGAGAGCGGTCCATCACCGGTGAAACGGCACTGCGGTTGGCGCGCTACTTCGGAACTACTCCCGGGTACTGGATGAACCTGCAGGCGCGCTACGATCTCGAATCAGCCATGGATGAATGGGAGGCGCGGGTGGCGTCGGAGGTGCAGCCGCGCGACGCGGCGTAGCGGCAATG
Source organism: Candidatus Acidiferrales bacterium (assembly GCA_035499435.1). Classification (GTDB taxonomy): domain Bacteria; phylum Acidobacteriota; class Terriglobia; order Bryobacterales; family Bryobacteraceae; genus Solibacter. The sequence continues at coordinate 2,541 of DATJYW010000249.1, read as the reverse complement.
CGATGGGCCGGGAGCCTGCCCCACTTATGCGGCGGCTTCGGCGGCGCTGAATTTGACGCTGACCAGGCGGCTGACACCGGGCTCCTGCATGGTCACGCCGTAGAGGGCCTGCGCGGCTTCCATGGTGCGCTTGGAGTGCGTGATTACCACGAACTGGGTCTGCTGGCTCATCTCGGCAAGCAGCTTGGTCAGGCGCCCGATGTTGGCCTCGTCGAGCGGAGCGTCGACCTCGTCCATGACGCAGAAGGGGCTGGGCTGATATTTGAAGATCGCCATCAGCAGGGCGACCGCGGCCAGGGCCTTTTCGCCGCCCGAGAGCAGCAGGACGTTCTGCAGGCGCTTGCCCGGAGGGGAGCAGATGATGTCGATGCCGCTCTCGGCGAGGTTCTCCTGATCGGTGAGGCGCATCTCGCCGGTGCCGCCGCCGAAGAGCGTCTGGAACGCGACGCGGAAGTTGGCGTTGATGGCTTCGAAGGCTTCGGCGAATTTCTGGCGGCTGACCTGGTCGATCTCCTGGATGGCCTTTTCGGTGTCGCGGATGGAATCGATCAGGTCCTGGCGCTGGGCGCTGAGGAAATCGTGGCGCTGCTGGGCTTCCTGGAATTCCTCCATGGCGGCGGCGTTCACCGGACCGAGGCCCTCGATTCGGCTACGAACTTCGTTGGACTGCTGCTCGGCCTCGGCGATGGCGTCGGCGTCGGGTACCGGGGCGTCGGCGGGCGACAACTCTTCGACGGCACAGTTGAGCTCCTTGTGCGAGGTCTCGTCCAGGTACTTGAGCTCGGCTTGCTTGCGTACCAGCTCGACTTCGATCTGCGAGCGCTTTTCATGGGTCTCCTGAACGCTCGTGCGGAGCAGCTTGAGCTCCTCTTCGCCGGTGCGGAGCGACTCGCGCATGGCGGCATCCTGCGCGGCCATCTCGTTGACCTGGGCTTCGAGCGCAGTGATCTGCTCGGATAGCTGCGCGGCCTTCTGATCGAGCTCGATGTTATCGGCCAGCAGGCGGGCGCGTTGCTCGCCGAGGCGCTCGATCTCCGGGGCGATGGCGTTACGCCGCTGCGTGGTTTCGCGGAATTGGCCTTCGAGGCGGCCCATGGCGGTGCGTTCGCCGCGGTGGCGCTCTTCGAGGCCGGCCAGCTCCGCGCGTATGGCGGCGTGCTCTTCGGCAATGGTGGCGGCCCGGCCCTCGAGCTTTTCGAGCTCGGCGCGCTCGGCCTCCAGCGCATCCTCGCTCTGCGCGCGCAGGCGCTCCTTCTCTTCCACTGCGGCGCGGTTGCGCTCGCGCTGTTCGGAGGATTTTTCGCCGTCGCGGCGCAGGCGCTCGAGCTCGAGTCGGGCGACGCTGAGGCGCGAATTGGTGCGGGCGAGATCGTCGCCGAGCTTGCGCATTTCGTGATCGAGGGCGACGCGGTCCTTCTCGCGCGATTGCTGCAGCCCGCGCAGGCGCTCGAGCTCAGCTTCGCAGCCGACGATGTCCTGGTTAAGCGCGTCGGCCCGGGCGAGCATCTCGTCGAGGGCGGCCTGGCGCGATTGCAGCTTCACGGCCAGCTCGCGCGATTCGCGCTTCATGGCCAGCGGGCCGGCGCCGGTCTTGTTGCCGCCGGTGACGGTGTGGCCGTGGTAGCAGACGCCATCGGGAAGCAGGAAGTACAGGTGCGGGTATGCGGTGGCGAGGCGCTGCGCGGCGGGGCGATCCTCGGCCAGGAAGCAGAGCGAGACGCGCGGCATGAGGTCGATGGCGCGGTCCTTGAACCCGTTGGTGAGGCGGAGCGAATCGCTGAGGCGCGCGGAGATGCCGGTCTCTGGGCCGATAGCCGGCTCGGGGAGATGGAACTTGCCGTTGCCGTTGGGCTCGGGGTGGATGAGGAAGGTGGCGCGGCCGTCGAGTTCGGCGCGCACAAAATCCAGACCGCGCTCGGCCTGCTGCCAGCTTTCGACCACCACGTACTCCAGCTCCTCGTGGAGGAATTCTTCGGCGGGCTTTTCGTATTGCGCGTCGACTTCGACGTAGTCGGCGAGCACGCCCAGCGGCTTGAGGTCTTCGGCCTTGCCGGTTTCGAGCGATGCGAAGAGGCGCTTGACACTCTCGGTGGTGTAGGTGCGGTGGGCCAGTACCTGGTCGAGCGATTCCTTGCGGGCGCGGATACGGCTGACTTCGGTCTTGACGCCGTCGATTTCGCGGCTCAGCTCGCCGGCCAGGCGGCGGCGCTCGCCGAGCTCTTCTTCGGTGCGGCGGCGCTCGCCGAGCACGCTTTCGAGCTCGAGTTGGCGCTGGGCGACGGTCTCGGATAGCTGCTTGCGCGCGGCGTCCAGCCGCTCGATTTCACCGGCAGCCACCTGCTCCTCGCGATTGGCGCGGGCAGTCTCGCGCTCGATGCCGGCGAGGTACTCGTCGATCTGGGCGAGCTGGTTCTTGAGGGTGGAAGCTTCGCCGAGCAGGCGGAGAATTACCTGGCGTCCACTTTCGATGGTTCGCTCGCGCTCGCGGATCTTCTGCTGCAGGGACTCGCGCTGCTGGTTGGTCTCCATCATGCGCGCGCG
>DATJYW010000248.1:0-24217 GCA_035499435.1 Candidatus Acidiferrales bacterium | reverse complement strand
TCACGCGCTGGACCGGCATCGTGCTGATCATGGCCGGGGTCGCCCTGGTCTCCGGAGGGAGCGCCCCTTCCACGGTGTACCGCCACGAGGCAAAGTCATGAAGTGGCTGCTGGTGGCGCTGATGGTCGGCTCGACCACGGTGGGGGAGATCTTGCAGGCCGCCGGCATGCGGCATCACGGGCAGATCCACGATTTCCGTCCGGGCGCCATCGGACGCGCGCTCTCGCTGCTGGCTCGCAATCGTTTCGTAATTGGATCCGTGATCGCGATGGCAATCTCCTTCTTTGCGTTCATGAAACTGCTGTCCATGACGGACCTGAGTTTCGCGGTTCCGGTCTCCGCCGTCACGTATGCCATGGAAACAGTGCTCGCCAAGTACATATTGAAAGAGCGGGTCAATGCTCTGAGATGGGCCGGCGCCACCCTGGTCGTGTGCGGAGTTATGTTGGTATCTCTGTGATCTGGCTTGCGCTTCCCGCTCTGGCCGCCGCCGCCTACTACCTGTTGGCGGTTATCGCCGCCGCGCGCTGGAGAAGCCAACGTGGGACCGGCTTCAGCCGGTCCACGAGCCTGCCGCCGATCTCGATTCTCAAGCCGATCCATGGCCGCGACCCGCGTTTCTACGAGGCCATTTTCAGCCACGCCGCGCAGGACTACCCCGAGTTCGAGATTCTCTTCGGCCTCACCAATCCGGACGATCCTGCAATGGCAGATATCCGCCGCCTGCGCGAGGAGCACCCACAGCGCCGCATCGAGATTGTGATCACCGAGACTGCTGCACCCAATGCGAAAGTCGGCGTGCTGGCCGAGCTCGCGCGCCGGGCGCGTCACGGCGTGCTGCTGGTCAACGACAGCGACATCGTCGTCGGCCCCGGCTACTTGCGCGCGGCCGCGGCTCCGCTGGAAGACCCGGGCGTGGGACTGGTCACTTGTCTATACCGCGCGCGGGCGGAATCGTTCGCCTCGTCCGCCGAAGCTCTGGGCGTGGCTACCGAGTTTGCTCCCAGCGTCCTGGTGGCCCGGCTCCTGGGAGTGGCGGAGTTTGCGCTCGGCAGCACCATGGTGTTCCATGCCGAACTCCTGAAGCGCTTCGGCGGCTTTGAGACGATCGCCAATTACATTGCCGACGATTACCAGCTCGGCTGCCACATCACCGGACTGGGGTACCGGATCGAGTTCGCCCCGGTCGTCGTGGAGACCGACCTGGGTGGGGAAAGCTGGCTCCAGACCTGGCGGCACCAGTTGCGCTGGTCCCGCACCATCCGGGTCTCACGTCCCTCAGGCTATTACGGCTACGTGATCACGCATGCCACGTTGTGGTCGATCGTGGCGCTGGCTGGGGGCCAATGGTGGGCCGCGGCGGTAGCGATGTCCCTGCGCATGCTCGCCGGCATCTGGGTCGGCGCGGGCATTCTGCGAGACACGGAAGTGGTGCGGAATGCCTGGATGATCCCCCTCCGCGACCTCTTCGGTTTCGCGGTGTGGGCTGCGGGTCTGAGCGGGAACAAAGTTCAGTGGCGCGACCGTACGCTGCAGCTCCGCCGCGACGGCCAGATCCACGAGGACGCGCCGGCGGCCGCGCTGCAAAGGTAGCATCCGCATTCAGTGGTTAGCCGCCTGCCCGCGCAGCACGTCCACGATCTTTCCCAGCAGCCGCGATTTGACCTCGTACCGTTGCGGACCCCGCGTGATGTACCGGACCTGCACGTCCAGGCCGGTCGTGCCGGGCCGCAGATCCACCGCCGGCCTCGCGGAAAACGTACGCGTACCGTATTGTTTGGTGATTCGCTCCCAGTCCTGCTCCGCGATCTGCGCGTCGGACTCGGTTTCGGCCTCGACAATCTCGCGAATCCGGCTCGCCACGGCATAGGGATCGGCGCCGGCGGGCACGGTCACTTGCAACTCGTCCCACAGCCACTGGCCCGCGGTCGAGAAGTTGAAATAGACGCCCTCGATCGCGTAACCGTTCATGAACGAGACGCGGCGGCCGGTCGGATGCCCCGTGTTCGTCCAGTTGCCCATTTCGAGCAACACGGTCTTGAACAAACCCACCTCGATCACCTCGCCGCCCACACCCTTGATCTCGACCCAATCACCGACCCGCACGCCGTTGCGTCCCATCAGCACGAACCATCCGAAGAAGGCGACCACGAAGTCCTTCAGCACTACCGTCAGACCGGCAGTCGCAAGGCCGATCATGGTCGGCGTCTGGCTGGGGGGACCGAAGATGATCAGCAGCACGATCGCCGCTCCGAAGATCCGCAAACCCAGCCGCGCCAGGAATCGCTCGCGATGGCCGCGGCGCCGGTCGTGCTCGGCGGCAAAGGCGTGCCTCAGGCGATCATCGGCGAGCGCCACGGCCAGCAACACTCCGAACGCCACTGCCAGCAAGCGGGCCAGGCGATGCATCACGCCGGAGCGCCGCTCGTCCACGCCTGCCGCCCACGTAGCGTATGTGTCGGCAAGCTGGTGGCAGTCCTGGATACGGTGGTCCAGCTCTGTGAGCGTCTTGCGCTGGTCGGAGAGCTGGCGCAGGCGCGCCAGCATGGCCACGGGATCTTCTTCTTCGGATTGGTCGTCGCTGTTCGCCGCGTCTGGATCCGCAATCGGCTCAGGCGGTTGTTTCTTGGCTAACAGCGCCTCCAGGCTGTTGTGCTCGCGTTCCAGGGCCGACGCTTTGGAAGCGGCCTGCTGGCGCGCAGCCAGCAACTGCGTCCGCCGATCGCTCAGCGTCAGCCATGCCTGGAACAGCCACGCCAGAGTCCCCCCCTCGCCTAATGCCGCCGGCTTCGGCGGTTGCGGGGCCGCCTTCACAGCATCGGCGTGCTGCTGCCGCGCCTGCTCGAGGCGCGTCCGCTCGTCACCGCCCTGCCGGATCAGGTCCTGCTGCGCATCGTCCAGCTCATCCTGGTCGAGTTCCAACTGTGCTTGCAAGACCTCGAGCTGCGCCTCGTTGTCGGCGCTTTTCGAAAGCTTGGCGATGCGTTGCTGGTCGGCTGCGATGCGCTGCTGCGCTTGCGCGACGCGCGCCTTGATCTGCGGCACCGGGCCGCTGGCTGGCGGCTTGGCGGCCGCCGCTTCCCGCACCGCGCTGGCGTAGGCCTGGTCGAGCTCGTGATCGGCCAGCCGCGCCGCCTGGGCGGCCAGCTCCTGATCGCGCTGCGTCTCGGCAAGCGCGGATACCTGACGGGCGGTGTCCAGCAACCGCCGGTCGATGGAAGATGCCTGCACCACCGTCCGCTCGGGCGGCGGCTCGCGCGTCAGATACGACGCAATGATGCATGCGGCCAGACCTGCTGCGAAGATCCCGGCCACCACGATTCCTGCATGTCGAACTCTCATGACGCTATCTAACGAAGGTAGTACACTCGCACTATGAAACGCCTGGCTCTCGTCGTTGGCTGCATCGTCGCCCTGCTCCTGGTGACAGCCATTGCCATCCCGTTTTTCATCGACCCCAACCGCTTCCGCCCGCTGCTGGAGCAGCAGCTCACCCAGGCACTGGCGCGCGATGTGAAGGTGGGAAATCTCAAGCTCTCCATCCTGGCCGGAGCCGTGACCGCGGACGACCTCTCGATCGCCGATAACCCGGCGTACAGCCGCCAGCCGTTCGTCCAGGCGAGGTCGCTTTCGGTATCCGTAGAGCTTTGGCCGCTAGTCACATCGCAGCAGGTGCACGTCACCGGGATCACCATCGATCATCCGGCCATCGCGCTGATTCAGTCGGCCAATGGCGAGTGGAATTTTTCGAATCTCGGCAGCCGCTCTGCCTCTGCTCCCAAACCCGCGGCCACCGCATCTTCCACGGGCAGCCTGGATCTGTCCGTCAAGCTCCTGAAGGTCACGGGCGGGCGCTTCTCGCTGGATCGGAGCGGCGGCCGGCGCAAGCCGCTGGTGCTCGACGACGTCAATTTCCAGGTGACCGACTTCTCGCCCAGCGCCGCGTTTCCGTTTACGCTCACGGCGCAGGTGCTCGGGGGCGGCACGGTCAAAATCGACGGAACGGCCGGTCCGCTCGACTCCGACGACGTCTCGGCTAGCCCTCTGCGTGTGAACTTCGACATCGCAAAGCTCGACTTGGTGGGCACCGGCGCCACGCAGGACGCGCCCGCTTTGGCCGGCGTCGTATCGCTCGCGGGCACGCTCCAGTCGGACGGCAGGACGGGGCAGATCAAGGCCAAATTCAAGGGCGACAAGCTGAAGTTCGCCAGGGCCGGGACCGCCGCCAAGCGGACGGTAGAACTGGATCTGGCTTCCGTTCGCGATCTGCGCAAACGCTCGGGCCGCATCCAACAGGGCGACATCCACCTCGGCTCGGCCGTGGCGCACCTCACCGGGACCTACGCCGACGAGAACGGGCTCACCTCGCTTCACATGACCCTGGAGGGGTCGAAGATGCCCATTCCGGACCTGGCCGACATGCTGCCGCCGGCGGGCATCGTCCTGCCCAACGGCTCTTCGCTCCAGGGCGGAACCGCGACCTTGAAGTTCACCATGGAAGGCGTTCTGGACAAGCTGGTCACGTCGGGTTCGATTTCGTTCGACAACACCAAACTCGCCGGTTTCGATATGGGCAAGAAACTGTCCACTATCGAAAAGTTCGCCGGAATCAAAGGCGTGCCCGATACCGAGATCCAGACCCTGGCATCGGGCATTCAGATCGGGCCCAACGGCATCGTGGCGAGCAACATGCAACTCATCGTGCCGGCGATCGGCACGCTCAACGGCAATGGCACGGTCAGTCCCACGAACGAACTGGATTTCAAGATGGTCGCCATAGCGCACACTTCGGGCCTGATGGCGGCGGTGGGCAACACGCCCATTCCGTTCACTGTCGGAGGGACTGCGCAAGATCCGGTGTTCCGGCCCGACGTGAAGGCGGTAGTGAAGGGCGAGGCGAGCAAAGCGGCAGGAAGCATTCTGAAGGGATTGCTGGGCGGCAAGTAGGACCGGGCTTGACCTGAAGCCAACTCAATCGGCGTATAGTGGAGTCTTACTATGAGAGCCCTACTTACGCTGTTGGCCGTGGCGTCGCTGCTGTTCGGCCAGGAAAAGAAGGCGCCGCCGGAGTATAACGTCTTCGTAGGCACCTACACGCGGCCCCTGAAAAGCAAAGGCATCTACGCCTGGCGTTTTCAGCCCGCCACCGGAAAACTGACCTCGCTCGGACTGGCGGTAGAGACCACCAGTCCTTCCTATCTGGCCGTGCACCCGAGCCAGCGCTTCCTGTATGCCGTGAACGAAGTCAACTCGGGAATGGTAAGCGCGTTCGAGATCGAGGAAGGCACCGGCAGGCTGAAGCCGCTGAACCAGGTGCCCTCGAAAGGCAGCGGGCCGTGCCACCTGACGACCGACCGTCAGGGCAAGTGGTTGTACGTGGCCAACTATAACAACGGCAGCGTAGCGGCGTTCCCCATCCACGACGATGGATCGCTGGGTGAATCCTCGGCCTTCGTGCAGCACACCGGGTCGAGCGTCAATCCGCAGCGGCAGAGAGGTCCGCACGCGCACGACACGGTGATCTCGCCTGACGGCCGCTACGTATTTGTGGCCGACCTGGGGCTCGACCAGGTCCTGGGATATCGCGTGGACGCAGGCCGCGGCGGAATGGCGACCGAGGACCCGGCCATCACCAAGCTCCCGCCGGGCACGGGACCACGCCACCTCGCCTTTCGGCCCGACGGGCGATTTCTCTACGTGCTGAGCGAAATGCTGTGCAACGTCACCGCGTTCCGCTACGACGCGGCGCGCGGCACTACCGAGGAGATTCAGACCGTGCCGACCCTGCCCGCCGACTACAGCGGCACCAAGAGCGGCGCGGAGATCATGGCGCATCGCAGCGGGAATTACCTGTACGCCTCCAACCGCGGGCACGATACGATCGCCATGTTCCGCATCGATCTTACCAGCGGCAAACTCGCCCCCATCGGCAACGCCTCCACACGCGGGAAGACGCCGCGCGGGTTCGGCATCGATCCCACCGGCAACTGGCTGTTCGCGGGCAACCAGGATTCGGACAACATGACGATGTTTCGCATCGATCTGAAAACGGGCAATCTCAGTCCCGTCGGCGATCCGATCGAAGTCTCTTCGCCCGTGTGTGTGGTGTTCTCGGCGATCAAATGAATCAGGTCTGGTATCAGAACTGCGACCCTCTGGGGAATCCCTGGCTCTCCACCGTGGCAGCGGCTATTCCGGTGTGTACGCTTTTCTTTTTCCTGGCGGTGCGGCGCGCGCCCGCGTGGAAAGCCGCGGTGCTGGCCTTTGTAGCCGCGGCCGCCGTGGCGCTCGTAGTCTTCCGGATGCCGCTCCACATGGTGGCAGGCGCGGTAGGCAGCGGCCTGGTATTCGGCTGGTTCCGCATCGCGTGGATCGTGGTGGCGGCGGTGTTCGTTTACGAAGTCTCCGTGGAATCGGGGCAGTTCGCGATCATCAAGCAATCGATCGGGGACATCTCCGGCGATCGGCGGCTTCAAGTCCTGCTGATCGCGTTCGCATTTGGCGCATTGCTGGAAGGCGCCGGTGGAGGCGGCGCACCGGTGGCGGTGAGCGGGGCCATGATGATCGGCATGGGCTTCCCTCCGTTCCAGACTGCGCTCTTGTGCCTGATCGCCAATTCGGCGCCGGTGGCTTACGGCGGACTGGGCAACCCGGTGCGCACGCTGGTCGCCGTGACCGGTCTGCCGGAAGCCGATTTCAGCGCCATGATCGGCCGCATTCTGCCGCTGACTACGTTGGTGCTGCCCTTCTGGCTGGTGCGCGTCTTTTGCAGCCGCCGCGACACGCTGGCGGTGTGGCCGGGACTGCTCGCCTGCGGGATTTCGTTCGGCGGCATCCAGTTCTTCTGGTCCAATTTCATGGACGCGGCGCTGGTGGATATCCTGGGCGGCATCGGCACGCTGTTGTTGCTGGCCGTGTTCTTCCGCTACGTGTGGCAGCCGAAGACCGAATGGCGCTACGGCGGCGAAGGTAAAGCCGCGGCGTCCGGGCTGACGATGGGGCGCATCCTGCTGGCCTGGTCGCCGTTCCTGCTGCTGGCGGGCTTCGTGGTGCTGTGGGGCGTCCCGTCGGTGACGAAGGTTCTGGATAAGGTCTCCTGGAAGCAGCCGGTGCCGGGCCTGCACATGATGGTCGTGCGCACGCCGCCCGTAGTCGCGAAAAACTTCGCGGAGCCGGCATTCTTCGACGTGTCGTGGCTCTCCACCGCGGGAACCGGAACCTTCATCGCCGGCTTGATCGCCGGGCCGCTGGTCGGTCTCTCGATGCGGCGGACTCTGGAAGTGTTCCTACGCTCCTTCTGGCGCCTGCGCCTGAGCCTGCTGGCGATCATGGCGATGCTCGGCGTGGGCTACATCACGCGCTACTGCGGCATGGACGCCACCATGGGGATGGCGATGGCGCACACCGGCGTCCTGTTTCCTTTCTTCGGAACGACGATCGGCTGGCTCGGCGTGGCGCTGAGTGGCACCGATGCCGGCAGCAACGCGCTCTTCGGAAGCCTGCAGATGATCACCGCGAACAAGCTCGGCTTGAGCCCGATTCTGATGGGCGCGGCCAACAGCGCCGGCGGCGTCATGGGCAAGATGGTGGCCGCGCAATCGCTGGTGATCGGGTGCGCGGTCACCGGCCAGCAGAACCAGGAAGGTGCGTTGTTCCGCGCGGTTTTGAAGCACAGCCTCGGGCTGCTGCTGTTGGTGGGCGCAATCGTCATGATGTACGCCTACGTGTTTCCGGCCGCGATCCCCAGCGGCCATCATTACTGGTAGTATGCGGGGCAGGCCTCCCGGCCTGCCCAGGGAGCGCAACATGCGACGAGCGATCATTCTTTCCTCACTGGGCGCCGCGGCCGTGGCCGCATGGCTGATGGCCCAACCCTCCGGCGACCCCCTGGTCGAAGGCTTCCGCATGGTGGAAGTGGCCAGCGTGAGCGACGCGATGGAGCAGTTATACGGGCAGCGAATGTACATGTCGCACGAAATGCGGCCGCTCGCCACCGCCAAATTCGCGGGACCTGCCGTTACCGTGCTGCTCAAGAAGGAAGAGCACAAAGAAGGCTCCGCCGCATCGCAGGGCATGCTGGATGCTATCGACTCCGCGCCTCCCGGTAGCGTCTACGTTATGGTGCTCGAAAGCGGCGGCGATTTCGCCGGCATCGGCGGCCTCATGGCAACCGCCATGAAGTACCGCGGCTTCGCCGGCGCGGTGATCGACGGCGGCGTCCGCGACACGCCGCAAATCCGTAAGCTGCAATTCCCGGTCTTCAGCCGCGGTGTGGTGCCATCGACCACCATCAATCACTACCGCTTCGCGGGCGTCAACGTGCCCGTGACGTGCGCGGGAGTGCATGTGAACGCCGGTGACATCATCACCGCCGACGAGGACGGCGTGGCGGTTGTACCGAAGGCCAAGGCCCAGGAAGTCCTGAAGAAAGCTCAGGACCTGGACGACACCGAGCATCGCATGATCCCCTTCATCGAGAAATTCCGCTCGATCAAGGAAGCCGTGGCCAAGTTCGGCAGGATCTGAGCCAACCCCGCGAGGCATGCCGTGGTACCGCGAGATCTCGCGCGACGAGTGGCGCACCCTGGTGGCGGCCCAGTTGGGCTGGATGCTGGACGCCATGGACGTCATGCTCTACAGCTTCGCGCTGACCGCGGTCAAAGGCGAGTTTCAGCTCTCGGGCGCCGCGGCGGGAGCCTTGGGAGCCCTTCCCCTGGTAACCAGCGCGGCCGGCGGCATGATCTTCGGCTGGCTCAGCGACCGTTATGGGCGGGCCCGCGCCCTGGTGTGGTCCATCCTCGCCTTCTCGCTGCTCACCGCATGCACCGCGATCTCGCGCAGCGTGGGTGAGCTGGTCTTTTGGCGCGCGCTGGTCGGCATCGGGCTGGGCGGCGAGTGGGCGGCCGGAAGCGTCCTGGTCGCGGAGACCTGGCCGGAAAAGCATCGCGGCAAAGCCATCGGCCTGATGCAGAGCGCCTGGGCCATCGGATACCTGCTGGCGGCGGTGATGGCCGCGGTCGTGCTCCCCGAGTGGGGATGGCGCCCCCTCTTCGTGCTCGGCGTGCTGCCGGCGCTGGTCACGCTCTGGATCCGCCGCGGCGTGCCCGAACCGGCAAACTGGCAGCAGCCGAAACACACCATCGCCGGCGCGGCCGCCGGATTGTTTCGCGAGCCCATGCGCCGCAACGTGCTCCTGATGGCGGCGCTGTGTTCCACGCTGCTGTTCGGGTACTGGGGTTTGTTCACGTGGCTGCCGGCCTATCTCGCGAGTCCCGTCGAAAAGGGCGGCGCCGGATTAGGCATCGTCCGGTCTTCGGCGTGGATCGTTCCGCTTCAGGTGGGCGCGTTCTTCGGCTACATTTCGTTCGGATTTTTCGCCGACCGTTTCGGCCGGCGCCGCGCATTCCTTGCGTTCGTCCTGACCACGGCGGTGCTGGTGCCGGTCTATGGCCTCTTGGGACGAAGCGCGGGTTTACTGCTGGCGCTCGGCCCCCTGGTGGGCTATTTCGGACACGGCTACTTCAGCGTGCTCGGCGCCATGGCGGCGGACCTCTTTCCGCCGGAACTACGCACCACCGCGCAGGGCTTCTGTTACAACATCGGACGCGCGCTGGCCGGCCTGGCGCCAGTCACAGTGGGCGCGTTCTCGGACCGCTACGGGATCGGCGTGGCTCTGGCATTCACGGCGGTGTTCTTCGTGGCAGGGGCGGGCGTGATGGCACGCATGGAGAGCGGTTCCCTTGCCAACAAATCCACGCTTCGTGCGTCATGACTGGAAGTGGAGGTGAAACGATGCTTCTGAGCAGAATCCTGGCAGTGGCGTTGGTGGCCCTGGCCGCATGGGCACAGCCCCTGAAATTCGATGTCGCTTCGGTTAAAAAGCTCAATACCACCGGGCCTCCCGGAGACATCCCGCGCAATGCAGATCCCGCACCGGGGCATTTTCACATGACCAACGTCCCCATGCGGATGCTGCTGGAATGGGCCTACGACTTGAAGGATTACCAGATCAGCGGGCCCGACTGGATCAAGATCGACGAACGATACGAGGTCATCGCCAAAGCCGCCGGGCCGGCGCCCGAGTCCGAAGTGCGCCAGATGCTGCAGTCGCTGCTGTTGGAGCGTTTCCAGATGAAGGTGCATCGCGAGACCAGGGAGCTGCCCGTCTACGTGCTGCTTCCCGGGAAGGGCGCGCCCAAGGTGAAGGAAGTGGCGGCCGATGTCCAACCCACGGGACGCGGCGATGGAACCAGCGTGACTTTCGTCGGCCAACCCATCTCGCGGTTCACCTTCATGCTGTCGCGCCGCATGGACCGCCCCGTCTTGGATATGAGCGGGCTCACGGGACGCTATGAATACACCGTGGACACTTCCGGCCTGGGATTCAACGGTCGCGAGCCGGAGGTTCCGGGCGGCACATCGATATTCACTGCGGTGCAGCGGGATCTGAATCTTCGGCTCGAAGCGCGCAAGGAGCCGATTCAGATTCTGGTGATTGACTCGATCAGTAAGGTGCCGACGGAGAACTGACGTCTACTTCAGCACCTCCGCCAGGAACGCCTTGTCTTCCAGTACGGCGCGCAACCGTTGTCCGCGCCCGCCCTGCGCTGCGGCTGGAGCTTCGAGCTGTTTGCGGATCGCGGGATCCATCTCGATCGCTTTGCGGATTTCGGCCAGCGCAGAGGTCCTATCGCCCAACTCATAATCTATTAGACCGACATTCAACTGTGCGTTGCCGCTGGGCATGTATTTGGCCGCCTTGGCCGCGGCATCGCGCGCCTCCTTGTTTTTTCCCGAGGAACGTAACTGCTGCGACCACTGCTGGTAAAGCCACCCCTGGTTGATATCCAGCAGGCGGCGCAGCTCGGGAATCGGCGCGGGGTTGTCGTCCACGTTGATGTAAATCAACCGGTCGTTGTTGATGTTGCGTCCTCGCCCCTTGCCGACGACCAGCATCGATGCTGACTGCTTGCCGCGCGAATCGCCGCCCGCATCATCGCCGGCCTTGAGCGCTGCAAAGAGCTTCTCCGCCAGATCGCCCTGCGTGGATTCGAACGCCTGCACCATCGCCTCCGGCACCTGCTTGCCGACCAGGATGTTGCCCTGGGCCGAGCAGTTCTTGCCCTGCCGGTCGCCCGCCCAGTTGGGCGCATTTGGACCCGTGTACGCAGCGATGTTGCCCTTACCATCAACCACGGCGAGCTGGCGCCCGTCCTTGCCAGGGAAGGTGTCTTCGGCAAGCAGCTTGTCCACCACCTGCTTCGCGGTCATCCCCTGGCGCAGCAGCTCGAGCCCGCGCGGTCCATAGCCTACGTTGACGTTGGCCTGCGTAGCCACGCATCCCGTGCCCGCCTCGCCCCACGGCACCACGGCGCCGACGGAAAAATACTTCGACGCCACCGTGACTCCGCAATCTCCCGTAGCGGCATCGTAGGCCACAATGGAAAACGTGTTTACATCCGCCGCGCACAACGGCAGGGCGGCCACAAGCGTAAGCAGCGCACGTCTCATAGGGTTGTTATATAACGGAAGGACACCGTTATGCCCAAAGCCCTTCTGTTCGCCCTGCTCGTTCTGGTCGCGTGCGCCTTTGCGCTTCAGGACTCCGGCGCACCCGCAGGCCGCGTAGCCGATCCATTCGCCACCGGCTGGATGCTCACCGATACTAACGGTGACGGCATCGGGGATTACATCGCTGGCAAAATCGTAGTGCCCGCGCACCCTTCCGCTGCCGAGAACGCAGCGGCGGCGAACCTGGCCGCGCGTGTGGGCTACGGCTCCACGGGCCTGACTCCGCCGTTGGTCGTTGCCGCCGCCGGCGACCCGGGCTCCGGTCCGCGCATCTTCGTCGGAAAGGATGCCCTGCCCGCGGCGATGGCGAGCGAGTCCGCGCCACTAGTGACGCAGCTTACAAAAGAAGAAGGCGGCGTTTTCGAATTGCACGGAAATCTGGCCGTTCTTGGCGCCGATGACGAGGGCCTGCTCGCTGCCGCCGATGCCTACTCCGCCCACGCACCGTATCAATGGCGCGTTCCCGGCGACCGCCTGAGCCAGCTCGGCGACCTCACCGGCGTGACCTATGTTCGCGGCAAGAATGGTGTGAACCGCGCGTTCCTCCGCTCCGGCAGCGTGGTGCAGTTGAATCCTCCCGCCGCTCCCGCGACGCCCGCAGCAGCCGCCGCGGGTGCGGGAGCCCAACCCGATGCCGCCGGCAATCCTCCACCGCGCCTCGATCTCGCCGCGCTCTATACCAGCCGCGGCCTCTTTACCGGAACTCCGCGCATGCCGTTGCCCTCGACCCTGGATTCGCACCTTTACGTGCCCGCGGGCACCGCCGGGGTCGCCATGGCCAACCTCGCTGCGCGCATGGGCATGGAGGCCACCGGCATCACCCTACCGCTCGCCAGCCCCGCCGAAAAGGCCGCCGCCCGCGATGTGCGCAACAAAGCCGTGATTGCCGGCGACTCCACGCTGGCCCGCGACGCCGAACAGAAACTCCGCACGCAGCACGGCGCGCTCGATACCGGCCAAGGAGAAGTGGACATCGTCGAAGACGCGTTCATCCGCCGTCCTGCGGTGCTGGTGCGCGGCGACGATGCCGGCGAAGCCGCGGCTCTGGACTGGGTTTCCTCCCACGCATCAAACCTCTGGGAGACCGGCAAACCGAATCTTGCCATCGACGAGATCCGCTACGACCTGCACCGGTTCTTCTCCCTCCGGTCCGGCGCAGGGCAGGCCGCAGCCGCGCTCTACCACCTGGAGCGCTGGGCTAAAGACATATCGCCCGGCGCCAAGGATGTGAAAGCCGAGGTCTACGCCGACATCGCCGACCCGAAGCTCTCCGGCGTCATCGGACAGATCATTCCCGGCGCAGCGGTCAAAGCCGCCAGCCTGCGCGCCGGCACGCGCTGCTGCGACGAGCTCCACTTCCGCGCCCCCGGCATCGAGTTTCAAAAACAACCCCCGACCTTCGCCGAAGACATCGTCATTCCCTGGGAAGGCAAGCGTCTCGTGGACGCTGTGCGCGCCGCGTCCGCGAAAATGCCGCGCCGCCAGGAGGTCAGGCTGAACGCGCTGGTCAGCGAAGGTCCCGAGCAGCGCCGCAAGCTGGAATCGGAGTTGAAAGACCTGCTGGCGCGGGCCGGTGCGGACCCGCAGCGCACCAGCGTCACGGTGCTCTGCGCCTATAAACCCGGCTATAGCTGGCTGATGGACGACGTGGCCAACGCCCTCGCCGCCAAACCAGTGGCTAGCGTGAGTATCGAATTCGCCCGCAACGTCGACCCGACCGGCATGCGCTCCATGTGGAGCGAGGCGCGCTGGGTGCAGGAACTGTATCCCGTTGACGAGATGCTGGCGCGCAAGCTGAACATCCCGCTCGAAAAGGTCACACTGCACCGGTTCGAGCCTTTGCCCGGCAGCCCCACATACCGCGCCCGTGCCTTCGATGCCGCCGGCAAAGAGATCCTCACCCGCGAATTCACAGTGCCCACCGTGTCGCAGCCCTACAACGGCGTGCTTCCGCGCTACGAACAGGTCCAGGTGGATACCGGCTGGATCAAGCTCGAAGCCGGCGGCAAGCTCCTGCTCGACGAGCGCATCAAGACCGATATCGAGGAATTCTGGGACCACTATCAGAACCAGACGCTGCCCAGAGTCTGGCAGTTCGTCATGTCGCAGGTCCACGGTGAGCTGCGCGCTGAATTCGCGCCGCCCTTCGACACGCTCAAGCTCGACATCCACATGAGCGAGCCGGACTACAACCTCGACCTCGATCGCGAGCGCATCTCCAGCCTGGAAGCGCTGCAGGAGGACACATTCTACTCCACCGACAATTTCATGGCCATGATGGGCGATCTGGAAACCGGCCGGCCCCTCGGCTACATCGGCCGCGTGATCCCCATCGTGCACCGCAGCGAAGAAGGCCAGGACGGCCGCGTCCACATCGAGTTCTACGGCAAGCCGGAAGCCAACCCGCTCGTCCGCCTGAGCTGGACCGACGCGCAGGGCCGCACGCACAAACAGGAACGCAATCTGCCGGCGGTCGCCGGCGAGATGATGCCGCGCCTCGTTCAGGCCCGTGTCAAGGCCGGCGAAGACGGCGTGCAGCGCCTCACGTGGGTGATGCCCGCCGATTATCTCGAAGACAAATACGACGAGTGGCTGAAACTCGAAGGCCAGGACCAGGTGGACCGCAGCATCTTCCCGGTGGAGCGCGCCCGCGGGCAGCTCCGCTGGCTGGAGCGCATGCACGCCGCAGGCTTGTACGCCGACGATCTTGCGTATCCGCACTTGAAGCAGATGGCGGTCGAATTCGAGCTGCCGCTGCCGGTCACCGCCAAGCCCGACACTCCGCCCGAGCGCGTCGTCGCCGAGTATACCGTCACGCCACCGGTAACCAAGCGCCCGCTCATCACGGACGTGACGCCCATCGGCGCCACGCCGATCGTGCAGTGGGACGAGCCAATCAGCCCCGCCGAGAACGCCGCCGTGCTCGCCCGCCTGGCGCAGACCCCGGGCGTCACGGTCTACTGGATGGGCCGCAGCTACCTCGGCGAGAACATCTGGGCTGCAGACATGATGCTGCCCAGCCCGTCTACGCTGCGCAGCATCGCTAAAGAGACCACCACCAAGCCTGTCATCGTCTATTCCGGACGCCAGCATGCCAACGAGGTTTCCAGCACCAGCCACATTCTGAAGCTCGCCGAGGAACTGGCCACCGATCCCGCAAAGCGCGAGGTGCTCAAGCGCGTGAACGTGGTGCTGCATCCGATCACCAATCCCGATGGCGCGCAGCTCTCCGTCGACCTCGCGAAGATCACGCCCGATAACATGCTGCATCCCGGCTATCACGGCTCGCTCAGCGCCGACGTGTCCGCCGGCCAGACCGAGACCGACCCGATCTATCCCGAATCGCGCACGCGCAAGCAGTTGATCGACGCGTGGCTGCCCGACGCGTTTCTTAATCCGCACGGCTACCCGTCGCACGAATGGGTGCAGCCGTTCAGCGAATATTCGGGCTGGGTGCAGAGCCGCCAGGGCGCGAACAACGGGCGCGCATGGTGGATCCCGCGCGGCTGGTTCACCAGCCTCGGCTATCTGCGCGACGAGCAGCACCCCTACAGCAAGGCGACCGCGTACGCGCTTCAGGACCGCATCGTGTCCGCCGTTCGCGAGGTGCCCGGCCTGCTGCCGCTCGAACAGCGCATGAACAGCCGCTACGAGCGCTTCGGCCAGCGCTGGCAGCCGAAGAACATGTTTCAGCCTCTGGTGAACGACATCCGGATTTACATGTCGCTCAAAGGCAGCGCGGGCCGCGGGGGCGCCGCAGGCGGAGGCGGCGAAGGTGGAGCAGGCGCAGCGCCCGCGCCGGGAAGCGGCGGCGTTGGCGGCATTTCTCCCGATATCACCTGGGACGCCGGCTACACCGAAGCCCCCGACGAAACCGCGCACGGCGAGTACATGAAGCTGGTGGCGTCGGCAGGCCTGGCCTTCGACTGGGTCCACCTCAAATACCTCGCCGACGGCGATCAGAGGATCACTCGCACCGAGCGCGAGGCCCCCGGTGGCGGAGTTCAGTGGCGCGTCGAGCGCGCCCGGCCGGTGCTTCCGAAGTAGCTCAGCGGGCTGCCGCTTCTCGGATCAGCTTCTTCAGGGCTCATCGTCGTCACTCATGATCAGGCGTTCAAAAGGATCAGGGGACTGAAAATCGAAGACTGGACGAAGGCGTAACACCTGCCGCCGCACTACCGGCAGGGTACCAGTTTCATCGGAAAGTCCTCTGCGCGATCCTTACCGTTCTGCTTGCCGTCGATTCGGGCAAACAGCCCTGGCTCGGTCTTGCGATAGAGAATGCGCTGGGGGAACGGGTGCGCGGGATTTTCGAAGACGACCTCGGTGTCGCTCTGCGTTGTGAGCTTGAATCGCACCGCCGGCGCCGTGGTTCCAATGCGGGGAAGATAGAAGATCTCGCCCTTCTCCGTATCGATGCGCATGAATTCGCTGAAGACCACCTTGCTCGCCCGGATGGTGCGGGAGACGCCCATCATCTGGCCGTCCACGGGCCTGTTCCACTGCTCCTCGATGGTTACGGGACCTTGTTCCGCGACCCAACACCCGGTCATCCACGAGAGAGTAGAAACGTCCCCTGCCCGCAGGGAATAGGCGAGCAAAAGTACCATCGTCTGTTTCATAGGGCTCAGTCTAGCCGATCGCTGCGGCCCGGTCTTGGAAAAATGCGACAGGTCAGCGCCGGCCTTGTAGAAACAGGCGTTCCATCGCGGTGAGATCGTCCTGGTGCAGGGCTGGTGTGGAACCGGAGAACCGGCGGAAGTCCGCGGTCAGATGGGCCTGGTCGTAGTATCCGGATTCGGCCGCGGCCCGGGCCCAACTCCAGCGCGGGTACAGCTCGCGCAGCCTCAGGACACGCTGAAAGCGGTTGATGCGGGCCAGCGTTTTGGGCGGGCATCCCACGCGATCGAGGAAGGCGCGCTGCAGGCGGCGGGCAGTGCAGCCGGTAGACGCAGCGATGCCCGCGATGCGCTGCCAGGGCTCGCGCTGCATCAGCTCGATAGCTGCGCGCAGGCGTAGATCCGGCTCGCGGCCGCGGATCTGGCGGCGAAGGAACTGTTCGCCCGCAGCAATGCGGCTTGCATTGCTGCGGGCGTTGCGGACGGCTTCTTCCAACCCGCGCGCCTCGGCGCCCCAGAGGTCGTCCAGCGGCAGGATGCAACCGGCGGTCTCGTGCTGGGGCCAGGGCGCGAACGCCGACGCGCCGTCGGGATGGAAGCAGGCTCCGAACACGGAGACGACGTCCAAGGGCTCGAGCGAAACGTGCGTATCGAGCTGGCCGATGAAGAGCGCGCGATGCTGGCGCTCCCGGCAGCCGGGCGCAACCAGCCGGTCGAAAGGATCGCCGAGATGGATCGCGATCTCGCTCCGGCCATCCGGCAGCAGACGCTCGGTCGCACCTCGCGGCGGCGTACCAAAGAGCGTCCAGAAGCAACGGACGAATGGCGCCAGATCGGACGATGGCGGGTACTCGCGGTAGTGCATCGCAGGCTCGTTATACCTCGCTAGCGGATCACCGCCGCCAGATCTTCATACTGATCGCTGGAGATCAGGTTCACTCCCGCCGCAACCGCCGCCTTCCACCGCAGCATCACCGCCTCGCGGCTGCCGAAGTTGTACGTATCGCCCCAGCCTTTTTCCTCCGCGGGCGCGAAGCCATCGAGGGTGTAAAACCGGATCCAGTAGCCCAGCTTGTGCGCGTGATCCACGAGTGCTCGCAGGCGGCGATCGTCGGCGGGTGTCCAGTCGCCGGCCTTGTGCTGGCCTCCTTCCTCCACAACGAACCACGAATTGTTCCACCAGCGGCGGTAGTTGGTCGGCGGCTGGGTGAGCAGTCGATCGGGCGGAAGCGTTGCCTGAAGGTGCTCCCGTTCCGCCCGGTTGGCTGCCTGCACCGCGCCCGTGTGCGCCGACCCGAAGACGCGCAAGCGCCCGCCGGCCGGCACCTGCTTGAAGAACACCTCTTCCTGCGCATCGGCGTCTTCGGTGAGCACCAGCAGCGGCTTGGGGTCGAACGGCGACAGCCGTCGCGGATCGGCAGTCTTCTCCGCCGTGGTGATCCAGCCCTGGTATTCGCCCAGCAGGTCCCAGACGGCCTGAAGCAGCTCCGGCTGCACGCTCTTGAAATCGAAGTGGAGCACGATGATCGGCCAACTCGCGCGGTCGTTATCCGCCACCGCCTTCTCCACGATGGGCCGCACGCGTTCGAAAAAGTGCGCCCGCAGCGACGGCTCGCCTCCCGTGGTTTTCGCATCGTGCGAAACCACGGGCTCGCCGCGCGCCCAGGCAATGTCCTGCTCGATCGCGACCGGAAACGGCGTGCGCAGCGCCCGGTCGATGCGGTCCTTCCACTGGCCTTTGTACGGATAGCAGTTGTGCGCGTCGGGCACCGGGCGATTGTGATTCAGGAAGTCCATAGGGCTCTGTTGCGCGGCCAGGGGCAGAACGGCCAGGATCGGGGCAAGCGCGAGTCGCATCTCTCGATAATAATGGAGTGCGGAGGGGCAACATGAACCGAAGACAGCTTCTTCGCTCGGCGGCGGCGCTCCCCGCTGCCGGAGCCGCATTCCACGCCGCCGCCGCGCAGCAAAAACAGATCAGGATCACCGCGCTCGAAACCGACGTCCTCAAGCGCCCTCCCGGCACGCCCACCTACGACGCCATCCACAAGCTGGGCGTCGATAGCGGAAGTGTGGTATTGCGGCTCAAGACCGATGCCGGCATCACCGGCTGGGCCAGCAGTTCGTTCGGCATGATCGCCGGCGGTCCGCGCGTCGTGCAGACCATCCTGGAACAGGAAGTGAAGCCGGTCCTCATCGGGCAGGACCCGGCGTTCCCCCGCCGCATTCGCGCTGAGCTCTGGAAGGCGCTGGAATACAACGGCGTCACCGGCGTGGTGCAGTTCGCCATCGCCGCCGTCGATATCGCGGTCTGGGACATCCTGGGCAAGAGCGCCGGCCTTCCCGTCTACCGCATGCTGGGCGCCTTCCGCGACCGCCTGCCCGTCTACTCCATGTGCGGCTGGTATTACGACGATGACGCCGATCTCTCGCACTACCGCCGCGCGCTCGAACAGGCCATGGAGCAGGGCTACCATGCCGTGAAGATCAAAGTGGGCCGCGATTCCATGGACGATGACATCCGCCGCATCAAGCTCGCCTTCGACGTCGTGGGCAAAGGCAAGCGCGTGATGGTGGACGCCAACCAGGTGTTCAACCGCAACGAGGCGCGGCGGCGCGGCAAAGTCTACGAGCAGATGGGCTGCTTCTGGCTGGAGGAGCCGCTGCCGCCGTACGACATGGAAGGCTTCGCCGGGTTGGCCCAGGCGCTGGACATCCGCATCGCCACGGGCGAGAACCTCGCCACCAAATACCAGTTCGCCGACCTCATCGCGCGCAAGGGCGTCGACGTGGTGCAGCCCGACAACCGCCGCGCCGGCGGCGTCACCGAGTGGATGGAGATCGCCGCGCTTTCCGATGCCTACAACCTCGAGCTCGCCAGCCATGGCGGCGGGAACACCAATCTCAACATGCTGCTCGCCATGCCCAACGCGATCTACATGGAGACCAGCGGCGCGCACAAGCTGGTCAACGGCGAGATGCTCGCGCCCGAAGAGCCGGGCATGAGCAGCGAAGTATCGGAAGCCGAGATCAGGAGGTACCGCGTATGAAACTGACGTTGCTGATCACCCTGGGCGCGCTCATCGCGTCCGCGCAGAATAACCCGGTGCTCGGGGAGGACGCCGTCAAGGTTTCCGAGCACGTCTGGGCGATCATGGGATGGCCGAACATCGGGATCGTGGTGGGCAGCACCGCCACACTGGCGGTCGATACCGGCCTGGGACCTCGCAACGGCGCCACCATCGCGCGCGTCGTGGCGAAACTGGCGCCGGGCAACAAGAAGCTCTATCTCACCACCACGCATTTTCATCCTGAGCACGCCGGAGGCGACGCGGGATTCCCCGCCAGCACCATCCTCATCCGCGACGCTGTGCAGCAGAAGGAAATGGAGGCGCACGGCCAGGAGATGATCGCCATGTTCGCCGGCCGCTCGCCGCAGCAGAAGGAACTGCTCACCGGCGCGACGCTGCGCACGCCCGACATCACCTTCGACAACGAGGCCGCGTTGGATCTGGGCGGTGTGACCGCGCGCCTGTTCTGGTTCGGCGGCGCGCACACGAAGGGAGATGAGCTGACCTTCGTCGAACCGGACCGCACGTTGATCTCGGGAGATGTGGTGCAGAACAAAGTCGTGCCCAACATCTTCGGCGATGGCGGCACGCCCGCGAGCTGGCTCGCGGTGCTGGACAAGGTGGCGGCTCTGAACGTGCTGCACGTCCTGCCCGACCACAGCGCTCCCGGCGATGGCTCGATGGTCGCGCTGGAGAAGAAATTCATCAGCGACCTGCGCGGGCGCGCCTTGGAGCTCAAGCAGCAGGGCGTAACTGTCGACGATGCCGGAAAACAGCTCGGCACCGAGTTCAAGGCGAAGTACGCCGACTGGCCGAGTATGAATGTCGCCGGCTTCGTCCGCAGCGTCTACGCCGAGCGCTAGTTCTTGTAGGGTAGGCCTCCTGGCCTGCCCCGCGCGCGGAGCGCGCGTGCGCTAATCCGGCAGCGCGAACAGGTACGAAGTAAGATTCTCCAGGTCCCCCTGCGGCAGCCGGTACGGCGGCATGATGGAGCCGGGCGACAGCGCCTGCGGGTTCTTAAAGTGCTCCAGCACCCAGTTGCGGCTCTGCCGCTTCGCCAGCCCGTTCAGGGGAGGTCCTATGCGCATGCCCCCGCCGTTTACCAGGTGGCAGGCGCCGCAGCGATTCGCCTGGTAAACCAGCGCTCCCGCTACGGCGAAATCCGGCGCGTTGTCCAGCGCGGTGGCGTTCTTCTCGTTCAGCTTCAACAGAAATGACGCCAGCGCGTTCAACTGCGCGTCGCTGAGCTGAATCGGCGGCATCGACGAACCGGGCCGCATCACGCTGGGCCGCTTGAAATGCGCGATCATCCAGGCGGCGTCTTTGTGGATCGCGGTTTGCGTGAGGTCGGGCCCGATGGCCGTTCCGCGCCCGCCGATCACGTGGCAGGAGGCACAGTTCTCCTTGCGGAAATAACCGATGCCCGCCATCTCCTCGGGAGAAAGTTGCAGCCAGTCGGTGGGCGCCGAGTAGTCCACCTGGGTGGCGCTCGCCCCTTTCGGCGTGGATTTGACCGCAGCGGCCGTCAGGCCGCCCCAGCCGATCGCCGCGAATCCAACGATCGCGATGGCCGTGGTCCGCCGCGTCACCCGGACCATTCTGACGCGATCGATGAACGGCACCAGGATCAGTGCCAGGACCGCCAGTCCAGGCAGCACCACGCTGCCTACCATTTCCAGCGGACCGCTAAATAACTTGAGCGTCTGAAACAGGAACAGAAAATACCATTCCGGCCGGGGAACATAGGCCGTGTCGGTCGGGTCGGCGAGTTGTTCCAGAGGCACCCTCACGGCCACCGCCATCACGAACAGAATGGCGAATGCGATGAAGATGGCCACCGTGTCCTTGAACACCTGCACCGGGTAGAACTGCTTCTTCGGAAGCCGCTCATCGCCGGGCGCCGGCGCCACGCCGTGTTTGCGCACCAGGTACACGTGGATCGCGATCAGCAGCAGCGTGGCCGGCGGCAGGAGCAGGACGTGCAGGCCGTAGAAGCGCGCAAACGTTACCACGCCGACCGCGCCTTCGCCGCCCAGCAGCCGCGAAAGATACGGTCCGACGACCGGTGCCTGCCCCGCAATCTGGGTAGTGACCACGGTGCCCCAGTAGGCTCGATTGTCCCAGGGCAGCAGGTAGCCCGTGAGCCCGTAGGCGAGCGTTACCAGCAGTAGCACCACCCCGACCATCCACGTGGCTTCGCGCGGCTTCTTGTAAGCGCCGTACAGAAACACCTGCACCATGTGGAGCACCACCACCACGATCATCATGCTGGCGCCCCAGTGGTGCAGGCCGCGGATGAGCCGTCCGCCCGTGAGCTCGGTCAGGATGTAACGCAGGCTGTTGTAAGCGTCGCCGGGCGTGGGCGCGTAGTTGAAGGCCAGCAGCGCGCCCGTGAACGCCTGCACCAGAAAGAGGAAGATGGCCACGCTTCCGAAGACCTGGTGCCAGCCGCTCGATGCCGGGATTTCCTCGTAGAGAAACTGGCGCACGCCGGTGCGAATGCCGGTCCGGTTGTCCAGCCAGTCGTTGATGCCGTTGCAGCGCCGCCTCATGCCTTGTGTCCCCCGCCACCCAGGTCGAGCCGGCCGATGAGCAGCCTCGTGCCTTGCAGCCTGGTTTCATAGCGGTCGAGCGGCCGCGGCGCTGGTCCGGAGACCACCTTGCCATCGACGGCGAACAGCGAGTTGTGGCAAGGGCAGAGGAATTCGTTCTTGGCGTCGTCCCAGTGGTACGCGCATCCCAGGTGGGTACACTGCGGGCCGAAGGCCGTGACGCGGTTGGCGGCGTCCTTCACCACCCACGCGGTGCTCTTCTCGCTGATCACTTTCCAGCCGTCGACGCGGTTCTTGCGGAAGGCCATCTCCACTGGGACATTGGGCGTCAGCCGCGTGATATCGCCGACGTCGACCCATTCCTCGGCCTTGCGCGCCTTGGGCGGAAATAGCAGGTAGATGAGGGCTGGTACGCCCAGGGCCGCCGAAATTGCTCCCCAGAGGCCGTAGATCGCACCAACAAAGAAGCGGCGCCGTGTGGTCCCCTCGGCCTCACTAGAATGGATAGCCTGCACGTCACCATGCTAAACGGGACCCGCGGCCGAATTATTGCCTAATTGTATAGAGTTTGCAAATTTTGCGGGCCGCCGGCCTATTTCATCTCCGGACTGTTGGCCGTAGCCGGTTCCTGCCCGTAGTTTTGGCGTATGGTCATGCTTTGGTCGGAAAAGAACGTGCGGCTGCCGGTGACATTGAACGTCTCGGGCACCGCGCTGACGATGTATCCACCCTGGTTGCCCGTGACCGTGAACTTGTATCCGCTCTTGAGGCCTCCGGACAGGTCGCTGCCGATCAGGTCGGCGGCGGCGGGACCGGCGGCGCCGCTCGCCGGTGGTCCGAGCTCCGTAAGCGACACGGCGTACTTGCCGAACTGGGAGTAATACTGCACCTCCGCGGTGTGGATGGTTTTGATGGCGGCGACAGCGGCGGTCTCCTGCGAGTACATGCGCGCCCGGCTCAGGCGAGGGGCCGCGATCATGATGATGATCAGGATGATCGTGATGACTATCAGCAGCTCGATCAGGGAGAAGCCGCGGCGGCGGTCCTTTGGCGTGAACATACAGTTGGTCCTTCTATTCTATGACGCCGCGCACCGTGCAAACGTGCATGCGACGTGGGACAGGCTTCAGCCTGTCCAGGGCCTGCCCCTTCCTACTCAATCACTCCATTCCTTACCGCAAACCGCACCAGGTCGTTGATGCTGTGCAGGTTCAGCTTCTCCATGATGCGTCCGCGATGCGCGTCCACCGTGTAGACGCTCAGGTTCAGCACGCCCGCGATCTCCTTGTTGGTCTTGCCTTCGGCGAGCATCTGCAATACCTCGCGCTCGCGGCTGGTCAGCAGGTCGATCGGATTGGTCACGTGTCGGCGGTAATCGTCGAGCACCGCGTTCGAGACCGCCGGGCTCAGGTAGCTCTCGCCGCGGGCCACCGCGCGGATCGCGCTCACCAGGTCTTCCGCGCCCGAATCCTTCAGCAAGTAACCGCGCGCGCCGGCGCGTAGAATCTCACGCACGTAGACCGAATCCTTGTGCATGCTGAGCGCGATCACGCGCGTGTGCGGCACGGAAGCGGCCAGCCGGCGCGTGGCCTCGATGCCGTTCAGCTCTGGCATGGCGACGTCCATCACTACCACGTCGGGCCGCGATTCCTCCGCCTTTTCCGCGGCTTCGCGGCCGTTGGCGGCTTCGGCCACGATCTCCATGTCGGGCTGCGCACCCAGCAGCATCTTGAAGCCCTGCCGCACCACGGCGTGATCGTCAGCCAGCAGGATGCGAATTCGTTTCATGTTCGAGCGGCACCCGCACTTCAATTACAACACCCTGGCCCGGCCGGGAGCGCACGCTCGCGTCGCCGCCCGCGCTTCGGGCCCGCGCCCGTATCCCGATCAGTCCCATCCCGCGGCCGTTCGCCGGAGCCGCCGGCAGCCCGCGCCCGTCGTCCTGAATGGAGAGCCGGATCTCGCCGCCCTCGCTCTTCAGTTGGATGCCCGCGTGCGCTGCGCCGGAGTGCCGCGCGACGTTCGTAAGACCCTCCTGCGCGATGCGGAACAGGTGCGTTTCGGTTTCGTCGGGCAGGCGTCCGGAGTAGCTCGAGTCGACCGTGACTTCGATTCCCGTGCGCGCCGAGAATCCTTCCGCCAGCCAGCGCAGACCCGCTTCCAGCCCGAAATCGTCCAGTATCGTCGGCCGCAAAAGTTGTGACATCTGGCGTACGTTGCCGATCGCCTCGTCCACCAGCCTCACGCAGTCCGCCACGCGCGGCTCGGACGAATTCATCGCAGTCAGGTTGGTCTTCACCGCGGTCAGCGACTGCCCCAGCTCGTCGTGCAGCTCGTGCGAGAAGCGGCGCGCAGTGGCTTCCTGGTTCTCCAGCATCTGCCAGGAGACGCGGGCGAGCTCCTC
>DATJYW010000247.1:0-9209 GCA_035499435.1 Candidatus Acidiferrales bacterium | reverse complement strand
ATCGTGCCGATCTCATCCGCCACGCCCGCCGCCACGTGCTCTACGAAATCTTCCGCGGCGGCGATTCCACCGTGGCGCGGACCAGCGACGACGGCCGCTACTGGTTCTTTTTCATCGTGCCGCGCCTGCCCGTAGGTCTGTGGTTTCTGCAGCCCGAGCATCTCTTCGTGATGGGCGCAGGCGTGCTGCTGTGCTATTGGCTGGCCTTCTATTTGACGCGCCCGGTGCGCCGGTTGCAGCGCGCCGTCGAACGCTTCGGCCATGGCGACCTCAGCGCACGCTCCGGCAGCGTCCGGCAGGATGAGCTCGGCGAACTGGCGCGCACCTTCGATCGCATGGCGGACCGCCTGGAGACCCTGCTCTCCGCCGAGCGCCGGCTCCTGCTCGATATCTCGCACGAATTGCGCTCGCCGCTGGCTCGTCTCGGCGTCGCCATCGAGCTGGCGCGCTCCGGCGACAATCTCGAACCCGCCCTCAACCGCATTCAGAAGGAAGCCGACCGGCTCAACGCCCTGGTTGGACAGCTTCTCCAGGTGACCCGTGCCGAGGGCGATCCGGGTTCGCTGCGCCGCGATCCGGTCCGACTCGATGAGCTCGTCGAGCAGCTCGTCGATGATTCCGCTATCGAGGCCGCCTCCCACGGATGTGCGGTCAAGTACGAAGAGCACGTGCCCGTCACTGTGGCCGGCGATGCCGAGCTGCTCCGCCGCGCAGTCGAAAACGTGATCCGCAACGCCATCCGCCATGCGCCGCGCGATACCACCGTCGAAGTCAAGCTGGCGCATTCCAACGGCCACGCGGTGGTGGATGTTCGAGATCGCGGCCCGGGCGTCCCCGAGGAGGCTCTGGCGCGCCTGTTCGACCCGTTCTACCGCGTGGAGACCGATCGCAACCGCATCAGCGGCGGCATCGGCCTGGGTCTCTCGATCGCGCGCCGCGCGGTCGAGCTCCACCGCGGCCACATCCGCGCGCGCAACGCACAGCCCGGCCTCGAAGTCGAGCTGGAACTCCCGGTATTGGCAGGGTAGGCCTCCCGGTCTGCCCCGCGCCGCCGACGCGGCGTTTGGCGGGCGGCACGTTGCCGCTGTCCACTGCCGTCCCGAGAAAATCCGGAAACGCGTCTAGAATAGGTACGTCAGGAGATTTATGCGCCTTTCTCGCAGCTTAACGACGCTTGCCTTGTTCGCAGTAGCTGTTCCGGCTTTCGCCCAGATTTACTCCGACCACTACGCCGTCATCCTGAAAGATCCGCCAGTCGCGGGACGTTTCGGCGGGCGAGAAGCCGCGCAGTCCACCGCCGCCCAGGTATATCGCGGGCAACTCGCCGTCACCCAGGCTGCCGTCCGGCGGCAGATCGAGTCGCGCAAAATCACAGCCGTCGAATCGGTGGACACCGTTCTGAACGCCATCTTCGTCGCGACCACTCCCGACCGGATCGCCGAGCTCAGGGCGATCCCCGACGTGCTGGATGTGGTTCGCCTCCCCCTGCTCCATCCGGAGCTGAATCGCGCCACCCAACTGATGAACGCTCCCGCCGCGTGGACCGCGCTGGGAGGGCAGGGCAGCGCCGGGGCGGGAATGAAGATCGCGGTCCTCGATTCCGGCATCGACCAGACGCATCCCGCCCTGCAGGATTCTTCGCTCACTGCTCCTTCCGGATTTCCGAAGTGCACCGACGGCCATCCCGAGGATTGCGCCTACACCAACAGCAAGGTCATCGTGGCGCGCAGCTACGTGCGGCTGCTGGCGCCCGGTCCCGCCGCCGCTTCCCGCCCGGATGATTTTTCGCCTCGCGACCGCGTGGGTCACGGGAGCGCGGTGGCCTCCGTCGCTGCGGCCAACACGGCTACCGGCGCGGTGCAGATCATGGGCATGGCGCCCAAAGCATTTCTGGGCAACTACAAGATTTTCGGTTCTCCGTTTGTCAACGATGTTTTTCCCGGCAGTGTGGTGCTCAAAGCGCTGGATGATGCCACCAAGGACGGCATGGACGTCATCGAGCTCTCCTCCGGTTTTCCGGCTCTTACCGGCCCGCTGGACACCGGTACGGCATGCGGCTTGGCCGCAGGCACTCCCTGCGATCCTGTCGCCACCGGCTTTGAGAACGCCGCCAAGGCAGGCGCCGTCATCGTGGTTTCCGCGGGGAACAACGGTAGCGACGGTATCAATTATCCGGTGTTCGGCTCGATCACTTCCCCCGCCACCGCTCCTGATGTGATCTCCGTGGGAGCCACGGGCAACTCGCACTACTTCAATCCTGCGGTGAGCGTTTCCGGCGGCCCGTCCAATGTGCAGAATCTCGCGGGCGCGCTCGGCGACGACAGCACCTCCCCGGGCGGCGCCTGGACGTTTCCCGCGCTCGACGTGTCCAAGATCAGCGCGGACACTTATGGCTGCGGCGCCTTTCCCGCTGGGTCGCTGAACGGCGTGTTCGCAATCATCCAGCGCAGCGTTGTGGGCTCGTCCACTGCATGCTCGTTTGCAACCAAGGTGGACAATGCGGTGAACGCCGGCGCCAACGGCGTCATCCTCTACATGTCCGATTCATCGGCCCTGGTCGCCCCTGGCAGCCTGGACAACAACTTTGTACCCGTAATCATGATCTCGCTGGCTGACGGCAACAACCTGAAGGCCTATGTCAACGCGAATCCGTCCGCCCAGGTGACCATCGATCCGTCCGCGATCGAAGAGGATGACACCGCGGACGCCAATCAATTGGCTTCGTTTTCATCGTTCGGTCCCAATCCCGGAGATCTTTCGATCAAGCCCGATCTCGTCGCCACCGGTGGCGACTTCAATGGCCTCTGGATCTACATGGCGGCTCAAAATTACGACCCGCTCGGCGACATCTATAGCTCGACCAGGTTCAACGCGGCGGCCGGCACCAGCTTTGCCGCTCCCATGGTCGCGGGCGCGGCGGCGCTCGTGAAGCAAAAGCATCCCACCTGGACCGCCGCCCAGATCAAGAGCGCGCTCGTGAACACCTCCGCTCAGGACACCACCATGGACGACTCGGGCAACCCAGTCGACGTCGAGTGGATGGGGGCCGGCAGACTCGATGCCGGGGCCGCGATCAACGCCAGCGTGCTAGTGAGCCCGGTATCGATCTCCTTCGGAGCAATCGGTGCCGCTCCATCGGGCCTCTCCAAACAGCTCACCGTCACCAACGTCGGCAGCAGTTCCGTCACCCTGACCGTAGCGGTCGTCCCGGGCGCCGCTTCAGCGACCGGCAATCTCAGCACAGCCACCAACCCGACCGTTGATAAGAGCAGCCTCACGCTGGCTGCCGGCGCCTCCGGCACGGTTACCGTAACGCTGTCCGGTTCGCTTCCCCAAGCCGGCACCTACACCGGCGCGATCACGCTGAAGGCGACCGGCGTCTCTCTCACCGTGCCCTACATGTACCTCGTCAGCGGCGGCGCGGCCAATGGCTACGTCTTGACCTGCGTGTGCAACCAGGGTGGCAGCTTCTTCGAAGGCATCGTCGGACAGCAGCCTTATGATCCTCTCACGCCGCTGCGGCCTGCCAGCCTCGGGGTTTCCGTCACGGACGCTGCGGGACTGCCGGTTTCCGGTGTCACTGTCACCTGGAGCGCGCGGCCACGCACCGCAGTCACGTTCCAGAACACGGCCGGCACAACCAATGCGTACGGCATCGCTCTCACCGACGTCACCATCGCGCAGACCGGCAATATCACGGTGATCGCAAGCGCCGCCGGACAAACCTGGACCTTCGATGGCTTCGGCCGCACTCAGCCCACCATCTCCAGCGGCGGCGTGGTCGACAACAACCTCGGAACTTCTCCCATCGCGCCGGGCTCGTATATCTCGATTTACGGCACCGGTCTAGCCGATGTCGGTGTGATTGATACGGCCTCGGCCGCATTCAGCCCGATCACGCCGAACGGATACGCGCTTCCGCTTAACCTCGATGGCGTCACGGTCAGCTTTGATACCTCCAACGGCGGGAGCTACGCCGGTCACATTACGTTCGTCAGCCCCACGCAGGTGAACGTACAGGTGCCCTGGGAGCTGCTAGGCCAATCCTCCACCCAGGTAAAGGTGACTATCGATAGCTACTCCTACGGCACCGTCGTGACAGTGCCGGTGGCCGACACGGTGCCCTCGTTCTTCCAGAACAGCGGCATCGCAGCCGCACGCGACCAGAACTTCGCCGTGATCACCGCGAGCAATCCGGTCAAGCGCGGGGGAGTGGTGCAACTCTACCTCAATGGGCTGGGGCCGGTCAGCAATCAGCCCAACAGCGGCGAACCCGCGTCCGGCGATCCCAATCACCTGGCGACCACGAACAATCCGCCAACCGTCACCATCGGCGGCCAGACGGCGCAAGTCGTCTTCAGCGGGCTCGCGCCCGGCTTTCCGGGCCTCTACCAGATCAATGCGGTCGTGCCCACCGGAATCAATGCCAGCAACACCACGCAGGTCAGCGTTTCCATCGGCGGTAAGACGACCCAAACCTCAACTTTGCCGGTAAACTAGAGGTCATGGCCAATCCGAAATACGCGGCGTCCGACAAGCCCGTCCCCGTCGCCGAACTGGTGGATACGCTGAGCGACGGCACCAAGGTGAAGCGCCGCATCCCGCGCATGCGCGCCTGCAACGAGAAGGACGAGAAAGGGAAGCTGTGCGCCGGCCATTTGAAGCGCTGGTATTTCTTCGGCGACGAGGTCAAACAGAAATTCGGCGCCAACGCCGAGATCTACCGCTGCGAGCACTGCAAAACGCTCTACTTGCCCAATAAGGAAGAGGAGCCGCGCACCGGCACGCTGAGTTTTTGATCTCTTCACCGAAAGGAAAAACCGCATCGGCCCCGTCCCCTGACCTTCCGGGACTGAATCCGATGCGGCTCGCCCAGGTTGGGCTGGGATCGGGCGTCGGGCTATCTGGAATACAGCAACATCGCGTCAATTCCTGGTCAGGTCCGCGTCCTAATTTTCCCTTACCAGAAACGCCAGACAACTACCGCAACCGGCAACCCCCGGTGAGATTGTTTGAAACCGCTTAACAAAAAAACCCCTCTGCAGCAACCAACAGTGGAGAAGGGGTGAGCGAAATTTGCTGCAAACATCGGCTCCCGCAAGCACGCTGTCTCTTCGGCCCACTCTTCTTCCGCCTGCCTGTTTCTGCAGAGGGCAGGTTTGAAGTTACTTCGCCAATTCAAACTATGTTTAGCAATCGGACACCCACCTGTCAATGTCCATAACCACCTTTTTTTGCAACGCGTTTAGGCAGATTCCCCATGCTCCGCTTGGGGCGGTTGTAGGCAACCCCTGTGTCGCTATGACACAATCGGTTCAGATGCCGACCAAACTTGCCGCCGTCGTGCTCTGCAGTCTTGGCCTGCCCCTGACCGCCCAGACCGCGGACGAGCCGGTTGCGGTCTTCACCGAGCACCCCCGCCTCCTGCTCCGGCCCCAGCGGCTCCGCCTGCTCAAACGCGAGCGCGAGCGCAGCTCGGCCCGCTGGCAACAATTCGAGGCGCTGGTCGCCGGCGGCGCACCCATGCCCGAACGCGGCTTCGCCTGGGGACTCTATTCGATGGTCGCCGGCAATAGCGCCCTGGCGCGGGAAGCCCTGGTCCTGGCGCAGACGGGCGACCTGGACCTCCGCGAGCAGGCCCTGGTCTTCGATTGGTGCCAGAACCTCATGAGCGATTCCCAGCGCCGCGACCTGGCCGCCCGCCTGCAAAAAGGCATCGCCGATACCGCCGCGGACAACAGTGTGGCCGCTACACGCACGCGCGCCATGGCGGCCATCGCCCTCTACGATCACGTGCCCCAGGTTCCCCAGCGCGAGCTCGAACGCATCGTCCGCCAGTGGTGGGGCGCCCGCATCCTGCCCGCGCTGAAGCGCGGCCAGAGCGTGATTGCGCGCGACGATGCCTACCCCCTCTGGGAACTGCTTCACGTCATTCGCGACAACACCAATATCGATCTTCGTGAAACCGTGCCGCGCTTCTTCAAGGACTACCCGATCGAACATCTCATGAGCCACTACCCGGCCACCTACGAAGGACCGGACAACCAGTACCGCATCGGCCTCTCGAAATCCGGCGAGCCCGATCTGCACCTCGCCGCGCTTTCGCGCGCCGCCGAGCTCGCCATGGTCGCTCTCGACACCAACGCCGCCGAAAGCCAGGTTCTGCAGGGCTGGCTCATGCATGACCACTTTGTGCTGCGCGGTCCCTTCGGCGCTCCCTACGAGTTCCTGTGGGCCAATCCCTATCAGCCGGGGCTGAGCTACAACCTGGTGCCGCTGGTCTATCACAATCCCGATTTCGGCAAGCTCTTCATCCGCTCCAGTTGGGACGAGGACGCGCAGTGGTTCGGCCTCTTCGACGGCTCGATGCAGCTCTTTGCCGATGGTCATCCGTCGAGCGTCAATCCGCGCCTCGACACCCCGCCCATCTCGCTCACCTCGGCGACCCTGTGCTTCGCGCAGCGCCAGCGCAAATTCCAGCTCAAGCTCGACGAAGACGAGATGGTCTTCCTCCTCGGCCTCGAGCCCAGGCGCACCTACCAGGTCGAAATCGACGACGAAGAAATGTTCGAGACCGCAGCCGACGCAGGCGGAATCCTCGAGTTAGATGTGCCGCACGGCAAGCCGGTAGGTGTACGCATCCGCGAAGTCCCCACCGAGAGCCGTTAGCTGAAGCCTGACGCCTTCTTTTCAGTACGCCCACCGCCACAGCGAGGCGCCCACGGTATATCCCGCGCCCACCGCCGCGAACAGAACCAGGTCGCCCTTCTTGAGCCGGCCTTGCGCGATCGCGTCCTGCGCGCCCAGCGGCAGCGTGCCGGCGGTGGTGTTGCCGTAACGGTCGATGTTCACCAGCACGCGCTCCCGAGGAATTCCGAGCCGTTCCCCGGCGGCTGTGATGATCCGCAGGTTGGCCTGGTGCGGGATCATGAGCGCCACATCGTCGATGGTGAAGCCGTTGCGCTCCAGCACCTCGCGGCTGGCCTCGTGCATTTTGCGCGCGGCGTACTTGAAAACCTGGCCGCCGTCCTGGTGCACGAAGTGAAGGTGTTGATCCACCGTTTCGTGCGATGCCGGCAATCGGCTGCCGCCGGCCGGCATTTTCAGAAAATCGCCTCCCGACCCGTCCACTTCGCCCACAAAATCGATATACCCGGCTCCGTCGTCGCCGTCCGAGGCGGGCTCGATCAGCATGGCTCCGGCGCCGTCCCCGAACAGCACGCACGTGGCGCGGTCGGTGTAGTCGATGATGCGGCTCATCGTGTCGCTGCCGATCACCAGCACCTTCTTGTGTGTGCCGGCGGCTACCAGGTGAGCCGCCGTGGTCAGGCCGTATAGAAATCCGGAGCATGCGGCGATCAGGTCGAACCCCCAAGCCCCGCGCGCGCCCAGCGCGTTCTGCACCAGGCACGCCGTGGACGGGAAAAAATAATCCGGCGTGACGGTGCACACGATGATGGCGTTCACCTCGGTCGGCTCGACTCCGCGCTGCTTCAAAGCGCAACGCGCGGCTTCGATCGCCATATCGGAAGTCGCCATTTCGGGCCCGGCGATGTGGCGTTCGCGGATCCCCGTTCGGGTGACGATCCACTCGTCATTCGTGTCGACCAACTTCTCGAGATCTTGATTGGTAAGGACGCGCGGCGGCACGTAGCAGCCGAGCGCCGTTATCTTCGCTTTGGCCAATATTCTGTCCTTAAAGAGTGTAGGGTAGCGCATTTTCGGCGCGCTGCGCGCGATTCCGTATTCGGCTTCACGGCCGCTGCACTACACTGGTAACGATGGGAGGGCTCCGCATCCAAGGGCTGCAGACGTCACTGTTTTTCGAAACGCCCGAAGAGATCTACGCGCGCGTCTTCGGCGAGCTGAAGCCCCGTACTTCGCCGCCCGTCATGCGCGTCGAGTTCTGCCAGTTTGCCAACGCCGACAGCTTCATCCGCCTGGAAGCCGGCCGCCTCGAAGTGCGGATGAGCGACCTGTTCGCGGGCGCCCCCGCTCCCGTGATCGAGGCACTGGCGCACATCCTCTTGGGCAAGCTCTACCGCAAGCCGGTGCCGCGCGTCTATTCGCACCGCTACCGGCTCTACATGAACCGCAAAGACGTCCGCCGGCAGGCACACCTGGTGCGCCAGATCCGCGGGCGGAAATTCATCTCGGGACCGAAGGGCGAGCACTACGACCTGGAGCAGATCTTCGAACAGCTCAACGCGCGGTTCTTCGATGGAATGTTGGGAAGGCCGCAGCTCGGCTGGAGCCGCACCGCGTCGCGGACCATGCTTGGCCATTTCGACCCGTCTCACAACGCCATCATCATCAGCCGGATCTTCGATCGTTCCGAAGCGCACCCGCTCGCGCTCGAGTACGTCATGTTCCACGAAATGTTGCACCTCCGCTACCCGGTGGACCACGCCGGCTCCAGGCGGCGGGTACACACAAAGGAATTCCGCGAGGCCGAAAAACGATTTCCGAGTTTGAAAGAAGCTAAAGAACTGCTGAAGCGTTTGTGAGCCGGCGGCGAAATTACGCGGCCGAAACCGGAGAGGGCACCAGGTTGCGGAGTTCGATCCGCATCACATCGAACACTTGAACCAGGCTGCTGGCGTCGACCGTGCAGCCGCCCCAGCGATATAGCAACAGGCGGGCCTGCAGCGCGATCACGCCCGATACAAACATGACCTGGTGGTGGATCAGAATCGAGGCCAGATCCGGACGATCCTGCTGCGACTGCACCATGACGAGTTTTAAAGCCATGGTCACCCGGCGGAAATCCATGTTCAGGCACCGCAGATATCCGCGGAATATCTGGCACCTCTGGGCGCGCAGATGGGATTCCATCCGCCGCGAATATCCGGGCTGGAAGCGCAGAAATTCCAGGTCGCCCGAGTCAAGCAGACGCATCATCGGCCGGTATCGCTCGACCGACAACTCATCGATCCATTCGGCGGTGACCGGCAGGGAGTGCCCCGAAGGCCCCAGATTGCGCACCAGGACCACCACCGCGGTCAGCAGCGCGGCGAGGATTACGAGAGCAAAGATTAGGACGACGCTCATTAGCAGTTCTATACCGTCAATCAAGAATACCCGCAAATCGAGGTAAACGCAACCGGTACGGTGGTAATATCAGTACCCAATTAACCAAGGATATATATTAACTTTTTCTAGGGTTAACCCCTATTGCCGGGAAACTCGCAGCATCGTGGCGTTGAGGG
>DATJYW010000246.1:0-42883 GCA_035499435.1 Candidatus Acidiferrales bacterium | reverse complement strand
AGTTCCTCTTCGCTCGCCCGATGATGCGCACCCGCTGCCGACACCACGTTCTCCTCGATCATGATGCTGCCCACATCATTGCCGCCGAATCGCAGGCCCAACTGGCACGTCTTCAAGCCCTGCGTCACCCACGACGATTGCACATTTTCGAAATTGTCAAGGTAAATTCGCGAGATCGCCAGGGTCTGCAAATATTCCACAGCGGTCGCTTCTTCTTTCACGAAGCGTCCGAGCGAAGTGTTCTCGCGTTGAAACGTCCAGGGGATGAATGCAGTGAATCCGCCCGTCTCCTCCTGGAGATTGCGCACCAGCTCCAGATGATTCACGCGCTGCTCGATCGTCTCGCCGCAGCCGAACATCATGGTCGCCGTCGTCCGCATTCCGAGTTGATGCGCCGTGCGATGCACGTCGATCCAATCCTGAGTGGAGCACTTCAACCGGCTGATGCGATGCCGAACGCCGTCATCCAGAATCTCTGCGCCGCCGCCCGGAATGGAATCGAGCCCCGAGTCGCGCAATCGCGCGATGGTGTCGCGCAGGCTCAGCCCGCTCACCTCCGCAATGTTCGTCACCTCGGGCGCCGAGAGGCAATGCAAGTGAATGCGGAAACGTTGCTTGATGCTGCGGAACAGGTCCTCGTACCACTCGATCTTGAGATCGGGGTGCAGCCCGCCTTGCATCAGGATGCCGGTGCCGCCGAGGTCGATGGTCTCCTGGATCTTCTGGTAGATCGCTTCGTTCGGCAAAATGTAGCCCTCGGCGTGGCCCATCGGGCGGTAGAACGCGCAGAACGTGCAGTACTCGGTGCAGAAGTTGGTGTAGTTGATGTTGCGGTCGATGATGTAGCTGACGATTCCTTCGGGATGCCACTTGCGGCGGATGCGGTCGGCCTCCATGCCCATGCCGATCAGGTCGTCGGAAGCGAACAGGTCCAAGGCTTCAGCGCGGGAAATCATCGGAATGCGTGCTTTCAGGATAGCAGGACGATTGCCCGCAAAAGAGGGGGTGTAGAAAAAGACCCTCGCGTCCGGTTGCGCGGTGTTGAGCATTCCAATATCCTGTGTATTCCGCATATGTCCCAGAAGACTCCTATCACGGTCGCCCACGGCGACGGCATCGGCCCGGAAATTATGAGCGCCACGCTCCAGATTTTGGAGGCGGCAGGCGCGGCTCTCGAGATCGAGACCATTGAGATCGGCGAAAAGGTCTATTTGCGCGGCAATACCGCCGGCATTGAGCCGAGTTCCTGGGCGTCGCTACTCAGGACCAAGGTTTTCCTCAAGGCTCCCATCACCACGCCGCAAGGCGGAGGATTCAAGAGCCTCAACGTTACCACGCGCAAGACCCTGGGCCAGTACGCCAATGTCCGGCCGTGCGTTTCGTATCATCCGTTCGTCGACACCAAGCATCCCAACATGGACGTGGTCATCGTGCGCGAGAACGAGGAAGACCTATACGCCGGCATTGAATACCAGTTGACCCCGGAAGTTACTTCGTGCATCAAGCTGATTTCCCGGCCGGGCAGCGAGAAGATTGTCCGCTATGCCTTCGAGTACGCGCGGCTGCACAAACGGCGCAAGGTCACCTGCTTCATGAAGGACAACATCATGAAGATGACCGACGGCCTGTTCCACAAGGTGTTCGACGAGATCGGCGCGCAGTACCCTGAGATCGAGAAGGAAGTCTGGATCGTCGATATCGGCGCGGCCAAGATGGCCGACTCACCCGAAACTTTCGACGTCATCGTGATGCCCAACCTCTACGGCGACATCCTGAGCGACGTGGCGGCGCAGATCGCCGGATCGGTGGGGCTGGCCGGATCGGCCAATATCGGCGACAAGTGCGCCATGTTCGAGGCCATCCACGGTTCGGCGCCGCGGCGCGCCGGGCAAAACCTGGCGAATCCCTCGGGGTTGCTGCTGGGCTCGGTGCTCATGCTGGTGCACATCAACCAGCCCGACGTAGCCGAGCGCGTCCACAACGGCTGGCTGCGCACCATCGAAGACGGCGTCCACACCTACGATATCTTTACCGAGGGTGTGAGCACCGTCAAAGTTGGAACCAGGGAATTCGCTGCGGCGGTCTGCGAGCGACTCGGGCAGAAGCCCAACCGCCTCAAGCCGGTCAGCTACGCGCGTCGCCCGGCAACCGCGTCCGCCGGTGCGGGGCTCACCGCCGCCAACTCCGCTATGGAGCTCAAGGGCATCGATCTCTTCGTGTACTGGCCCACGCGCAATCCCAATACGTTGGCCGAGGCAGTGGGCAAGCTCGCCGGCGACGGCATGTCGCTACAGGTCATCGACAATCGAGGCGTCAAAGTCTGGCCCGCGGGAATGGCCGAGACGTTCTGCACCGACAGCTTCCGCTGCCGCTTCGTCGCCGAGGGCAAGACCGACATGGTGCGCCTGCTGGACGTGGCGCACCGCGTGGCCGGCGCCGGGATCGAGATCGCACTCACCCAGACCCTGCGCAGCTTCAACGGGCAGTTGGGCTATTCTTTGGTGCAGGGGCAATAAACGACACATGGCCGCCGATCAACCTCTCGTGCTGGTGATGATGGGCAGCAAATCGGACTGGGACGTAATGCGCCAGGCTGATGAGGTGCTGACCAATTTCGGAGTCCCACACGAATGTCGTGTCCTTTCGGCACACCGGACGCCGAAGGAGACCGCGCAATATGTCTCCGGAGCCGAGGCGCGCGGGGCGGAAGTGATCATCGCGGCGGCGGGAGGAGCGGCTCACCTGGCCGGCGTGTGTGCCGCCCACACGGTTCTGCCGGTACTTGGTGTGCCCATGGAGAGCGCATCTCTCAAGGGGCTCGATTCACTGCTTTCCACGGTGCAGATGCCCGCAGGCATCCCCGTCGGCACGCTGGCCATCGGCGCGCCGGGCGCGCGCAACGCCGCGCTGCTGGCGGTGGCGATTCTGGCCTCAGGACGCCCCGAGCTGCGCGACCGGCTGCGCCAGTTCCGGGCCGACCAGGCGGCGAAAATCCTCCGCGAAACGCTGTAAAGGGAGCTCGCAGCCCTCAGAGTTTTGGGCTTCGCTTCAGGGAACCACGCAGGACGGCACGGGCCGGAGCCGACGGCTGAAGGCTGGAGCCGGGAGCTGAAAGCTGAAAGCTGTCAGCCAACTGCCTGCGTGCTATGATGGACGCGAGATACCTCTGGGAGGAAATGAGACGATGGGTCCGCTGGGTTACCCGGAAATGGTCTTCATCTTTTTCCTGGCCCTGATCCTCTTCGGTCCAAAGAAGCTGCCGGAGTTGGGTCGGACCGTGGGAAAAGCGTTGACGGAGTTCCGGCGCGCCTCGAACGAGCTGAAATCCACGTTCGACCGCGAAATGAAAAGCCTGGAGCAGGAGACGGAATCGTTCAAGGAAATCGCCAACCAGTATCAGACCGATACCTACAGCTACGATTACCAGTCGTACGAGTCCACTTACGAGGGAGCGTACGGCAACGAATCCTACGATTCCACTGCCACCACTACCCCATCCACCATAAGCGCATCCGCAACTCAGGACGCTGAATTACCAGCCGCACCGCCCGAAGGCACTATCGCCCAGGGCTCGGAAGCGGCCGTGGCGCACGAGAACGGCGGGCACGTGTCTCAAACGTCCGCAGAGTCTGTCACCCCGGCGCCGGCTTCCAAGGCTGAACATAACGCGTAACGAATGAACCCAAGCGAAGAGCAACAGGGGACCGGCGTTCCCCCGGCTGGCAGTGCGTCCGCCGGGGACACGCCCCGCGTCCAGGCCGCCGAGCCGGCCGAAACCTACGATGGCTATCCGCACGAACCACCTGTAGAAGAGCCCGTGCGAGCCGCCGTAAAGCCTGAGCCACCTCCTTCCAAAGAGGTTGCGACCGTGCCCCGCCGTCCCGGCGGAGGAGGCCGCAAGCCCCCGCCGCCACCGCCGTCCGGCGGAGACGGAGGCGACGAGGAAGACGGCATGCTTCGTATGTCTTTCCTCGAGCACCTGGAAGAGCTGCGTTCCCGCATTATTCGCGCATTGGTCGGCGTGGGCGTGGCGTTCGTGGTCAGCCTCATCTATACCGACTCCTTGTGGAAGTTCGTCTGTCAGCCCGCAGCCACCGCGCTCAAGACGCTCGGCTACGAACAGGAGCTGGCGCAGATCAGTCCCATGGAGGCGTTCAACGTCATC
Source organism: Candidatus Acidiferrales bacterium (assembly GCA_035499435.1). GTDB lineage: Bacteria > Acidobacteriota > Terriglobia > Bryobacterales > Bryobacteraceae > Solibacter. The sequence continues at coordinate 38,718 of DATJYW010000246.1, read as the reverse complement.
TGGGTGAAGCTGCCGATTCTCTGCGCCATTTTTCTGGCATCGCCCTGGATTCTCTATCAGGTGTGGGCGTTTATTTCGCCCGGACTTTACCGGCGCGAGCGCCGCTGGGCCGTACCCTTCATTCTCGGCTCCGCCGGGCTGTTCATCATCGGCGGATTGTTCGCCTATTTTATTGCCTTCCGCTACGGGCTCACATTTCTTCTCGGCATCGGGCGCGGTAATTATGTGAAGCCGGTGGTTTCCATCAGCGAGTATTTCGACTTATTTGTCAACGTAACTTTGGGCGTAGGGCTGGTATTCGAGCTACCCGTAATTATTTTCTTCCTCACCTTACTCAGGATTGTTAGTCCGTCGTTTCTTTTGAATCACAGCCGCTACGCCATTCTCGCCATCTTCATTATCGCCGCCATCGTCACACCGACTCCCGACGTGTTCAACCTGATGCTCTTCGCAACACCGATGTGCCTGCTTTTCTACGTGGGAATTTTCGCCGGGTACCTCCTGGTACTGCATCGGGAGAACCGGAGATTCCCGTGGAAAACGGCCATGACCATCATTATTTCAGTACTGCTCCTACTAGCTTTAGTGCTATACCTGGCCATTACGAAATATGGTGTAAAAGTGGTACCACACTGGCCGTTTTTTGTACGTTGAACAGGAATTATCTCTAGAATCACGCCGGGATTCCGATGTAACATCAGTTGACTGGCAGTCTCGCGTCACCGGTGTGTCGCCCTAGAGACGATGGATTTATACAAAGCGATCCAAGAGCTGTACGCGGAAAAAGAAAAGCTCGAGCGTGTAATTGCCTCCCTGGAGGAATTGCAGCGAACCGGCGGGTCCATTCCGCCATTACCCAAGCCGGCCAAGCGCCGCGGCCGGAAATCCATGAGCCCAACCGAGCGCCAGCAGGTATCGGAACGGATGAGGAAGTATTGGGCTGGCCGCCGAAGCCCGGAGAAGCCGGCCAAAGCCGGCGCCGTCGACCCGGAGCGTTGATCTACGCGGTCTGAGGCTTGAAGAACCAGAGCCAGTAGTACTGGTCTCCGGCTCCGTATTGATAGCGCATCTCGAAACCGCAGCGTGCCGCCATCTCGCGGACGTCGCGTTCGGAGAATGGTACCCCTACCCAACTGTGGCGGACCTCGGCTTCCGCGAGCGGAGAGCCCTGCACCTGGAATTTGAAGAGGCCCCCGGGGCGCAGCAAGCGGTGTACCTCGCGCACGTAGTTCTCGATGATTCCGCGGTTGGGGATGTGCTGGAACACCATGAAAGAGAAGGCGAAATCGAACTCGATCGGCCGGGCCAGGCCCAACCGCACCCGCCACGGGCTCGATACAGCCCGTAAGTCTTTCCCGTTGTTACGGATGACGTGAGCATTGGAAAACCCGGCGCAAGCTTCGCGCGCCTGCCGGACCATCTCGCGGCTGATATCGACGCCCCAGACCTCGCCGAAGAACCCCGCAAAGGCCCGGGTGACCCGTCCCGCGCCGCAGCCAATCTCGAGAACGCGCATCTCCTTCGGATCTTTTCCCTGGCAGATGTTCGTCAGGTCGTTCAGAATCTCTTCTTCCAGGGTGATCTGGCCCGACTGGTAGAACTCGTCGTCGCTCCATTGTTGCTGTCCGGTGACGACGTAGTGTCGCGCGTTTTCCCTGGCCCGCCGGTTCCAATCGCGGCGCATGCGCGAGAGGTGGCGGGTGATCTCGATGCCGGCCATTTGATATATTGTAATGAGTAGCGCCTGTGGGCGGCTAGCTCAGCTGGGAGAGCACGGCGTTCGCAACGCCGGGGTCGTGGGTTCGAATCCCATGCCGTCCACCATTCCTTCGTCTTCGCCTCCTGAATCCGCTATTGGATCGGTTCGTCCGTGCGGAAGTACTTCTTGTAGGCAGCGATCCAGTCCTTCGAAATATCCCGCTGCGCTGTCGCCAGGTCGAGATCGCCATGGCACACGAGCTCGCGCAGACGATCCTCCAGCGCATCCTTGACATGAGCGTTCCAGACGGTGGCCGCGTAGGATTGCGGCCACAAATTGCCGATGTCGTCCGAACCGCCGAGCGCGGGGGTGATCAGGTAGTCCACCTCATACGCCCGGGGGTCGGCTGCCGGGATTCCGTACAGTTCGAAGACCTGCCGCCGCAAGGCCTGGGGAACGTCACGGTTCTTCTCCTGATTCGCCCGGCACACCTGCTCCCGGGTCGCACGCCGGGCAACCCCCGGGGTGAGGCTGGCCATCGGAGACGACATCGGCACGAGACCGGCTTGAAGGTCCGTTTCGCTCACCGGGGGGCGAGGCGGAATCACGAGGCTCACAAATGCCAAGATACATGCGCCCAACGCGATCGGGAGCAGACCGCGACGCCAGGCTGGCAGGCCGGACCACGCCCGGAGCCGGGATGAGTCGAGGTCGTCGATTTTCCCTTGCAGCGATGCGCGCGCGGCCGGAGCCGGCGGCAGACGCCCGCGATGGAGGTGGACGAATTCACCCATGGCGCTCTCGAGCTCCTGAGCGCGCGCACGGCATTCCCGGCATATCGCGAGGTGTCCGCGGAGCCGCTCAGTCTGGCGGGCCGTCAGCTCGCCATCCGCGGCCAGGATCAGCTCCCGATCGGACCAGTGAGAATCTCGAGACTCCATCCATCACCTCTGAACAACCCGTGCCAATCGCGTCAGAGACCGCTCCAAAGAAAGCGCCACGGACCCCAAAGAAATCTCCAGAACACTCGCGATTTCGCGGTACCTGAGACCTTCGGCCCTCAGGACTAGGCAGCGCCGGTCCTGTTCCGGCAGCACCGCGACCACGGCAAGCAGGATCTGACGCCTTTGGGTTTCCGTCATCCGGTCTTCAGGATTGGGACCCGGGTCCGGTATCAGGCTCACCAGGGCCGCTCCTTCCCCGCCTGTGTCTTCACGCATGGTCCTGGCCCGATTGCGGCGTTTCAATGCAAGGTTGTGCGCCACCCGGAACATCCAGGCGCGAAGTTTGTCGCGCGAGTGTCCGCGCTGCAAATGGCGATACAGCGAAAGGAAAACCTCCTGCACGATGTCCTCTCCATCCGGAACCGACAGACCGAAACTCAGAACATAACGGAGCAGCCGGTCCCGAAACTGGTCGAAGAGCCCGATTATCTCGTCCGCCAGCGGGGAGGCAGCCCGCTCGCGATCGGCAACTCCCGGGATCGGGAGCCTCAGCGTTGACTCCGGCGGCTGGTCGGCCATGAAAATCATTATCCGGCATCCGACACGCTCAAAACGTCAGACGCAGTCCGCCCCAGGCGCCGATGGGAGCCCCAGGAGCGTAGAAGGCCGAGCTGATGAGCGGATAGTTTCCGTTCACCGGTGGAAGCGGGCGTGCAAGAAATGTTCCCTGGGCGGTGAATCCCGTGACCCCCAGTTGGGCAGCCGTGTAATACCGATGGTCGAGCACGTTGTTGATCTGCCCGAAGATCTGCAGGTGGGGATGGACTTGGTAGCGCGCTTCGAGGTTGAGAACGCCATAGCCGGGGCACTTTCCCGACCCCAGGTAGTACACGCCGTCCGGTACTTGCTGATTGTTCTCGTTGCCGCGCGCGTACGAGCTCGAGACCGCCAGGAAGTCGAGGCCTGCTGAAATTTTTTTCGTGGCTTGCACATCCGCGAAGGCCTTGAACATGTGCTGCGGGATGAGCGGAATCCGGTCGCCTGGCTGGATCTGAATCACACCGCCCAGGCCCGGCGACCCGGCCAGGGCCATATCATTGAAGCTGTTCCCCGATCCATCCACGGTTTCCGGGCTTTCATAGGTGGCTCGGAGAAACGTGTAATTTCCGCCCAGGGTGACGCGCTGAATGCGCCCGCTCAGGTGCGCTTCGGCGCCCTGCCGCAGCGTCCGGCCGAAATTCTTGAAATACCCATTTCCCGTCTGGTTGTCGCTGACGAAGAGAAGATCGTTGCGATTGGCGGCGCGAAACCACCCGGCGCTCCAGCTCAGTCGGCCGCTCTCGCGCGCGCCGCGGGCGCCGGCTTCCAAGGTTCGCGTGACCACCTGCCGCAGCGGAGGATCTCCGGAGAGGGTGTTCGGCAGACTGCACGGGTTGTCGGGATCGGCGCAACCAAGCTCGATGGACGTGGGCGCGCGGCTGCTTTCGGAGTAGCTGGCATACAGGTTGATCGAACGGACGGGACTGAAGGTCACCCCGGCAGCCGGATTGAACCGGCTGAAGACGTATCGCCCGTCCAGTGACCCTGGGCCGCCCCCGGGATTGATGCGGTCCCGATTGTTGACCGTGGCCCGGTTATAGCGTCCGGAGACGGTAACGTTCCAGCCGCCTGCCGACAGAGTGTCGGTGGCGTAGACGCTCCACGTCTGCGGGAGCCCATGGAGATTCACGCGCGAATCCACCGGGACGCCGTCGCTGTTGGTCGATCCGTCCTCGAATGCGTTCACCGGCGTGACGGTATAGTCGGGGTTGATGTAGCCGAACTGCGTCGATTGCTGAAAGGTCAGGCTGCTGCGATCCCAAGACGAGCCGGCGGTCAATTGATTCCGATGACCGCCGGGCGAGGTCGACCATGTCGCCTGCCCCGAAAGGCCGTAATTGTTTTGCCTGGTAAATCCGTGGACGATGACCGCGTCGCACTTTTCGAACGGCTCGTCAAGCTGCAAGGCCTGCGCGATGCAACGCCAGTAAGGAAAGGGCGTATTGGAGGCGTTGGCGCCGCTGGTCGGATATCCCGTATATCCCGCCGCTTTGAGAGCCGCCTGATCGGCCGCGCTGGGTTGGTAGACCGACTCGTCGAGCGAATCAGTGTTGAGGTTCGGATTCACGGTGTCGGAGCGAATGTAGCGGAAGTAGGCGTTGGCCGAGAACGTCAGCGCGCTGGTGGCGGCGTGCCGCACACTCAGGTTGAAAAACTGAGAGCGGTTCGTGGTGACGTCCCCGAGAGTGTACCCGCTGGAATAGTCGTGAGCCAGCAGGCGCTGCTCCTGCAGGCCGTTACCGACGAGCTCGTTGTCGGCGTAGGCGAAGCTCAGGCTCAGATTGGTTTTCGGACCCTGCCAGCCGAGCTTGCCGAACATCTGCCGAACGTCCGATGGCGATGCCACGCGCCAGCCGTCCTCGTGGAACAGGTGGCCGGCGGCATACCAGTTCAGGCCTTTCGAGTTCATCCCCCCGTGCTCGAACTCGACCGCACGGCGGCCCCAGCTGCCGCCGCTTGCCTGGATCTTCGTTCCCTGCGTGTTGCGCCCGTCTTTGGTCTCGATCGATACCGCTCCACCCAGCGTATTCAGCCCGAACATCGGGTTCGATCCCGGAAGCAGGGCCATTTCCGAGATGGCAACGCGTGGAATCAGGTCCCAGGCGACCACGTCTCCGAAGGGTTGATTCTGCCGTACTCCATCGAGATAGACCGACAGTCCCTCCGGGGTTCCCAATAGCGGCGAGGCGGTATAGCCGCGATAATTGATATCGGGCTGAAACGGATTCTCCTGATTCTCATTAATGAACACGCCGCTCAGCCGCCTGTTCAGCAGATCGGACAGATCGAGGGCCCCGCTGTTGCTCAGGTCCTGCCGAGTCGCGGTCTGTACCGGAGCCGGTATTTCCTGGGGGGTGAGGCTGCCTCCGGCAACAGGCGTCGTCGCCACAACGTCCACACGCTCGGTGGCCGCTCCCAGAACCATGTTCAGGCTCTGCACCACGGGCGTGCTCGACCACACCTCTACCGGCACGGACTGCGTGGCGAAACCCTGTCTGGATACTTCCAGGCGGTAGCGGCCGTAGCTCAGGTTCCGAAACGTGTACCTGCCATTCGCATCGGTATGAAATGAGCGCGTGGTTCGGAACTGGAGATCCTCCAGCTTCCCGGCAGCCCGCATGAACGCGCCGGACGGGTCCTTGACTTCAACGCGGATCTCGCCAGTTGGTGCCTGAGCGCACGCGGCGATCGAACAGAGCAACCCGACCATGGCACCGAAGTGCCGCTTCCCCTCGGCCTTCATGTTGCTATATTCCTTGGGCGCGCCTTTTGTTCAGCCTATTTCCGGATGAACTCGGCGGTTGACCTTCAAGTTCTGAGGTTGGACTCGATCTCTCTCGCCAGAGCTTCCAGGAGTTCCGCGTAGCAGCCTCCGCCGGCACTCTCCGCAAGATGAGCCAGACTGCCCACCCAGTGAGACAGGTGCCGTTCCAGGAAATCCCTCCGCGCGCGCCGCACGGATTGCACGTCCCGGTTGCCGGCCGCTTCGCAATGGTCCAGCCAGGCCAGGAATTCCAACTGTGTCAGCAGGTGATCGGGCGCCGCACGGCCATCGATTTCCAGACCGAAGTTCTGATAGTAGAGCTTGTTTTCGAGCACCACTTCTCCGGCCGGGCGATTCAGCAGCCAGGCGCTCTCCAGTAGTGGGCATCGAGGCTGGGGAAGCCCTGCTTCAAATAGGCCGATATAGAGTGAGCGCAGCTCTTCGAGAGTTGCGGGTGCGCTCTCGCAGAGTTCGGCCAAGGGGTCGAGATGGCGCTCGTCGGGATAGCCCAGCGCAAACCGGAAGACCGCCCACGTGTTTATTGCGCCCGATACCATATGCTGAAGTACTTTCTGCCGTCGCGATCCTGCTGGGAGCCGTTCCAGATGGCGACTGCGAACGGCGTGCCAGCTTTGAGTCCGGGGACTTGTAAGGTCACCACCCACTTGCCTGCGACATACTGGGACTGCGCGGGGAACGACTGTCCGATTCGTTTTGTCGTCTCCCGTCCGCGTGCCTCCATCACGGCCGCGCCGCGCGTGGAATCCCAGAAGAAGATCTGGACGGGATGCTCGGGATCGCCCATTTGAAGCGAGGGGTTGAGATCGCCAGTGGCGGGTTTGGCTGGGATCATGACGGCGCAGGCATCGGAAAACCGGTCGGTTGCCGCCGATTGCGCCACCAGGTGGTCGCCTTGCCAGGAGCGCTCGGCCTTCGGCAGTACGGCGGTGTCGTGGGTTTTGTCGGCCCACTCCAGCCGGACGAAGTTGCCTGCCGCGCTGTGGAGCACCTGCGCCTGAACCGATTGCACCTCGTTCGATGCGGGGGCGTCCGTCGAGTAGAGCGGCGGCGTGCGATGCAGCGCCAGCATCATAGGCGTTGCCGATTTCCATTCGGCGGCTGCGGGATCAAGCAGGTTTTGCGCCCAAGCCGGCGCGCAGCAGATGAGTAGACCGATGACGCTTCTCATGCTTTGTGCGCTCCCTGAATCTGTACCAAAGTCTCGTGTCGGAGGATCTGATAGCGGACGTGCTCGTCGCGCCCGATCAGCAGTTGCAGCACGTCGCTGGTCCCACCGTTCTGGGCATGGCGCAACTCGGCCTCCAGGCGGCGGATTACGTCCACTACCTCGTCGCCGAACAGGTATTTCAAATAGTCCATCGGCATGCGCGGATCGTCCAGCACGCTCTTGCCGTAGTTGCCGCTTCGCGGCGGATTGAACGGAGGCACGTAGAATACGTTCGGCTCCGTGCCTTTCTCGGGAAACAGCCCCAGCGCCACCTTGTGGACGTGGACTAATTTGTGAACGGCGGAAGATGGATCGTCCAGAAAGCCGACAAAGCGCAGGCGGCCGGGGCATTGCCTGGCGCAGGCGTTCACCTCGCCCTTTTCGATGCGCGGATAGCAGAAAATGCACTTCTGTGCCTTGCCGAGCAGTTCGTTGAAGTAGATCTTCTTATACGGACAGGCCTTCATGCAGTAGCGATAGCCCTCGCAGCGCTCCTGGTCCACCAGCACGATGCCGTCCTCCTCGCGCTTGTAGATGGCCTTGCGCGGACAGGCCTCCAGGCATGCCGGATTGGTGCAGTGATTACAGAGGCGGGGCAGATAGAAGTAGTAGTTCTCACCGAGCATCAACGCACCCACGTCTTCGTCCCAGTTCGGTGTGTTGCGCGTTTCCTCCTGCGGCATGGCTTGCAGACCTCCTTGAAAGAGGCGCTCGGCGTAGTTGTATTCGAAGGTCTGGCCGTAGTCTTCCTTGCTAGGCAACTCCGAGGGGCGCAGTTTGCCATCCTCGAAACCGCCGCCGATTTTGTCCCAATTCCGCGGATATCCCTGGCCGGGACGGGTCTCGACATTGTTCCAGTACATGTAGTCCATGCCGTCGCCATCGGTCCAAAGCTTCTTGCAGGCCATGGTGCAGGTCTGGCAGCCCAGGCACTTGTTCAGGTCCAGCACCATGGAAATTTGATGTCGAGACATGGCTATGCCTGCCCTTTCCCGGTTCTGCGGATGGCCTTCAGGTCGGCCGCGGTGGGCGTGTATTTGACGATGTCCACGCGCACATCGCGATTGTTGCCCGTCGGGCCCCAGTAGTTCAGCCGGAAGTTGACGTGCCCGTAGCCGCCGACAAGCTGCGTGGGCTTGATCTTGATCACCGTAGGCGATTGCCAGCCGCCCTGGAGGAAGCCCAGGTAACGCTCCCAGCCGTGATACATAGTCAGGCGCTTCCGCTTTTCGCCCGGCAGGATCTGCACCTTGCTGACGAAGCTGCCGTTGTCGTTGAACACCTTCACCCAGTCGTTGTCCTGGATGTTGCGCGCCTTGGCATCCTCCGGATGCATGTAGCAGATGGGGATGCCGCGCTGCAGGCGCAACTGGTAGCGCGCGTCGCGCCACGTGGAATGGATGGACCATCGGCCGTGCGGGGTGTTCCAGAAGAACGGGTATTTCGCGCTATCGGACAGCGGCTCTTTGTATACGGGAAGCTGCTCGCCGAACTCGATAAACCAGGGGTGATCCAGGTAGAACTGCTGGCGTCCGGTAAGCGTTCGCCACGGCCGCTTGTTCTCTACCTGGTGCTGGAAGGGCGTGTATGCCTGGCCCTCCTTGATCTCGCTGTTCCAGGCTTCTTCGTCGATCTTCTTGAAGCGCTGCGGATGCTGGCTCAGTTGTTCGAACGTCATCCCTTTGGTCTCGGGCGATCCATCCAGAATGAAGTTGGCCCCGTCTTCCGGCTTCTGGAATTTTCCGTTGGCGCTCCAGGATTCGTAGGTCTTGGTGTAGTCGCGATGCCAGTCGAACTGCTGATCGTGATATGGCGCCAGATGCCGCTCGGCGGCGAGTTGGGACATCTTCTTCGCCAGGTCGCGGAAGATCTCCCAATCGGGCTTGGAATCGTAGAGCGGGTCCAGGACCTTGTTGAAGGGGTGAACGAAGCTGTGGCAGTCGGTGGTGTTGATATCGGATTTTTCGTAGTAACTCGCCGCCGGCAGCACAACGTCCGAATGCAATGCCGTGGTGTCCATCCGGTAGTTGAGATCGACGATCAGGTCCAGGTCCTTCCACAGCGATTTCAGAATGTATTCGTTGCCCTTGGCCTGGTTCAGGTAGTTCGCGCGCCACACGATCAGCGCGCGCGGTTTCTGCTCCCGCTTCCTCGGATAGAGGGGCATCCATCCGTTCTTCACGCTCTCCTCGATGTAGTGCTCGATGGGCTTGCCGTTGTAGAGATGCGGGTCCTTGTTGGACGAATGGATGTACGTCCAGAGCGTCATATTCTGCATACGCTGCTTCTTGACCCCTTCGGGAAACGCGTATGCCCGAAAGCCGCGCTCCGGCCAGACGCGCTCCTGCCCCACATAGTGATTGAAGCCGCCTCCGTTCTTGCCCGTGTTCCCGGTGAGTGCCACCAGGAGAATGAGGGAGCGGTTGATCAGGTCGTTGTGAAACCAGTGATTGAGCCCGGCGCCGTGGATGATCATGGCCGGCTTTCGCGTGGCGAACTCATGGGCAAACTGCCGGATGTCGTTGAGCGCCAGCCCAGTCGTCTGCGCGATTGACTCCAGCGTGTAGGGGGCGAGTTTCTCCCTCATCAGCTCGAAAACGGTACTCACGTCGCCATCGGAATAGTGCAGGTCGGGGTCGGCGCCGTTCAGGGCGACGGTCTTCTCCTTCGCCCCCATTGCGCCAGGCGCTTCGCGGCGGTGGCCACTCTTGGCGTCATGGAAGAAGAAACGGTCGGCTGCTCCATCGGGACGGACGAACCGATTGGTCCGCTTGTCCACCAACAGGGGAAGGTCGGTCTGTTCCTTGACGTAGGCTGCGTCGTAGAGATTGTTGTCCACAATGTACCTGGCGACGCCCAACGCCAGCGCGGCATCCGTGCCGGGTTGGATGGGGAGGAACAGGTCCGTGTGGATCATCGACGAGTTGAAGTCCGGCGAGATGCCGACGACCTTGGCCCCGTTGTAGCGCGCTTCCCAGGCGAAGTGGGCGTCTGGAATGCGGGTTTGCGAGATATTGCTCCCCCACAGCACGATGTACTTGGAGTTGAACCAGTCGGCCGTCTCGCAGGATTCGGTCTGCACTCCCCAGGTAAGAGGCTCACCCGGCGGCAGGTCGCAATACCAGTCGTAGAAGGAGCAGAAGACGCCGCCGGTGTAGTGCGCGAAACGCGAGCCGGCGCAAAAAGAGACCGGACTCATGGCGGGAATCACGCTGAAGTAGGTATTGGTGTCCGGGCCGTACTGGTAGATGTTGTCGAGCAATTTGCCGGCGACGAGAGTCAGCGCTTCGTCCCACGTGGCCTTGCGCCACTTGCCTTCGCCCCGTTCGCCGGCCCGGATGAGCGGCGAGCGCAGCCGTTGGGGCCCGTACACATACTCGGTGAAGCACGCTCCCTTCTGGCAGCCGCGCGGATTGTAATCGGGAAGATCCGCGGAGATCCGTGGATAATCGGCAGCCTGCTCCTCGCGAATCATCACGCCGTTACGCACGTAGACATTCCAACTGCAGGACCCGGTGCAATTGGCGGAATGCGTGGAGCGGACCACCTTGTCCCAGGTCCACTGCCTGCGATGGAGGTCTTCCCACCCTCGGTACGGGTAGGCCCGCAGCGGATCGAGCGGGCCGGTGAAGGCCTCGAGCTGCGGCTTTTCCGCCTTGCGGCAGCCCGGGATGGACGCCCCGAACGCCGCCAGTGCTCCGAGCTTGAGAAAGTCGCGCCGGTTCTTCATGGGGTAACGCGACCCTCCTGGATCGCATGGCGGCCCGGGAGGGCCGCGTTACGGACTGGCGGCTGCCATTTCCGTATGTACGCGAGCAGGTCGCCGATCTGCGATTCGCTGAAGCCTGCCCGGCCGAACGCCGGCATGGGTGTGTTCTCGCGCCCGGCCCGAATGGTCTGTGCGAGAAATGCGTCGGTGGCTGCCTGTTGGAATACCGGATTCGCCAGCGCAGGCGCGATCAGTCCTTTGCCATCCATCCCGTGACAGCCGGCACATTCCTGCGCGAACAGCGCCGCGCCGCGAGCGGCGTCTCCGCGCGGCGGGGCGGCGGGCAGTGCCATGGCCGGCGCCGACGTCCGAAGATATGCCACCAATGCGGCGACTTCGGCCCCGCTCAGACCTCCCGCCTTCGAGCCCCAACCCGGCATGCGCGTTCCCGGACGGCCCTCGCGGATGTTCTCCGCCAGGCATTCGTCGTCCTCGGTTCGGACGAAGGCCGCGTTCCGGATGCCCGGCACGAACCGCGCGAACTTCTTGTCCCACCGCGTGTGGAGTCCGGTGTCGTGACAGGCCGCGCAGTAGCGGTGGTAGAGGGTGGCACCGTCCGGTGCGGGCGGATGCAGGCGCGCGTACTGCTCGTCGATTTTGTCCGGCGCCAGGTACTCCGCCGGAAGATCGCGCTGGCGCAGGGAGAGCATGAACACCGTCAGAGTCTCTACCTGTGGCTGGGAGAGCGCGGGCATCGGCATCAGACTGCCGGCTACGATGCCCGATGGATCGAGAAAGTGCTCCGCGAACCAGTTCCAATTGGTCTGCGACCCCTTGAGGCTGGCGCGCACCAACTCGTGCTTGGTCTTGAGTCCTTCATTATCGAGCGCGGGGCCAAGCGGCCCACCCTTGCCGTTGAGTTTGTGGCATCCGTTGCAGCCCTTCTGCTCGAACAGTTTCATCCCGAGCACCAGCTTGTCCGCCGAACCAGCGGGCAGCGCGCGGGGATCGTGGCACGACCCGCAGGTGGCCTCGGTGTACTTAGCTGGCAGCAGGGGGTAGTCCCAGAAATATTCCTCCGCCTTGGCTTCCTGGAAGTTCAGAGCCGCGCCCTGTCCCTGGTGGCAGACCGTGCACCCGAACTTCTCCACGCGATGAATGGCAAGCAGCTTCCTGGGATGCGTCCGGTGGGGATTGGGCTGGTCCGTCATGCGAGGGTCGTCGATCCCCAGATGGCAGGACACACACCGGTCTACCGTGTGCAGCGCGGGTACCACTATCTGCCGGATCTCGATCGGAAGATTGCGCGCGGTCGCGCGCGCGGCGTCGCCTTTGGCCTTCGCCTCCAGAATGCCTCGGAACCCTACCTGGTATCCGCGCCAGTCCGCGGAGATGTTCTCGCGCACCGCCGCTGCGGCCAGGAACCCGATGGTCACGACCGAGCACACGGCCGTAATCCACTTGAAGGGACGGGATGGATCGCCTGACATCATGTCTCCTAATGCACGGGCCACTGGCTGGGCCACCAGTAGAAATGCCAGTTCGGTCCCCGGAAGATGGAACCCATCGCGGTCAAAACGATGAAACCCGCCAGAAAGCAGGTGAACAACGCGATCGCGGACATGCGGATACTGCTCGTTCGCTTCAAGACCCACAGAGACCACGCGGCATACAGCGCCACAATCACGGTGGCGGGATTGAGGATGATGATCGCGATCTGCGGGATGGTGGGAAACCACGTGCGCAGCCACCCGAGGTTGACAGTTAGCGCCAGCAGCGCCAGAACGCTGACGAGCCCGTACACCGCCGACTGCCAGAACGTGCGCCGGCCGGCGGGACCGCCGAACCAGATTCCCACGCCGCGGGGATCGCGGTCGAGGTAAGGAATCAGTCCAAGCCCGAGCAACACCACGCTCGGGATACCCACCCCGCCCATGAACGCCGAGTACGACACCAGTTCCTGCAGCCCAAGAAAATACCAGGGCGCCTTCGCCGGATTCTCCGGAATCGCCGGGTTGGCCATCTCCTTCAGCGGCGCATCCCAGAAGTAACTCAGCGCCAGGGTAACCGCGACCGTGAACATGAGTGCCGCGATCTCGGCCCACAGCAGGTTGGGCCAGCTCGATACCGACCCTTCCGGCGCCTTCCCAACTACGGGTGTGCGGCCGCGAACCACCGCCATCAGGCCATAGGTCTTAGTAGGAGCGAACACTTCGACGTCGCGGCTGCCGATGCGTGCGGGAGGCGCGGGTGACGATTCGTCGCGGGAAAGGCCGCCGTCCTTGCGCACCCGCCAGAAATGCAGCCCCATGACGGCCGTTATCGCGAGCGGCAGGAGTGCGACGTGGAGCACATAGAAACGGATGAGCGATTCCTGGCCGACGTAGTTCGCGCCCAGCAGCAGTTGTTTCTGGAAGCGGCCGGGATCGAACCAGGCGGTGATGCCGATGGCATCGGTCACTTCGCGCGGCGAGTTTGCAATGTTCGCGCCGATGGTGACCGCCCAATAGGCCAACTGATCCCAGGGCAGAAGGTATCCGGTGAAGCTGAGCCCCAGGGTCAACACCAGCAGCACAAGCCCGATCAGCCAGTTGAATTCGCGGGGCCGCTTATAGGATCCCGTATAGAAGACGCGCGCCATGTGCAGGAACACCGCGAGCACCATCAGGTGGGCGCTCCAGCGGTGGATGTTCCGGATGAAGCGGCCCGCGGGCACAACGAAGTGAATGTCTTTTACCGAATTGTATGCCAGCTCCACGCCAGGTTTGTAGTAGACCATCAGGAGAATTCCGGTGATCGTAAGCACGACAAAGGACGCGGTGAGGATCAGGCCAAGGCCGAAGGTGTAGGCGAAGCGCAGCGACCGGCGGTCCGTGCGCACGCTTTGCAGATGGAGAAAGAGATTGTGGAACGTGCTCTGCGACCGTTCGCGATCCGTCTGTGGCACCCTACCGGTGCGCATTGCGGATTCGCGCAGGTGCCGCGGCGTGTGCTTGAGGTTTTCCAGGAATTCCTGAATGGGCGTCATATATTACACCCGGAAGCGGGTCCCTTTCGGTACCGGCGATTCGGCGTTCACCTGCAACTGGCCGTCCGGCGAGAGCGCAATTTCGAGCCATGGCAGCGCGGCCGGCGCCGGCCCTCCGACCACCGACCCGTCCGTGGAAAAGCGCGATCCGTGGCATGGGCACGCGAACCCCTCGCCTTCGTTATGGGCGACGATGCATCCCAGGTGCGTGCAGACGGACGAGACGGCGTGGAAACCCTGCTCTTCGCGAAACAGGAAGAAATTGCCGGCTTCGATGCGTGTAACCGAACCGACGGCGAATTGTCCGGGGTCGCCGAGTTTGAAAACCCGTAGCGGACCGGGCTGCACCGCGGGCTTGGGCAGGCGCATCACCCCGGCGAGCGCGGTCCCCATGGCGATCACTGTGCTCCATAGGGCAGTCAGGCCGAGAAAATCGCGGCGCTTCGAAGAATCATGCATAGGTCCACTCCTGGCGGAACAGGAATCGCTCCATCGTGATGGCGTGGGTCGGGCAACGCTGCGCGCATAGGGCGCAGCGGATACAGTGCTCTTCGTCCTTGAGGATGGCCGAGTCCCCGGAACCGGCGCCGCTTGCGGCCAGCAGCGCCTCGATCTCGTGCGAAAGCTCCAGTTTCTCCAGAGCCACCAGTTTCAGGCAAAGAGTAGGGCAGACATCCACGCATCCGCCGCAGAGAATACACTTCTCGCCATCGAAGATCGTGTTGACCCCGCAGTCCAGGCAGCGGCCGGCCTCGCCGGCAGCCTGCACTTCGGTGTAGCCGGTTTCGACGAGCCGCCTCGGGTCGGCCAGCCGCTCTTTCGCCGGCGCTGCCGGGATGTGAGCGCGCCGACGCCCTTCGTAACCTGCCTCACGGCGGTAGCCCTCGATCTCGACGTGAAGCTGTACTTCGTGCTGGCGGATTTCGCTGCCGGTGAGGAAGCGGTAGACTCCGCGCGCGGCCTTCTTTCCGCTGGCGATCGCGTCGATCATCAGGCGCGCGCCGTACGCGACGTCGCCGGCAGCGAAGACTCCTGGAGTTGCCGTCTCGCAGGTTTCCGGGTCGACTTGAAGCCGGGCGACATCGCCCAGGAAGCTCAGGTCGGGAACCTGCCCCACGGACAGCAGGACCGTGTCGGCTTCCAAGTCGATCGTTTGAGTATCGTCGTAGACCGGCGCGAACCGTCGTTTTGTATCGAATACCGAAACCACGGGCCGGAACCGCACGCCGGAGACCACTCTGTCTCCGTTTTCCTCGCGGAAAAGAAACTCCTTAGGCCCGAGCCTGTTGTGGCGGATGATGCCTTCTTCCTCGCCTTCCACGATCTCCACTTCGTCGGCGGGCATCTCCTCGCGCGACTCGAGACAGGCCAGATGCACCTCGCGCACCGCGGCCTGACGCAGGGCCACACGTGAGATATCTGTCTCCGTCTGCCGCGCCAGCAGACGCTCGGCATCCTCGCCTTCGTAGCGAACCGCGGACCGTGACACGTCGAACGCCACATTCCCGCCCCCGATCACCACGACTCGCCGCCCGATCGGCAGCTTCTCCCCGAGCGACATGGCGCGCAGGAAATCGACGCCACCGAAGATTCCCCGCGCGTCGGAGCCCGGCAGTTGCAGCATGCGAGCCCGCTTGGCGCCGACCGCAATGATTACGGCACGGAAATCGCGGCGGAGCTGCTCGAACTCGATATCGCGGCCCACGCGAACGCCGCAGCGGAACTCCACTCCCAGCCTGCGGATAAGTTCGATTTCCGCGTCGATCAGATCGCGCGGCAGGCGATAGGCGGGAATCCCGGTGTAGAGCATACCGGCCGGCCGCGATTCGGCCTCGAAGATGGTGGGGGCGATGCCCAACAGCGCCAGATCGTGAGCGGCTGCCAGCCCCGCCGGACCGGACCCGATGATCGCCACACAAAATCCTTCGGGCCGCACGTACTCTCGTGACGCCAGAAAGCGCGCCAGGCCGGTCATCTCCTCCAACCCGTCGCACGCGCCTTCAGGAAATTCGCCCGGAGATCGAAGACGGCCGCCGTGCTGGTCCGAGACGAATCTCTTCAACGCCCGGATGGCAATCGGCTGGTCGATGGATCCGCGCCGGCACGCGGCCTCGCAGGGTGCCCCGCATACCCGGCCACAAATCGAAGCGAGCGGGTTGGGTCCCCGGGCAATCAGGTACGCTCCTTCGTAGTCCCCGGCAGCGATCGCGCGGATGTAGCCGCGAGCGTCCGTGTGTACCGGACAGGCATACTGGCACTTGATCTGGCGGCGCCAATACTCCTCGCTGGGTACCTCTGCCCGAAAACGAGTTTCTGCCGCCTGGTCCATGTAATTCAGTGGTACTGCGAAGTCGCTGCGCCACGCTGTGACCGAAGTCACACGTAACAAGAGTATACGGTCTCAATATCCAAAAGTGAGCCGCGAAGCTATCCCGCGGACCTCTTGCCAAACCGGGTGTAGTGCGTGGCGCCCTGTACCGAGCTGTGAACCGTCGCACCGGCGCGTATGATCTCGATCAGCGGTTCCGGACGGAAGCCACTTCGCAGGACCACCACTTCGCCCGGGCCGAGCGCTCCCACAGCTTCCCGGATCTTTCCGATCGGATGGACTCCACCTTCCAACATGGAGCCGGCATGCAGGCGCTAGATGATCCCCTTCAGGGTTCGAACCCGCTGTGCCCGGTTGTCGATCAATTCGCTTACGATTCGTCCTCAAGTTCAGCGTAAGAGAGGGCGTCGCGCGCTTCAGTGACTTGGGTCACGGCGTCTTAGGCGCTTGGCCGCTCGCCCACCATCCACCAGTACGCCGGCAGCCCAAGCAGCAGAATCACGACTGCCACGACGAACCCCGGATAGTGCGATCCCGTCCTCGCGATCAGCACGCCCGTCACAATCGGAGCGACAATGCCCGAGATGTTGCCGGCGAAATTCAGAATCCCCATCCAGGTGCCCACCGCTCCCTCCGGCGCCACGCTGGCCAACAGGGCATAGAGATTGCCCGTGGCGAGCCCCACCAGCGATGCCGCGCCGATCATCAGGACCGCGGCCGTATCGCCCGCCATGCGTCCGGCCACCAGCAGCATGATGCTGGTGAAGAATGCCACCGTGACTACCAGCTTGCGCGCCCGGCACTCGCTCCGGCCATTTGCCGTCAGCCGATCGGCGATCCACCCGCCCAGTGGTTCGCTAGCGCCGAAAATCAGAAAGGGAATCATCGTGTAAGCACCCGCCCGTTGCAGGCTCATGTGGCGGGCTTCCATCAGGTAGGCGGGCAGCCAGGTGACGAACAGGTACCAGTAGTAGCTGAAACAGATGTGTCCGATGCACAGTCCCAGAAGGTTGCGGTCCAGCGACGCGAGCGTCTGGCGGACGCCGGGAGGCGGAGGTCCGGGCTTGGAGCTGACACGTTCGGGGTAAACGGCCAGCCAGGGAACCAGCCAGACCAGGCTGCCGAATCCCAGGACGAAAAACGACTCGTGCCAGCCGCACGACGCGATCAGCCAGGCGATCAGCGGCGCACCCAGCGCCAGCCCGGCACGGGTGCCGCAATTCATCAGGCCGGACGCCAGCCCGCGGTCGCGGGCGCTGAACACCAGGCTGACGATCTTCACCCCGCCGGGCACATAGATCGATTCGCCGATGCCCAAGAAGGCGCGCATGAACAGCAGCACTCCGAGGGTCCTTGCAAACCCCGTGAAGCCGCAGGACAGCGACCAGATTGCGAAGGCGCCGGCATAAAACCACCGCAGGTTGTACCGGTCGGCGGCCCAACCCATCGGCACTTGCATCACGGCATAGGACCAGAAGAAGGCGGAGAGTAACACCCCTTGCCTCTCCGGCCCGAGATGCAGATCGGCGGCGATCAGGGGCAGGGCAAAGGAAACGATGGTGCGGTCGAGATAGTTCAGGTAGCCGGCGGCGAACAGCAGGCCGGCGATGGTCCAGGCCCGGGCGGGCGAGACAAGGCGCGGTGTAGACAGATTCCGATTCTAACGTATGGCCGCCGCCGCGAAGCCTTCCGCGAACGCCCGCCCGCGCGCCGCGCTACCATACCCCATTCATGAAACTCACCTTTTGGGGAGCGGCCGGCGCCGTCACCGGCTCCATGCACTTGCTGGAAACCGGCGGCAAGCGGATCCTGCTCGATTGCGGGCTGAACCAGGGCAAACGCAAGGAATCCGATTTCAAGAACCGCCATCTTCCCTTCCCCGGGTCCTCTATCGACGAGGTGGTCCTTTCCCACGCCCACATCGACCACTCCGGAAACCTGCCCACGCTCGTCAAGAACGGTTTTGCCGGACCCATCTACACCACGCCGCCCACCGCCGATCTCTGCAAGTGGATGCTGCTCGATACCGCCCACATCCAGGAAAAGGACGCCGAATTTCTGAACAAGCGCCTCGAGCTCCGCAAGCGCGCCGGACTGGAAAATGGCCTGGTAGAGCCGCTCTACGACACGCCGGACGCCGAGCGCACCCTGCCGCTCTTCCAGGGCGTCCCCTATCATCAGCCGCAGACGCTCGCCGGTCGCGTGAGCTACGTCCCGTACGACGCCGGCCACATCCTGGGTTCATCCTCCATCGTGATTCGCGACGAGACGGGCGCCACGCCCGTCACTCTCACTTTTTCGGGCGACGTGGGCCGGCCGAACCTGCCGATCTTGCGGGATCCGGAGCGCATGCCGCCGGCCGACTACCTGATCATGGAGAGCACCTACGGCGGCAAGTTCCACAAGCACACGACGCACGTGGTCCAGAAGCTGGCCGATGTGGTCAACCGCACCGCGCGGCGCGGCGGACGGATCATCGTTCCCGCGTTCGCGGTGGGACGCACCCAGCAGCTCGTCCTGCTGCTGCACCAGCTTTTTAACGAGAAGCAAATCCCGACCATCCCCATCTTTGTGGACAGCCCGCTGGCCATCAACGTCACTGAGGTTCATCGCGCTCACTCCGAGTGCTTCGATGAAGAGACCCGCCGCTACCTGGAAGCCGGCGAGGACCCTTTCGGCTTCCAGCGCCTTCAATACATTCGCGAGGCCAGCGAGTCCAAGAAGCTGAACGACCTGCACGGCCCGTTCATCGTCATTTCCGCCTCGGGAATGGCCGAACAAGGCCGCATCCTGCACCACCTGCGCAACAACATCGAAGATCCGCGCAATACGGTCCTGATCACGGGTTTCCAGGCGCAGGATACGCTGGGCCGGAAACTGGTGGAAAAGTGGCCCGAAGTACGGATCTTCGGCGAGCCGGTGAGGGTGCGCGCCGAAATCTCCAGCCTGGACGAGTTGAGCGGTCACGCCGACCAGGGCGAGCTGCTCCAGTGGATCGAGCCCATGGTGCCGTCGCTTCGCCGGGTCTTTCTGGTCCACGGCGAACCCCAGCAGTCCCAAGCGCTTGCAGGCCTGCTCCACTCCCGTTTCGGGATCGAGGTGACGGTTCCTGCGCCTGGCCAGCGCTTTGACTTGAGTTAGTCTCCTGCGAACCGGACGAAACCGCAGGACGACCCTGCACCATCTATACTGTAAGGAAAGGTCGAAGGAGTACTTTACGTGAGTCCCACTTACCAGCATCCGCCGGAACCGCGCAACAACCTGTTTACCGCGCTGATTTCAGGCGCGCTTATCGCGCTCATCGTCGCCAACGTCTACCTGTTCGTGCAAGTGGATCGGCTGCGAACCGAGATTGCTCAGAACAACGAAAAGCTGGCCACCCAGATCAGCAACCTGACCGATACTTCGAAAGTCACGTCCGCTTCGCAATTGCGACATATCGAGACGTTGAAACAGGAGCTGGAAAACGCCAAGCAGGCAGCCCAATCGCAGGCGCGGAGCCTCTCCAGCCAGGCCAAGGCCGAGGCACAGGCTCATGCCGACCAACTGGCGAAGCAGATCCAGGCTGAGGAAGCCAAGGCTCAGCAGCAGGTCTCGAGCCAGATCAATGAGGTAAAGACGGCCGCTAGCACCGCGAATTCGAAGATCGCGGACGTGGCTACGGATGTCGGCGGCGTGAAGACGAATCTTTCCCAGACCCAGGCGGATCTGCAGAAGACGATTGCCGATCTCAAGAGCGCCCGCGGCGATCTCGGCGTGCAGAGCGGCCTGATCGCGACCAACGCCTCCGAGCTTGCCGCCCTAAAGCGACTGGGCGAGCGCAACTACTTCGAGTTCAAGCTGGGCAAGACCAAGGAGCGGCAGCGCGTCGGCGATATCACCATGCTCCTGAAGAAAACCGACCCCAAGAAGAACAAGTACACCGTCGAGGTGATGGCCGACGACAAACTGACGGTCAAGCAGGACAAGAACGTCAACGAGCCGGTCCAGTTCTACACCAGCAAGGCCAAGCAGCCCTACGAAATCGTGGTCAACCAGGTGCAGAAAGACATGATCGTCGGCTACCTGGCGACGCCCAAGGACCAGGCACGGTAGAGCCGCCTACCTCAAGAACGGAATGTATGCCGGCACCTGTCGCCGATAATCGTCGAAGTCCCTTCCAAAGCGCGAGGCAAGCAGCCGGTCTTCGGTGCGTACGCGAATCTCGGTGCCCGCGATGAACAGGGCCATCGATGCCAGCGCCCAGAGCAGCGGCGTCGACACCAGGATCGTGGCCACGAGCATGCCGAGCAGCGACCCGTAAATCGGGTGCCGGATGATGGAGTAGGCGCCTGTCTTGACCAGCTCGTGATCCTCGTATAGCCCCGCGTTGACGCGGAACTGCTTTCCGAGGTTCTTCACTGCGCTCCAGGCGAGCGCGATCGAAGGCACGGAGAAGATCAGAATTCCCGCTATTCGCCACCACTCGGGCGGGTGGTGAGGTCTCCAGGCCACGCCCCCCGCCAGGAAAATGGCGGCGCTCTCCATCAGCAGGCCGGCCAGCGTAGCGCTTTTGCGCGTCACCGACGGGCGCTTCTGACGGTGGGGCGCGCGGAAGAGAAACGGGAACATCCACGCGATCCAGCAGGCGCCCAGTAACAGCCGTGCGAGCAGTTCCATCGTCGCCTCAGGGCTTCACAATCACCTTGCCGAACTGCGCTTTGCTCTCCAGGTGCTCGTGCGCGGCACGAATCTCCGCGAGCGGAAAGACGCGGTCCACCACCGGCTTGAGTTGCTTGCGGAAGACGAACTTCAGCACCTGGTGCAGCTCCCCCATGGTTCCCATGAACGATCCCAGCAGGCTCCATTGCTTGCTGAAGAGGTACCGCAGATCGACGCGTGCGTCGTACCCGGTGGTGGCGCCGCAGGTCACCAGCCGGCCTCCGGCGGCCAGCGACTCCAGGCTCTTCGGCCAGGTGGCGGCGCCGACGTGCTCGAAAACGACGTCGACGCCGCGTTTACCCGTGATCTTGCGGACTTCGGCCGAGATGTCCTGCTGGTAGTGGTCGATCGCGTGGTCCGCGCCGAGCTCGCGCGCCTTGGCGAGCTTCGCGTCACCGCCCGCGGTAGCGATCACGCGGCACTGGAACAGCTTCGCGATCTGGATGGCCGCCGACCCGACACCGCTCGATGCCGAGAGCACCAGCACGTCTTCGCCGGGCTGGAGCCTCGCGCGGCCCATCAGCATGTGCCAGGCGGTGAGGAACACCAGAGGCGCCGCGGCCGCGGCCTCGAAAGAGAGGTCGTCGGGGATTTGGATCACGCTGTATTCCGGCGCGGCGAGAAACTCCGCATATCCGCCGTCCACTCCCGAGCCCAACAATGTGTACCGGCGGCAGAAATTGTCGTTGCCCGCCAGGCAGGCCTCGCATTGCCGGCAGCTCAGGCCCGGCGAAAGCAGCACCCGCCAGCCGGGCTTGACGCGCTCGCAAAGCTCGCCCACCGCGGCCACTTCTCCCGCGATGTCGCTGCCCAGGATGTGCGGCATGTGGTACTTGATCCCCGGAATGCCGGCGCGGATGAACAGGTCGAGATGATTCAGCGCGCAGGCGCGTACGCGTACCAGGACTTGGTCGGCGCGGATCTTCGGCTCGGCGATGTCTTCGAGCACGAGGACCTCCGGTCCGCCGTGCTGGTGTATGCGGGCTGCCTTCATATCTGTAATCTTATCCGTGTTCCTCCGACAACGCACCCAAACATTTCATACCCATTTTGTTTGACGTCGCCAGGGTGTATCCTGGGAGTTCGAGGAGGACGGCACCCATCGTCAAGTTCTGCGTCCTGGCGAGCGGCAGCAGCGGGAACGCCGCCCTGCTGGCCACGGAAAACACGCGCATCCTGGTCGACGCCGGCCTGAGCACGTTCCAACTCCGGAAGCGCCTGAAGGCCATCGGAGAAGAGCTCAACGCCATCGACGCGGTGGTGGTGACGCACGAGCACTCCGATCACATCGCCGGCCTGCCCGTACTGGGGCGCAATCGCGACATCCGCGCCGTGATCTACCTCTCGCGCCTCACCGAGCCGACCATCGCCTGGGGCGAGCAGCGGCCGGCGCGCATCGAAACATTCCAGGCAGGGGCCGAGTTCACCATCGGCGATATCGAAGTGCGGAGCTTCTCTATCCCTCACGACGCCGTAGATCCCGTGGGCTTCTGCTTCGAGGCCGAAGGCGTGCGCATCGGCATCGCTACCGACCTGGGCTACGTGCCGGAGAGCGTGAAGTTCCACCTGCGCCGCACCGACCTGCTGCTGCTCGAGGCCAACCACGATCTCGACATGCTCAAGGTCGGGCCGTACCCCTGGAGCGTGAAGCAGCGCGTGATGAGCCGCGTGGGGCATCTTTCGAACCTGCACATGTCCGACTACGTGGCACAGGACCTGGATTCGTGCACCCGCCACCTGGTACTGGGGCACCTGAGCGAGCACAACAACCATCCGGCGATCGTGCAGATGATCGCCAGCGAGGCCCTCGAGCGCCGCGGATTCGCCACGCGACTCTCCATCGCTTCGCAGCACGTTCCCGGCGAAGTCTTTCAATACTGAACATCATGATTGCCCGATATACGCGGCCCGAAATGGGCCGGATCTGGAGCGAACAGAACAAATTCCAGCAGTGGCTGGAAGTCGAGCTTGCGGCCAGCGAGGCGTTGGCGCAGCTTGGCGTCGTGCCCGCCGAAGCAGCCCGCCTTCTCCGCGAACACGCGGGTTTCGACGTGGCGCGCATCAACGAGATCGAGGACTCCGTCAAGCACGACGTGATCGCGTTCACTACCGCCGTCGCGGAGGTCATGGCCGCCAAGGGCCACGCCGAAGCCTCACGCTGGCTGCATTACGGGCTGACCTCCAACGACGTCGTGGACACCGCGCAAGCGCTGCTCTTGAAACAGGCCTCGGCGATCCTGCTGCGCGGCCTGCGCGCCCTGCGCGACGTGCTCAAGCGCCGCGCGCTCGAATTCAAGGATACGGTGCAGATCGGCCGCACCCACGGCGTCCACGCCGAGCCGATCACGTTCGGCCTGAAGCTGGCCATCTGGTACGAAGAAGCCGGGCGCGATCTCAAGCGCCTGGAAGCCGCGGCCGAGGACGTTCGCGTCGGCAAGATGTCGGGCGCGGTGGGCACGTTTGGACACATTGGGCCCGAGACCGAGGAGATGATCTGCGCGCGCCTCGAAATCAAGCCGGCGCCCGTGGCCAGCCAGGTGGTGCAGCGCGACCGGCACGCCAATTTCGTCTCCGCGCTGGCGCTGGTCTGCGCGCTCTGCGAAAAGATCGCGCTCGAAGTCCGACACCTGCAGCGCACCGAAGTCCGCGAGGCCGAGGAGTACTTCGCCAAGGGCCAGAAGGGCAGCTCCGCCATGCCCCACAAGCGCAACCCGGTGACCTGCGAGCAGATCTGCGGCCTGGCGCGCCTGGTCCGCGCCAACGTGCAGGCGGCCTTCGAAAATGTCGCCCTGTGGCACGAGCGCGACATCTCACACTCCAGCGTGGAGCGCGTGATCCTGCCCGATTCCACCATCCTCACCGACTACCTGCTGGAGAAGACCACGAAACTGGTGGATCAGCTCCTGGTATATCCGGCGCGCATGCGCCGCAACCTGGAGCTGACCAGGGGACTTGTATTCAGCGGCCAATTGCTGTTGGACCTGGCCGCGGCCGGAATGCTGCGCGAGCAGGCCTACCGCGTCGTGCAGGCCCACGCCATGCGCGCCTGGGAAGAGGAGGGCGACTTCCGCGCGGCCATCGAGAACGACCCCGAGATCCGCGCCGTGCTGTCGCCCGAAAAGATCGCCGAGGCATTCTCACTGGAGCGCCAGCTCAGGAACGTCGACGCCATCTTCGCGCGAGTCTTTGGGTAGCGTGGGACAGGCTTCAGCCTGTCCAGGGCCGTCTTCACAGCGTCTGCAAGATCCTCTTGAACTCCCCTGCCTTCGGCGAGGTCGGATACAGTCGCAGGTATTCCTCGAAGTGCTGCTTCGCCTCCTCCTTGCGCCCCAGCTTGAGGTACAGCTCCGCAATATTCCCGTGAGCCTCTTTGCGCTTCGGGTCGATCTGCAGTGTCTTCTCCAGGTAAGGCAACGCTTCGTCGTATCGGCCCGCCGCGTAGTACAGGAAGCCGAGATTGTTGAGCAGGATCGGATCGTTCGGCTTCAGTGCCACGGCCTGCTGCGATTTCTGCACGGCTTCGTCGTACTTCTTCGAGCGGAACAGGTCGCGCGCCTGGCGGTCGAGGTCGTATGGCCGCGCGCCTACGCGAGTCGTGTTCGCCACAGGCGCGGCAGCCGCCGATCCGCGCAACTGTGCCAGTTTCACCGTTTCCGCCTGCACGCTCTGCTGCAGTTTCAGCAACTCGGCCTGTTTGGCCGAAATCTCCTTCTGCAGCGTCTCCAATTCGCCGTTCAACTGCGCGGTTTTGTTGTCCACCTGCGGAGTTGCCGTGGTCAGCGCCTCGGGTTGAAGCTCGAGGAGGAATTCCCCGCCCTCGCTCCCGACCATGTTGCCCACCGCCGGCGTCTGCTTCGCGAACGACGCCACGATCGGGCTCACGTACGCGCCCAGCTCCGATGCCGTGATCACACCGTTGCCGTCCAGGTCCGCCTTGCCATCCAGGCCCTGCAGGAGGGCCCACGTGAACACCGAGTGCCCGCCCGGACCATCGTCGGCCACCTGCTGATCCGCCCCGCCGGCGGTCAGAATCTGGCGCGCCGTGCGGCGCGTCACCTCTTCCAGGTATGTGCGGTCGCGCGAAAACGACCCCGACCCGCGCGATAGCGCCAGCCCGCTGTAGCACGAGTCCATCACGAAATAAATGTGCTTGGCCGCGATCAGGTCGCTGGCATCGCGCAACTCGGTCATGCTGATCGCGGTGGAGACGTAGTTTTCGCGGTCGGCATCCGCGGGCACGATGAAGCCGATCTGCCGCCCGTCGCCGAACGTGCGCGTGGCGCCGTGTCCCGCGAAGAAGAAGAATACCCGGTCTTCGCGCTGCACCTTATTGACGTCGGTGAACTCGTCGCCCAGCACCTGCATGATGCGCTGCCGCGTGGCGTCGCGGTCGATGAGCTTGCGAATGTGGTCGCGCTTAAAGCCGAACTTGTTGACCAGGGCGTCCTCGATCGCGGTGGCGTCGTTGACCGCGTAGCGCAGCTTGGGCCAGTTCTGATAGTCGTTGATGCCGACGATGACCGCCCAGCTCTCGCGATAAAAGCTCCGCTTCGTGTCCGGCGGCGGCGGCGCGGAGACAGTCGCGGGCGCCGGCGAGCGCTCCGTTATCAGCGGCGCTTCCATTTTGCTGAACTGGCCGTTCTGGTACGCCAGGAACGTGTAGTCCTGCCGCTGCAGTTCCTCGATCACGCTCGGCAGCGCCAGCACGCTCTGCTTGTGGATGTCGTGAAACAGAATGATACCCTTCTGTTGCTCCTGCAGTTCCTTCAACACCCGCATGGCGATCGATTCCGGCACCGGGTCGGCCCAGTCCAGCGAGTCGATGGTCCACATGACCGAGCGCAGCCCTTGGCTGGTGACCCGGTCGATGATCTGCTTGTTGCGCGCGCCATAAGGCGCACGAAACAGGTCGGGCTTCCGTCCGGCGACCTTCTCCAGCAATAGCGTGGTGCGGTCGATCTCGCTGTCGCGTGCCGCCTCCGCCAGTTTGGGTAGCACCGGGTGCGAATAGCTGTGATTGGCGATCGTGTGGCCCGAATCCAGCACTCGGCGCGCGATTTCCGCAGTCGGACCGAGCTTCGCCGTGCCATCGGCCACCGTGCCGAGATTCACGCCCAGCTCAAAGAAACAGGCGCGCAGGCCGTATTTTCGCAGCAGCGCAAGCACCTGCTCCGTGTATTTCGGGTGCGGGCCGTCGTCGAAGGTCAGCGCTACCGTCTTGGGCGCGAAGTCGTTGCCGAAAATCTCCCGGCTGGCGCCGCCGCGCACGGATTCCTCGGGTTCGGGCGTCGGCTCGTCGAATTCGCCGAGGATCTTTTCGCGCTCCAGCCGCTCGCGCAGGAAGCGCACATAGGCGTCCCATTTCTCGCGGACCGGCGCTCCGGCGCCGCGCGTGGCGAACTGCGAGAAGATGCGTGTCACTTCCTCGCGATAGGTGAGCAGAATGGACTGCAGATTGTCGTGCATGGCCTTGACTGGTACGGCCAGAAGATTCTGCCGGATCGCGGGCGCGTCGCCCGGCGGCGTGGTGTCCAGCTCCTCTACGAGATCCAGAAAGGCCAGCTTGTCGGCATCGTGCAGGCCGGGACCCGTCAGGTACTGGACCAACTGCCGAACGCCGTTTTCGTTGCGTGATCCCGCGAGCCTGCCTTTGAGTTCTTCCAGCGCGTGCTGTTTGCGCCAGAAAATCTGTCGCCCGGCGGAAAGGCACCGGCCGCGCAGAGCATCATCCAGAGCGTCGGCGCCGTCCATCAGCACGATGATCCGGCGAAAGTCGTCGGTGATGGCGGCGAACGACGCGTTCAACGCCGGATCGGGTTGAAGCCGATGTTGGAGAAAGCGCTGCGGATGGATCCACATCAGCAGGCAGGCCGCTGCGACGAGAGCAGCGGCGAGCGCGATCAGCTTTCTCCACTTTAAGGAAAGCGGCGGAACCAGGCGGTCCATCGAAAGAACTATTCTACAAACTCACTTCACCTTCATCACGAACAGCGACTGATCGTCGAACGGCACCGTCGAGAAGCGGTCGAGCTCGCGGAAGATCTCGTCCACCAGTCCTTCGGGCGACAACCTGCAGTGCGACCGAACCACCTGCGCCAGCCGCCCGCGGCCGAATTCGGTGCCCGAGGCGTTCAGGTGGTCCGTGATTCCGTCCGAGTAGAGGACGATGGTGTCGCCCGATTGCGCCTGGAAGGTGAACTCCTCGTACTCGCGCGAATCGAGCAGGCCGAGCGGAACGCCCTCCACGCGCAGCTTCAGAATTTCGTGGCCGCGGCAGATCATCGGCGGCAGCGCGCCGGCGTTAGCCATCACGATCTGCCGCGTCGCCGGATCCCAGAGCAGCACGCCCAGCGTGACGTAGCGCGCTTCCACCTTGCGCTCGATCAGCGCGTCGTTGAGCGCTCTCATCAGTTCCGCGGGACGCCTCCGGCGCGGCGCCAGCGTGCGCAGCAGGCCGCTCATCAAGCCGCCATAAAGGGCCGCCGCAGCGCCCTTGCCGCTCACGTCGCCCATGGCGATCACCGTCTGTCCGTCGCGCTGCTCGAAGATGTCGTAGATGTCGCCGGAGATCTCCCGCGCCGGACGCAGTTTCACCGCCGCTTCGATGCCCTCGATCTCAGGCGCGGCGTCCGGAATCAGCACCCGCTGCAATTCGCGCGCGGCCTGCAGGTCCTGCTCCATGGCGCGCTCGCGCTGCGCGATCTCCGCGTACAGCCGCGCGTTCTCCACGCTGCTGGCTACCTGCGGCGCCAGCAGGGCCAGCGTGCGCATGTGATCGTCGCTGAAATACCCCACACGGTCGCTCTCCAGGTCCATGATGCCGATCACGCGGTCGTGCGCGATCAGCGGCACGGCGATTTCGGAGCGGATATCCGTGTGTGAGGCGATATAGCGCGGGTCCTTGGTGGTATCGTGCACCCGAACCACCTCGCGCGTTTCGGCCGCCGCGCCGGTGATGCCCTTGCCCAGCGGGACATTGTCGATGTTCACCCGCTGGTCGTAGCGGATGCTGAACAGGTGTCGCAGCGCCTTGGCCTCGTGGTCCACCGCCAGAATACTGAAGGCGTCGTAGTTGATCAGCTCGCGCATGGTGCTGGCGATCTTGCCCAGCAGCTCATTCAGGTCGAGAATCGACGAGAACTCGCGCGAAATATTGGCCAGCGTCTTCAGCGTGCGGTTCTGGCGCTCGACTCTCCGGTAGAGGCGCGCGTTGTCGATCGCGATGCTCGCGCGCGCGGCGATCAGGCGCATCAGAGCGCGGTCGTACTCGGTGTAGGCGTTCACACGCGTGGTTTGCAGGTCGATCACGCCCACCAGCTTGCCGCGCGCCGTCATCGGAACCGCCAGCTCGGTGCGCACGGCGTCCACCGTGTTGAGATACCGAGGGTCGTTGCGCACATCGCCCACCAGCACCGGCTCGCGGTTCGCGGCCGCCGTCCCGGTGATCCCTTCGCCGAGGGCGATGGACAGGTTGCGCACAACCTCGTCGCGGTGGCCCACGGCGTACCGGATGCGCAGGTCGCTGCGCCGCTCGCTGTACAGCAGGATGGCAAACAGCTCGTACGGCAGCACGCGGTTGACGATCTCGGCAACGTTGGCCAGCAACTGATCCAGGTCCAGCGTCAGCGCCGTGGCGGAAGACACCTCGAGCAGGAAATCGAGGAGCTCGCTTCGCTCCTTGAACCGGACCGCGGGTTTGCGAGCTGGCTGCATCCGGTCACGCGGCGGTGGCTTCGACAATCTTGACGCTGGCGCTCGCGCCGATCCGCGTGGCGCCGGCCGCCGTCATGGTTTGCAGGTCCTGCAGCGTACGTATGCCGCCCGAAGCCTTCACTCCCATGGTGGGTCCGACCGCGGCGCGCATCAGCGCAATATCGTGCGCCGTCGCGCCCGCCGACGAAAAGCCGGTGGAGGTCTTGACGAATTCTGCGCCCGCGGCCTTGGCCAACTGGCTCCCGACCGTCTTCTGCGTATCGTCCAGCAGCGCCGTCTCCAGAATCACTTTGACGATCGCGCCCGCCCGGTGCGCCACCTCGACCACCGCCGCTATGTCGCGGCGCACCGCGTCGGTATCGCCGGAGCGCAGCGCACCGACGTTGATCACCATGTCGATCTCCTGCGCGCCGTCCCGCACCGCAAAGGCGGTTTCCGCGGCCTTGGATTCCGTGCTGGTCGCGCCCAGCGGGAATCCGATCACCGTGCAGACCCGCACCGGCGAGCCGGCCAGCTCGTTCTTCACCAGCGGCACCCAGTACGGGTTCACGCACACGCTGGCGAAATTGTACTGTCGCGCCTCGCGGCAGACCTTCACCACGTCGTTGCGCGTGGCTTCCGGCTTCAAAATGGTGTGATCGATCAGCGCCGCGATCGCGGGGTCGATCCTGGTCAGCTTCTCGCTCGCCGAGACGCGCGACGCACCCGCGGCGATAATCTCTTTGGTGTTTCGCGCGCACGTCTGCGCGCATCGCTGCACGCAGCCGGGGCACACCTGATCGGGCAGGTTCAGGCCCTCGCCCTTTTTGGGCGCGGCGCTCAGCGGCCCCACGCGGGCCAGGATCTCTTCTCCGATTTGTGCGACGAGTCTGTCGAGTTCCGCCGTGTTCACGAGGATGCCTTCTCCCGGTACTGCCGTTCGATTTGCATGATCTTATCGACGCGCGCCTGGTGGCGTCCGCCGGCGAACGGCGTGGCCAGCCACGTCCGCAAAACCTCTTCCGCCTGGGTCTGGGTCAAAAGCCGCGCGCCCAATGTGAGCACGTTGGAATCATTGTGTTCGCGGCCGTTGCGTGCGGACGCCTTATCGTAGCACAGGGCCGCGCGAATCCCCGGAACCTTGTTCGCCGCCATGCACGAGCCGATTCCCGCGCCGTCGATAATCACGCCGCGCGTTGCGCGCCCGCCGGCCACCAACTCCGCCACCTTGTGCGCGATATCCGGATAATCCGCGGCCTTCTCTTCGTAGACCCCCACATCGCGCGCTTCCAGGCCGAGGCTCTCCAGCACCGGTTTGAGCGCTTCCTTCAGGCGGAACCCGCCATGATCCGCGCCGATGGCCACGGTCTTGTCGGGCGGCGCCAGCGCGCTGAGCTGGTCTTCCGGCACTTCGACGATGCGCACGCCGCGCGCCGCCGCCAATTCCTGCGCGGAAGACGTAACGATGGTCCCCACCGGAACCCGCACTTCGCCCGACGCCGGCACATCTTGAGCCGTGATCACCCGTTTCATAGAATCGTAAGCCTTATTGTAATTCGCGTGGGGCAGGTTCCCGGCCTGCCCAGTGCCGATAGAATCGTAGTAGCCACAGAATGGGTCCTCAAAGCGACTATCTTTCCCGCTTGCTCCACCAGGGCGAGTTCGGTTGGGGCATCATGCTCCTCGGCATGATGGCCGCCTTCGCCTTCGGCGCCGTGCACGCGCTCTCGCCCGGACACGGCAAGACCCTGGTCGCCGCATACCTGGTCGGCTCCCGCGGCACGCCCAGGCACGCCATCCTCCTCGGCTTGATGGTCACCTTCACCCACACCATCAGCGTCTTCGCGCTCGGGCTCACCACGCTCTACCTCTCGCGATTTGTGCTGCCCGAGCGCATCTCCCCCGTGCTGGGCATCGTCTCCGGTCTCACCATCGTCTGGGTCGGCGCCACGCTTCTGTACCGCCGCACTATCGGCCGCAAAACCGCCGCCCCGGCGTCGCCCATGATGCACGACCACGGCGATGGCCACGTGCACTCGCACGTCCCCGACGATATCAGCATGGGCGGTCTCATCGCCCTCGGCGCCAGCGGCGGCCTCGTGCCCTGTCCGAGCGCGCTGGTGCTGCTGTTGACGTCTGTATCGCTGAACCGCGTCGGCTTTGGCCTCAGCCTCCTGGTGGCCTTCAGCGCCGGACTCGCCGTAGTGCTGAGCGCGATCGGCTTGATCGTGCTCTACGCCAAACACCTCCTGCCCGATGCCGCCAAGACATCGCGCAATCCCTGGTTCCGCTGGCTGCCGGTAGCGAGTGCGGCGGTCGTCACTTGTATCGGGATCGCGATGACTTGGGTTTCCGCGCGGGGGTAGGCGGCGCCGCGATCGTGCGGGGGCGCGGCGCCTGCTGCCCCATCTTCCACAGCAGCCCCATCGCCAGTAGCACGAGCGCCACCGAAGTCACGTCGCTGTCGCCGAAATGATCGCCGATGAACGTGATCGCGCCGCCGTGATTCCGGTACCATCCGTGCCACACCCGATCCTCGTCCTGCATCGACTGCTCCAGCGTGGGCCGGATCGCCGCCTTGGTCTGCTCCGCCGCGGGATCGTTCGGCCGGAATCCCGCCAGCTCGCGCGACCATTTCTCGCTTAGCATGTACTGGTGTTTTCGGAACCAGTTGCCCCAGGCCGCCGCGGAGAGCGACTCCGCACCCGGCGTGGCAACGTCGATTCCGGCATTGCTCAACGTCAACCCGCTGAACACGATGTGCCCCGGTGTGTTTTCCAGGTGCTCCACGCGCGCCTGCAAAAACACGCCCAGGCCGAAGTCGATCGCGCATCCGGCGACGATCAGCATCGCCACCCACCGCGTCGATCCGAAGCGCACCGCCAGCAGCGTCAGCCCGAGCGCGAACATGGCCAGCAGCGTCAGGTGGCCCACGCCGAAATAATCGCGCTCGCCCACCACCAGCAGGCCCACCATCACCGAGAAGGCGATCAGCGCCAGCCAGAAATTCCGGAGCTTCGTCGCCGGATTCCTCAGCGCGCGGACCAGAAACCACACCACCAGCGGCCCGCCGCAAATACCCATCGCGAAGATCAGGTTGGTCTGGTAGATGACAAACGCGTTGTCCCGCACATACCCCGCGAGGCTCGGCTGATCGAACGCGTGCATCAGGCTGGGCGTACGCAGCACGTGCGGCACCGTGGTGTCGAATAGGTTGGCGATGAACTTCAGCACGTACCCGCTCTCGTCCTTCGGCCCGTACGCGACTGAAGTACTCACCGGCGCCATCACCGTGCCGTGCACGCCATAGGTCGCCATCGTCCAGCCGAACCACGCCAGCATCAGCGCGCCGCTCACACCCGCGATCGCCGCCAGTTCCTTCCACCGGTCGGCACGCTTCGGGAATACGACAAAGAGGTAATGCAGCGCGAAAAAGATGCAGTATGGTGCGGCGGAGTAATGCGCCAGTAGCCCGGCGGCTAACGCGAGGAACGCCGCCGCGGTGCGCAGGCGATCCTGCTTTCTCCAGCCCGCCAGATAAGAGGCGATTCCCAGCACGACATAAAAAGCCGCGAAAGACTTGGCCCCGGTGTACGTCGCGTTCACGATCACGAACGGGCTGCACGCGAAGATGCCGGTCAGCACCAGAATCGCGCCCTTCCGCGTGCGCCCCAGCACGGCCATGATCAGGCAGCACGGCAGGAAAAGCAGCAGGTTCAAGAACGTGTACGCCGCCTGGAAGACCTCGAACCGGTCCCCCGCCTGCGCCATGGTGAATGCTGCGATCACGTTCAGCCCCGGCGGACGGGAGGTGATTCGGTACCCGCCGAACATTTCGGAGCCCTTTGGAAAATGGTGCAAAAAGAACAGGCTGCGGCTGAATTGTTCCAGCCAGTCTCCGCTCCAGCCCGCACCGGAATAGTTCCGGATGATCGACAGTGCGATCAGCGTCCACAGCAGCAGAAACCCGAAGCCGAGTGTTGCCTGCCGCACCCGGATCGCACCGAAGAGTTTGCGGAGGTCAGGCCAGGCGATCGCTCCGGGCACGGCACAGATGCCCGTGATCGCGTAGCAGCCCGCGGCGCCGTTCGCTCCCGCCAGATACAACAGCCACGCCGCAAGCCACACCATCACCAGCGACAACCCTACCGCCCCGCACAGCTTCTCCATCGCGCTCCAGCGGAACCGCCGTACGATCGCGAACCCCGGCGCGAACGAGCACACCGCGAGAATCAGCAGGGTCAGGAGGACTTGTGCGAACACCACCGCTCAGTGTAGCAACGCGCCGTGCGGCTACCCCAGTTCCAGGCTGCGCACGATCGGGTCCGGCTCGTCCTCGTAGATCAGCGCGTCGTCGATGCCCAGTTCGCGCCTCTCCAACAGCGTCAGCCCCCAGATCGCCGCCGCTCCGCAGGCGTAAAACACCAGCAGGCTTGCGGGCGCGCGAATCAGCCGCGCCTGCACGTCCGCCATGCTCCAACTGTAGGTCGCGAATCCCGCCAGGTAAATGAAGAACATCACCGCCATGCTGGTCTTGCCCGGAAAATACGAGCACGTGAACGGGATCTTGCGAAACCACACCAACAGCAGGTGCAGCAGGATCAGCGACATCACCAGCGCGAACGTCAGGTGCACCAGCGCCAGCGCCCACCCCCGAAACCACACCTCCACGGGCGCCAGCACCGCGAACAGCGGCACGATGCCCATCAGCACGATCCACTTGCGCGCAGCGCGCAGATGCGGCAGCCGCTCCTCGCTCTCGCACACCTGAAACACCCAGTTGGCGCGCAGCTCGGCCGGAAAATTAAACACCGCCCGGAGTCCCGAGACAGCGAAGAACGAGAGCGTCAGGGGCACCGCCAGCAGCCCGGCGGCATCGAAGATCAACAGCGGCGATGCCGGCCGCGTCGAGATGCGCACCAGCGCCGGCATTGCCAGCGCGACCGCTACTCCTCCGTACGTCGCCAGGAACAGCCGCTGCTTGCCGTTCCGCAGAATCGTATTGCTGATGAAGTGGAACGTCGCCCGCTCCAGCGGATGCGGCAGCAGCCAGCGATTCACTGCTCGGTCGAACCACGCCCGCAATCGCGACGGTCCTTCCGGCGGCGCATCCACACCCTCCATGACGCGCCGCGCGTGCCGGTGATACCCGGCCAGATAGGTCATTGCGAACACGGCCGCCGCGATCGCCAGCCCCTGCCGGGCCAGCGGGGCGATCTGGTGAAACAGCGGGCCCGCGGGCTGCCCGGGAAGCATGTCCAGGTACATTGCTAGAAACCAGAACGGCGGGAACCACCACAGGACCGGACTGCGATGTACCACCAGCGGCCGGATCGACGCGCACATCAAGGGCGTCAGAAACAGCACCACGATCAGCAGCCCCATCACCGCCATCTGCACCCACGGCGAAATGCGCCGGAACGCCCGGCCCGTGAGCAAATTGATCAGTACGCCCTGGATGCTCGCGATGCACAGCACCACGAACAGGCCGCCGCCCGCCACCGCCGCCGCGTGTACGGCGAACAGCCGCCACACGATCGCTCCGGTGGCTTCCGGCCCGCCGCTCACCAGCGGTCCCAGCAGCGTACAGAAGAAATTGGCATCCAGCAGAAACAGCCCCAGGAAGACCACCAGTGCCGCCGTCTTCCCCGAGAAGATCGCTCCGCCGCCCAGCGGCAACGGCGTCAGGATGAGATAGTCCTTGCGGTCCGGAAAAATCGCGTCCCACTCGAATACCATCACGAATCCCATCACCACCATGCTGTACAGCACAAAGAAATAGTAGTCGCTGAGCAGGATCCAGTTGTGCAGAAACGGCTGGTCGAACCGCGTCCGCTGCGGAATCATGTAGAACGGCAGAAAGATTCCCGGCGTCGCCACCAGTCCGAACGCCTGCACCACGTTGGTGCGCATGTCGCCGTGTTGCGAGACGATTTCGTTATCGAAAAATCGCCCGAAGAAATGCCGGGCCAGAAGGCCGAACAGCCCCATCACGCCTCCTGCATCACCGCGGCAATCTCCCGCGCCGCGCCGCTCACGTCGTCCTGCCGCGCGAGCTGCCGGAAGATCTGCTCCAGCGACGGCAGGTGCATCAGGTCGCGCAGCCGCCCCACTTCGTCGTCGGCCACGACCTTGCCCTGGTAGAGCATGATCACACGCGAGCAGACCTTTTCAGTGACCTCCAGCACGTGCGAGATGTACAGAATCGTCTTCCCCTGCCGCGCCAGTTCCGCGATCAGCTCGTGCAGCAGCATCGCGGACGAAATATCCAAACCCGAGAGCGGCTCATCGAAGATCAGCAGATCCGGATTGTGCAGCAGCGCCCCGGCGATCAGCACCCGCTGCTTCATGCCCTTCGAATACGACGAAATCGGCGTGAACCGGTGCTCGTGCAGCCAGAGCAGCCGCAGCAATTCCTCGGCCTTGCGTGAAACCAGGTCCTCCGGCAACTGGCGCAGTCGCCCGATCAGCTCCAGATGCTCCAGGCCGGTGAGATGGGGATAGACGAAAGCTTCCTCCGGTACATAACCCAGCCGCCGCTTGAAGCCGATCAGGTCGTGCCGGATATCCTGGCCATCCCACAGGATGTGTCCCGCGCTCGCCGGCAGCAACCCCGCCAGCATCTTCACTGTGGTCGATTTGCCGCTGCCGTTCGGCCCCAGGTATCCCGTGACCTGCCCGGCCGGCACGGTGAACGTGACGTGATCCACCACCGCGCGATTGCGGTACTTCTTCGTCAGCCCGCGCACGTCCAGCATCTGGCCAATCCTCTGCCAGACTTAGACACCGCGCACCGGGAAATGTTTCCGCGCGCTCGCCCGGATGTCACTCTCCGAATGAATTATGATCTATTTCAATAACCCGGAGGATGGGTGCGCAAGCTTGGCCATTACGAAGTTCTCGAAAAACTCGGTGAGGGAGGGATGGGAGTCGTTTGGAAAGCGCGCGACACTCGCCTGGACCGGTTCGTCGCACTGAAGGTCCTGCCCGCCGAAAAGATGGGCGAGCCCGAACGCGAGCGCCGCTTCGTGCAGGAAGCCAGGGCCGCGTCCGCTCTGAATCATCCGAATATCATCACCATCTACGATATCGACCGGGCGGACGACGCCTCGTTCATTGCCATGGAGTTCGTGCACGGCAAGGCCCTGGACCAGCTTATCCCGCGCAAGGGCCTGCGGCTGAATGAGGCGCTGAAGTACGCCACCCAGATCGCCGATGCGCTATCGGCGGCTCACGCCGCCGGCATCGTTCATCGCGATCTGAAACCGGGCAACGTCATGGTGAACGAGAACGGGAACGTGAAGGTGCTGGATTTCGGGCTCGCCAAGCTGACCGAGCAGGGCGCAGGCGGCGAATTCACGCGTACCGAAACGATTGCCCAGTCTGCTAAAACCGAGGAGGGAAAGATCGTCGGCACGGTGTCGTACATGTCGCCGGAGCAGGCCGAAGGCAAGAAGGTGGACGCGCGATCGGATATCTTCGCCTTCGGCGCCCTGCTGTACGAAATGCTGACTGGGCGGCGCGCTTTCCAGGGTGACTCGAAACTGTCGACGTTGGCGGCAATCCTGAACAACGAGCCGGAGCCGGTCGAGCAGGTAGTATCGGGGATCCCTCGCGAAGTGACCAGGATCGTACAGCGATGCCTGCGCAAAGATCCGCAACGCCGCGCGCAGGGTATGGCGGACGTGAAGCTCGCATTGGAGGAATTGAAGGAAGAATCCGACTCAGGCTCGCTGGCGCCGGCGCCGGCGACTGTTTCGCCGAAGCGGCGGAAAAACGCGTGGGCTGCCCTGCTGGTTGCCCTGGTCGCGTTGGGGGCCACCGTGCTCTGGTATCTGCGCGATGGCGGAGCGGCTCTGCCGGCTGCAATCAGCGCGGTGCCGCTGACGGCCTATCCCGGCTACGAGCGCTTCCCGAGCCTCTCCCCGGAAGGTAAGCAGGTGGCATTTAGCTGGACCGGCGACAAGCAGGATAACGAGGACATTTACGTGAAGCTGATCGGGTCGGGCAGCCCTTTGCGGCTGACCAGCGATCCGGCGCCCGACGTCGCCCCGGCCTGGTCGCCGGATGGGGGATCGATCGCGTTCATACGCCGCGACGGCCCGAACTCGCGGGTCATGCTTGTTCCTGCTTTGGGAGGCCCTGAACGGGAACTCGCGGTGTTCCTGGCCGCGTATCAATACTTGGTAGCTCAAGCTGTCACTGCCGTGTCTTCGACTGGCTGGTCGCCGGATGGCCGTTGGGTGGTGGCTAATGGTAAGGACTCGGAAGATAAGCCGAGTGCGCTCTGGCTGGTCTCAGTTGAAAGCGGTGAGAAACGTCAGCTATCGAGGCCGCCGGCAAGCAATTTCGGCGACTGCTTCGGCACTTTCTCCCCGGACGGGCGGACATTGGCATTTGTCCGCTTCAACGGCTGGCAAGCCGGCGACCTCTATGTGCTTCCGCTCGGCCCGGACCTGAATGCAAAGGGAGAGCCGCGGCGGCTGACCAACGACAATCGCATTATTTCTGGTCTGGCTTGGGCTGCCGACGGCCGTGAGATAGTTTTCTCTTCCAACCGCGGCGGCACGCAGGTGTTGTGGCGAGTAGGGATCTCGGGGTCGGGAGAGCCCCGGCGCTTGGGCATTGGTGAGAACGGCATACACCCCGCTGTCTCCCGGCAAGGGAACCGGCTCGTTTACAGCCAGTCGATCAATGATTCCAATATCTGGCGTCTGAACCTCTCAGACCCCAATGGTGCGCCGTCACAGTTGATTGCCTCCACTCGGGGCGAATCGAATCCCCAGTACTCGCCGGATGGCAAACGAATCGCCTTCGAGTCAAACCGCTCCGGAAACCAGGAGGTCTGGGTTTGCGATGCGGACGGCTCCAACCCGGTGCAACTGGTTTCCCTGGGCCGTTCGGGCAGTCCGCGATGGTCGCCGGACGGCCAGTGGATTGTTTTCGACGCCAATGTCGAAGGAAACTGGCAAATCTACGTGATTGGCGCTCATGGCGGCCGTCCCCGACGAATGACTAAAGGCTCGGCGAATGATGTGAGACCGGGTTGGTCGCACGATGGCAAGCGGATCTTCTTCGCGTCAAACCGATCGGGAGAAGGCCGGGGCTGGCAGGTCTGGGCAATGCCCGCCGACGGCGGAGAGCCGGTGCAAGTTACCAGGCACGGCGGTTATACTCCCTTCGAGTCGAGTGACGGAAAGACGATCTATTATGCTAAGAGCGACTTGAATCCCACACAGTTGTGGAGGGTGCCCGCGGGTGGGGGAGAGGAAAGCCAGGTCATCGATTCCATCTCCATCAATTTTGCGATAAGCGCCGGCGGCATTTACTTCATTTCGGAGTCGCGCCTTCAATACTTCGACGTCTCCACACAAAAATCCAGAACAATCCTCACAGTTGCCAAGCCAACAGTCCTGGGTCTGGGCTTGTCGGCGGACGAGCGGTTCCTACTCTATCCGCAGATCGACCAGGGTGGCGCCGATTTGATGCTGGTGGAAAACTTCCGCTGATGCCGGCGGAACGTCCTCAGATATCCGCCGTACAGAATTTGCACTTGGTGGCGTCCACCGCAATTGTTTCCTTGCATCGCGGGCAGTTCTTCGAAGGCGGCGGAGGCGGCGCGGGCGCTTCCTTGATCAGCGATTTGGTCAGCATGTAGACCACGAACGCGATGATCAGAAAATCCACCACGTTGCCGAAAAACGTGCCGTAATTCAGCGCGTTGATGGCCTCTTTTCCGTCCGGCCCGACCGTTTTGCTGAGCACCAGTTTGGCCGCGCGCCATTCGCCGCTCGGCAGCACCAGGCTGATCAGCGGCATAATCAAGTCGGCCGCCAGCGACGACACCACCTTGCCCACGGCTCCTCCGACAATCACCGCAATGGCCAGTGCGAGAACGTTGTTCTTGAGCAGGAACTCTTTGAAGCCTTTGATCACCTTTTACCTCCGCAGAAAATTCGTTAGCCGCTCCATCGCCGGCTCCAAAATCGACCGTTCCGCAGCATAGCAGATCCGGAACGAGCCC
>DATJYW010000245.1:0-5942 GCA_035499435.1 Candidatus Acidiferrales bacterium | reverse complement strand
GCTTACAGGGCGAGCCCCGCTGCGGGCCCGCCTTTTTTCTTTCCAGAAAGGATCTAATATGGCTACCAACGCGCAAATCAACGCCGCCATCGCCAACTCGCAGCACTCCACCGGACCCCGTACCCCCGAGGGCAAAGCCGCCTCCTCCCGCAACTCCCTCAAGCTCGGCCTCTTCGCTCAGGCCGAGATCCTCCCTGGCGAAGACCCCGACGCCCTCGCCCAGCTTGCCCGCGACTTCCAGGAAACCTACCAGCCCGAAGGAGCCGGCGAAACCATGCTCCTCAACGACCTCGTCCGCGCCCTCTGGCTCGAGCGCCGCTACGCCCGCATCGAAACCGAGGTCATCAATATTCGCTACGCCGCCCTCTCCCCCGAAGACCGCGCCAACGCGCTCGGCGCCATCTTCATTCAGGATGCCGAAGGCGCCAACGTCCTCCAGAAAATCGACCGCCGCCGTGCCGCCGCCCGCCGCCAGGCCGAGCGCGCCCGCAAAGAACTCGAAATCCATAGGACCAACCGCCTCGCCTCGATGCCCGAGCCCG
Source organism: Candidatus Acidiferrales bacterium (assembly GCA_035499435.1). GTDB lineage: Bacteria > Acidobacteriota > Terriglobia > Bryobacterales > Bryobacteraceae > Solibacter. Next base: position 5,400 of record DATJYW010000245.1, on the reverse strand, counting down.
TCCCCGCCCCCGAGCCCGGCTCCCGCCCCGCGCCCGCAATCCCCAATCCCGTCACCGCAATACTCGCCGATCCGGTTCGTTTTGACACTCCCGCGCCCGCCGCCGCGACATCCCTCCGCACCCCCTCCGATAACCGGTCCGCCGCCCGCCGCGATGAGGATCCCGAAGCAGTCCTGGCTGCCCGCGAACGCCGATAACCGCGGACGTATGTCAAATACCGAATTACCAGCGCTGGTCTGCGCGGCCTCCAGCCCATCCCGCACAAGCCGCAACGCAAGGGTGACTTTGGACCCCGGTTCTGGTATTCTCAGGCCAAGCAGACTTGTACCGGAGGGCGTGCAGCAAGGATGCGGCTCTATTACTGGCTGGTATTGGCGGCTAATTGTGTGTCGGCCGCGACCGTTGATACGGCGGGCTTCGATGCCAAGGTCCGCCCCATCCTTCTCAAGACCTGCTCCGGCTGTCACAACGCCGGCGTGCGATCCGGTGATCTGAACCTGGCGCCGTACCTCGATGCCGCTACCGTCTCCACCGATCGCACTACGTGGGAAAAGATCCTCCGCAAGATCGAATCGGGCGAAATGCCGCCCAAGGGAATCCCGCGGCCCCCGCAGGCACAATTGGCGGAACTCACCGCCTTTCTTCACTCCGAGTTCGCCCGTGCCGATGCGGCCCTCAAACCCGATCCCGGACGCGTGGTCGCGCGGCGCCTCAACCGCAACGAGTATCGCAATACCATCCGCGACCTTCTGGCCGTCGATTTCCCTGCCGAGCGCGACTTCCCCACCGACGATTCCGGCAACGGCTTCGACAACATCGGCGACATCCTGACGGTGTCGCCCGTGCTCATGCAGAAGTATCTGGAGGCCGCCGAGACCATCGCCTCCGCCGCGCTTGGCGCCGACCCGCTGCCCGCAAAACCCCTCGAGCGCGCCTACGAAACCAAGGCCGGTACCCTGCGCCGCCTCGATTACGATACCGTGGAAGCCCGGCATCGCGTGGACTTCGACGGGGACTACGTTGTCCGGTTCGGCTTTCCGGGCTCGCGCGGAGCCGACGCCAAAGCGGTCATGATGTCGTTTTCCATGGACGGCCGCGTTTTGGACAGCATGGAGGTGGAGACCAAACCCTCGAAGCTCGTGTATTTCGATCCGTTCTCCGATGGCGAGATGCGCCTCTACCTTCCCGCGGGCGACCACGTGTTCCGCGCCGCGTTCGAAAACGACGACTTCGTCAAGACCTTCACCAATGACAAGGACGCCTACAGCGCCAAGAAGAACAAGTTCATCGCGTCGATCACGTTCATCGGACCATACCCGTCGAAAGTCGAAAAGCCCAGCCGCAAACGGATCCTTGTCTGCGATCCGGCGTCCGAAGAGGGCTGCATCGAACGCATCCTGACCACGGTTGCGCACCGCGCCTGGCGGCGGCCGGTGACCGGCGCCGAAGTGGCCGGACTCGCGAAGTTTGTTTCCATGGCAAGCGCCGAGGGCAAATCCACGGAGCAGGGAATTCAGCTCGCCCTGGAGGCCGTCTTGGTGTCGCCGGACTTCCTCTTCCGCATCGAGCACGACCCCAACCCGGACGAGGTCCATCGCGTGAGCGATGTCGAGCTTGCTTCCCGCCTCAGCTATTTCCTCTGGAGCTCGATGCCGGATGACGACCTGCTTTCCGCGGCGGAATCCGGCCAGCTGCACGAGCCGGCCGTGCTCGACGCGCAGGTCAAGCGGATGCTCGCCGACCCCAAGGCGCAGGCTCTCTCTGCGAATTTCGCCGGGCAGTGGCTGGAGATCCGCAACCTCGATTCGATCGCGCCCGACCCCAAACTCTTTCCCGAGTGGACTCAGGGCCTCAAGAACGACCTTCGAACAGAAACCGAGATGTTCTTCCAGTACATCCTCCGCGAGAACCGGCCGATCGCGGAGTTCCTGGACGCCCGCTACACCTTCCTCAATGGGCCGCTCGCAAAGTTCTATGGAATCGGCGGAGTGCAGGGGCCGGATTTCCGCAGGGTGGAGCTGACCACCGGCCAGAGAGGCGGCGTCGTGACTCAGGCCGGAGTTCTGGCGGTCGCTAACAGCTATCCCAACCGGACCTCGCCCACCCTGCGCGGCAAATTCATCCTCGACAACATTCTGGGCACACCTCCACCCCCGGCTCCCCCGGACGTCCCGGCGCTGGATGTGTCCGAGATCGGTACCGGCGTCTCGATGCGGAAACAACTGGAGCAGCATCGCTCCGACCCGTACTGCGCGTCGTGCCACAGCAAGATGGATACGCTCGGCTTCGGCCTTGAGAATTACAACGCCATCGGTAAGTGGCGCACCGCGGATGGCTGGTTCCCGGTGGATCCGTCGGGTACCATGCCGGACGGCAAGTCGTTCCAGACGCCGGCCGAGATGCGCAGCGTCCTGCTGGACAGCCTGCCTCTATTCTCGCGGTGCCTGACCGAAAAGATGATGACCTATGCCCTCGGCCGCGGCATGCAAGCCTCCGATAATCGCGCCCTGGACGAGATCGGCACGGTGCTGGCCGCCGATCGATATCGCTTTCAGACCCTGATTTCCCAGATCGTGCACAGCCTGCCGTTCCAATCGCGGCGCGGGGAACCGGCGGGGCGGAGCATTGCCGCGCTCCGCCCGGACGAACCCAAGGAGAAAGTTCACTGATGAAACCGAAAGCACCGGCATTCGTCACCGGCGCCGCTCTGCCGCGGCGCGCGATCTTGCGAGGTATGGGAGCCGCCATCGGCCTGCCGTTTCTGGATGCCATGGCGCCTGCCTTCGCGGCCAGCTCCGTTCCCGGCAAGCCGCCGGTGCGGATGGCATTCTTCTACGTGCCCAACGGCGTCATCATGGACGCCTGGAACCCCGACTACGTGGGCCCCTTTCAGGCGTTGCCGCGTGCTCTGAAAGCGCTCGAGCCCTACAAGCAGGACGTCCTCCAGATCGGCAACCTGACGCACAACTCCGGCCGCGCCTTGCTCGACGGAGCCGGCGATCACGGACGCTGCTGCGGATCGTACCTTACCGGCGTGCAGGTCAAAAAATCGGTGGCCGAGATCAAGGCCAGCGTCTCGGTGGATCAGATCGTGGCCAACGAGGTCGGGAAGCAGACGCGCTTTCCCTCGCTCGAACTCGGGATGGATGACGCGCGCCAGGCCGGCGACTGCGACAGCGGATATTCCTGCGCGTACACCAACAATATGTCCTGGCGCAGCGAGACGCAGCCCTTGCCGCCCACGCTCGATCCGCGGGCGCTGTTCGAGCGCATGTTCGGTACCGGCCGGCCGATGACCGCGGAACAGCGGGCGCAGCAGGCCAAAGACCGCCGGAGCATTCTCGACTTCGTCACCGAGGGCACGCACAAACTGGAATCCGGGCTGGGACCGTCCGACCGCCGCAAGCTCGACGAGTACCTCTCTTCCATCCGCGAGGTGGAGCGGCAGCTCGAGCTCGCCGAGAAGGACAATTCACGCATCGATCCGCACATGGACAAGCCCTACGGCATTCCGGCGGATTTCAGCGAGCATTTCAGGCTCATGTCCGGCATGATCGCCATCGCCTTTCAGGCCGATCTCACCCGCGTGGTCACCTTCCTCGTCACGCGTGAGGGCAGCTTGCGCCCCTACCGCGAATTGGGCATCGCGGACGGTCACCATCCCTTGACCCACCACCGCAACCAGGCCGAGCTGATGGAAAAGGTGAGAAAGATCAACGAGTACCACGTGCAGCAGTTCGCCGGGTTCGTGGAAAAGATGAAGTCCACCAAAGAAGGCGACCGCAGCCTGCTGGACAACTGCATGATCGTCTACGGCGCAGGCCTTTCCGATGGCAACGCCCATCTGCACGAGGACCTCCCCACCCTGATCGTGGGCCGCGGCGGCAACACCATCAAGACCGGGCGTCGCATCCTGGCCCGCCGCGAGACGCCCATGTGCAACCTGTTCCTCTCCATGATGGATCGCATGGGCGTGCACATGGATCGGTTCGGCGATTCCACCGGCAAGCTGCAAGGGCTCGACCTGGGATAGCGTATGCCACAGCGCATGGCGGAGAAACCGGCCGCGGGCGTCTTCTTCGATAGCGACTTCGCGACCATCGACTGCGTGCTCGCGATGGGTGTGCTCCACGGGCTCCAGGGCAAAAACGATTGCCGTGTGGCCGTCGTCACCGTCAGCCGTCCGAATCTCGCGGTCGCGGCCTTTGCCGACTCGGTCGAGCGCTACTATCGCGGACCGGCCGGGAACTTCGCACAGGTCCCGCCGATCGGTATGGCAACGGACGGCGAACCGGGAGAAACTTCGCCCGCATTCGTCGAGCCCTTCCGCAAGAAGAAGCCCGATGGGACACCGGTCTACAGGAACCAGGTCAAGAGCGTCATCGACACCGCCGATCCCGACACGATGATCCGGAACTATCTCGATGCTCAGTACAAGCAGAATGCCTTCTTCGTGCTGGCCGGACCGGCGACCAACCTCGCGGCGGTCCTGGAGTTTCCGGGGGTGGCGCAGAAGATCCGCGAGAAAGTCAGGTTCCTCGTGCTGGCCGGCGGCGCATTCCCGGCAGGGGCGCCGGAAGCTCACATCCGTGCCGACATTCCGGCCGCACGCAAAGTTCTTGCCGAATGGCCCACGCCCATCGTGGCCGTGGGCAATGAGGTGTCCGCCGCCATCGAGTTTCCCGGCGCCAGCATCGACAAGGAATTCGCTGCCGTCACGCCGGACAATCCGATCGCCGACGCGTATCGCGCCTACCGTCCCATGCCCTACGACACGCCCTCCGGAGCCCTGGCCGCCGCGCTCTATGCCGCGCGGCCGAAGGAAGGTTACTTCAAAATTTCCGGTCCGGGAACCATCACGGTTGGCGACAATGGCGGCACCTCCTTTACTGCCTCGGAGAGCGGACGGCACCAATATCTGGTCTGCGATCCCGAACAGAAGAGCCGGATCGTGCAGGCGTACGTGGAGCTGGCGAGCGCCAAACCAGTAATCCGCCGCTTCCGCCCGGTCGATGCGGATGCCCAGGTGGACAAGCCGGCGACCCCTGTAAAGAACTGACCATGGGAATATCGAAGCTCGCCGTGACGTCGGTGCTGGCCGCCTCCGTTTTGGCTCAAGGTCCGTCGCAGCCAACGCCCAATCCCAATTCGCAATACCGGCTCGGTCCGGATTCGATGCCGCAGGAGGGCGTGCCGAAAGGCGAGATTCGCGGACCGTTCACTCTGCCCAGCCAGGCCTATCCGGGCACGCAGCACACCTACTGGGTCTACGTGCCGCAGCAGTACGACCCGGCGGTGCCGGCCAGCCTGATGATCTTTCAGGACGGGCAGGCGTTCAAGAATCCCGACGGCGATCTGCGCGCCCAGAACGTGCTCGACAACCTGATCTACCGGCGCGAG
>DATJYW010000244.1:0-3842 GCA_035499435.1 Candidatus Acidiferrales bacterium | reverse complement strand
GACAACCCCGCCGCAGGGTGTGCCCAGCATGGGCAGAATCTTATTGGATGAAAGGAGCCAATCGGGGCCGATGACGGCAACCGTAGCCGAACCGCAAGGCGCAACCGCAAGGGGAAAGCCGAAAGAAGCGGAAGGCAAACTCTCGACCGCAGGAATACGAACTGGCAGTGAGGCAGGATGCGGGCGGCAAGCTGGCCCTGAACAGCGAAGCCCAAAGGTCATCAAGACGCATCATGTAGAGCCAGGCGGCGCGAGGGAGCAGATTCTGCACCTTACCTGGGGAGATCTCTTTCGTGAGAGCGGAGGAGAAGTCAGCAGAGGCCGTAGTAGCGAGGAAGCCGCGTAATGGCGGTGGAGCGAAGGGCCGAAGGACCAAAGAACGGAGCTAGAGAAGGAACTGGAGACCGGCGCAATAAGCGAGCTCGAATTTCAGGAGCGTCAACTACGGGCGCGGGCCTGAGAGCGCTGAGGGAATAGCGGTGCAACCGCGACCAACCCGCAGCGGCGGGACGATGCCGGACGCTCTGCGAACCTTTTGACGGAAAGCTATGTACGAGATGTTGATGGAAGCAGCCGTAGGCGAAGAGAACTGCCAACTGGCACTCGGGGCGGTAAAACGCAATGAGGGAGCAGCGGGCATCGACCGGATGACTACGGAGGAACTGGAGCCGCATCTTCAGAGGAACTGGTGGATACTCAAAGACAAATTGCTGAAGGGGACCTATGTACCGGCGCCTGTAAGGCGGGTAGAAATACCCAAACCGAGCGGGGGAACGCGGATGCTGGGAATCCCGACGGTACAGGATCGGTTCATACAGCAGTTGCTGATGCAAGTGCTGACGCCGATCTTCGACCCGCACTTCAGTGAGCACAGTTATGGGTTCCGGCCGGGACGGAGCGCACAGGACGCCGTGCGAGCCGCGCAGCGGTACGCGCAGGGAGGGAAAGAATGGGTGGTGGATATAGACATCACCAAGTTCTTCGACCACGTCAATCACGATATCCTGATGGGCCGGATGGCGCAAGTGATCCGGGACAAGAGGGTGTTGAAGTTGATTGGGAAATACCTGCGGCGTGGAGCAATGGTGAACGGGTTGGTGGAAGCCAGCGAGGAAGGGACGCCGCAAGGCGGGCCGCTGTCACCGCTGCTGGCGAACATCTATCTGGATGCGCTGGATCGGGAGTTGGATCGGAGGAAGCATAGCTACTGCCGGTATGCGGATGACTGCAACATTTACGTAAGCAGTCAGGCAGCGGCGGAACGCACGCTGGCCTCGGTACAAGGCTGGATCGAGAAGCATCTGCGACTGAAGGTGAATGCCGCCAAGAGCGGGACCGGGAGGGTCTGGGAACGCAAGTTCCTGGGGTTTCGACTGGATCGCAAGAAGCGGATCGGAATAGCGCCGGAGAGCCTGGAGAGATTCAAGACGAAGGTTCGAGAGAAGTGGGACGGTCGCCGCAGTGGCACCAGTACGCAACTGCGGGACGACTGGAACCGATACGTGCGAGGCTGGTGGGGTTACTTCCACCTGGCCGAGGCGAGGAGGGCCGTGCTCGGACTAGAGGGATGGATCCGACGGCATATCCGGAAATGCTTCTGGTTGAGATGGCACGACCGGAAAGGGCGGGAACGGAACCTGCGACGGTTGGGACTCACCGGCAAAGCTCTAGGTGTGGCGACGAGTCGTCGCGGCGCGTGGAGAGTGGCCGCCCAGCCGGAATTACACCAGGCGCTGAGCAACGCCGCCCTAAAACGAGCGGGCTTCCTCTTTCCATCGACGCTTGCCGCAGACTAAGCGGCTGGTTCAACCGCCGGATGCGGAAAACCGCATGTCCGGTGGTGTGGGAGGGTGGCGGGGCGCAATCCCCGCCACTCGACCCGATCTGACAGCCTGCCCCACAAGAACTCCCACGTTAGAAGGGATTGCCCATCATCTTCCTCACCCGGTCCCCATAAGTCCGCCCCGATTGCAGCCGCGCCCCGGACGCCAACTCCAGCACGTACTGGCCATGCGCCAGCGTCCACAATTGACGCACGTAGCGCAGATTCACAAGATAGGACCGGTGAATGCGCACAAACCGCTCCGGATCGAGCGATGCCTCAATGGTATTCAGCGGCACGTGCAGCAGGTGTGTCGCCGCTCCCGCATGCACGCTCACGTAATTCTGCGCCGCCTCAATCCACTCCACCTCCTCCGCCGCCAGGAAAACCGTCCGTTCCCCCGACCGGATCGCCAGCCGCGACAGATAGCGCCGCGGATGGGCGATGGCCTCCAGCACGCTCATCATCTGCCGCGTCGATTCATCCGGCCCGGGCGCGCGCAGCCGGCCCCGGGCCCGTTCGAACGCCAACCGGAAGCGCTCTTCCGTCACCGGTTTCAGCAGATAGTCCACCGCGCTGATCTCGAAGGCGCGAATCGCATACTGATCGTGCGCCGTCACAAAGATCACGGCCGGCATTTTCTCCGCCCCCACGGCCTCGACTACCGCGAAGCCGTCCATGCGCGGCATCTGGATGTCGAGCAAGACCAAGTCGGGCTTCTCGTCCCGAATCTTCGCCACCGCTTCCCTGCCGTTGCGGGCTTCCATGGGCTCGGCATCGCCGCCCAGCATCAATCTGAGGCCTTCGCGGGCCAGGGGCTCGTCGTCCACGATCAGCACCTTCAACCGCATTCTTCGTCCTCCGGCCGACCGGTGCGGTAAGGCAGCGTCATCGTCACCTGCACACCGCGCGGAATCCGGTTCGCCGCCGAAAGCGTGGCTTCGTCCCCGTAAAGGCGCTCCAGCCGGGTCCGCGTGTTCGTCAGTCCGATTCCCTTTTCCTCGAGGACCGGAGTCGGACACCCGGGGCCGTCGTCGGTGACCGTCAGGGCGAGATGCCCATTCTCTCTGGAGACGCTGACATGAATCAGGACCGGGTCCTCGCTCTGGCCCAATCCGTGCCGCACCGCGTTCTCGACGATCGGCTGCAGCACCATATGCGGGACCAGCGCATCCGCGAGTTCGGTGCCGGCATCGATCCGGACGCGCAGACGATCCTCGAACCGGACTTGTTCGATCGAGAGATACAGGCGCAGAAAATCGAGTTCGCGCCAGAGCGGGACCTCCTGCGCTTCCACATCGTCGAGCGTATGCCGCAGCAAATCGCTCAGGCGGCTGAGCATGGTTTCGGCCTCCGGCCCCCTCTGCCGGCGCACCAGCACCATGATCGCCCCGAGCGTGTTGAACAGAAAATGGGGATGCAATTGCATCTTGAGGGCGCTCAGTTGCGACGAGGTCAACTGCTCGGCGAGTTGCGACGAATGAATCTTCAACTCCAGCGCCTCGCGCTCGCGGCGGCGCGCTTCCCGGTTCGACCGGAAGAGCGCCTGCAAGCCGATGACGGCCCAGTATCGGACGATGGCTCCCTGCAGGTCGTACGGCAGGAGCATCCAGTATTCCCTGGCAAACGATGCCGGCCCCCGGATCGCCGGCCACATCCCGATGCCGGCCAGCACCGGCACCTCCAGGGCCGTGGACACCAGCCAGAAAGCGACGGAGGCGCCGAAATGGAGGACGATGCGCCGCCACCGATACGGCTCGCCCACCGGCCAGCGGCGTCCGAGCCAGAGAATCAAAGGCGTGAATGCCGCGCAGACGTACATGGCCGACATCCAGCCGATCACGACGTTCCGCCAGGGAATGGATTCGTTGCGCGAGAGCCGCTCCATGAAATCCTGGCTGATGTAAAGCAGCCCGGCCCCCGTCCAGGCCAGCGCGTATTTCACCCAGCGTCGCATTCCCACCTTCATTCTGGAACTCCGCCGGTCGAAACGAAAGCCACGCTTGATCGACCGGCCGAT
>DATJYW010000243.1:0-3995 GCA_035499435.1 Candidatus Acidiferrales bacterium | reverse complement strand
AAAGCTCACCTTCCGCCACGCGGGCCGCGATTACCGGCTGACCGACGTGGCGGGAAACGTCGTCAAAGACATACTGCTCGACGCGTGATAAGGTCAGTTCAGACCTGATGCAAAGACAGTTCTGGACGGCGCTCCCAGCGCTGCTCGCGGTTACGGCGCTTCCCGCGGCGGCAGCCTCTTACTACACGATCCGGCTGGACGATTCCAAAGCGGTCTACCTGACGAAGGAGAGTTTTCCCGTCCACGGCGACGGAACGGCGGACGATAGCGACGCCATCCAGAAAGCCATCGACCAGGTGCAGGGCGAAGGCATCGTGTTTGTACCCGAAGGCCGCTACCGGCTGACGAAGACGCTGAACGTCTGGCCGGCGATTCGGCTGATCGGGTACGGCGCGCGGCGGCCGGTGTTCGTGCTCGGCGAGAGCACGCCCGGCTACCAGGATCCGGACCATGAAAACTACATGGTCTTCTTCGCGGGCCGGCGCGGCGGGGCGGGCGGCAGGCCGCAGGATGCCGGCGCGGGCACCTTCTATTCCGGGATGAGCAACATCGACCTCGAAATCCTGGCGGGCAACGCGGGCGCGGTCGGAGTGCGCGGCAAGTACGCGCAGCACTGCTTCCTCGCCCACATGGATTTCCGCATTGGCTCGGGACTCGCGAGCGTGCACGAGACCGGCAACGTGATGGAGGACGTGGCCTTCCACGGCGGACGATACGGCATCTGGACCGGAACGCCTTCGCCGGGATGGCAGTTCACGGCGGTGGATGCCAGCTTCGACGGGCAGCGGGAGGCCGCGATTCGCGAGCGCGCAGCGGGGTTGACCTTGATTCGCCCGAGCTTCCGCAATGTTCCGACCGCCATCGCGATCGAGGAGAAGTCGCACGATGAGCTGTGGGTGAAGGACGGCCGGTTCGAGGACATCTCCGGTCCCGCCGTGATCGTCAGCCTGGAAAATAATCCGCGGACGGAGATCAATTTCGAGGACGCGGTGTGCCGGCGCGTGCCGGTGTTTGCGGTGCTTCGCGAGAGCGGGAAGAAATTCGCGGCTCCTGGCGAAGTTTACCAGGTCAAAGCATTCGGGCACGGGCTGCATCTCGTGGATGCGGGTCCCATTGCACCGCAGGGGTACTCGATCGGGCCCGATAAGCACGGTGTCGTACCTTTCCCAGCGGTATTCGTCGACGCGTTCGACGCCTCGCCGCTCACCGTACTGCCGCCGCTCGTCGCGAGCGATCTTCCCGCGTTGCCGCCGTGCGACACGTGGGTGAATGTCCGGACGCTGGGCGCCAAGGGCGATGGTTCGACCGACGACACAGGGGTCTTCCGCCAGGCTGTGGCCGGACACCGGGCGATCTACCTGCCATCGGGCAAATACATCCTCAGCGACACTGTCGTGCTGAAGCCCGATACCGTTCTGATCGGGCTGCATCCGAGCACCACGCAACTGATTCTGCGCGACGGGACGCCCGCGTTCCAGGGCGTGGGTGGGCCGAAGGCGATGATCGAAGCGCCCCGGGGCGGCAGCAACATCGTGATCGGTGTCGGACTCTACACCAACGGCATCAACCCTCGCGCGGTGGCAGCGAAGTGGATGGCGGGAGCGGGGTCGATGATGAACGATGTCCGCTTCCTCGGCGGGCACGGCACTTCGCGTATCGAAGGCGGCCGCGAGAATCCGTATAACAACACGCACACAGCCGATCCGGACGTCAACCGCCGCTGGGACAGTCAATATCCGAGCCTCTGGGTTACGGATGGCGGCGGCGGAACCTTCTTCGACATCTGGACACCGAGCACGTTCGCGCAAGCCGGGATGCTGGTTTCGAATACGTCCACCGAAGGTCGGGTCTATCAGATGTCGAGCGAGCACCACGTTCGGCACGAGGTGCAGTTGCGCAACGTGTCGAACTGGCGGCTCTACGCGCTGCAAACCGAGGAGGAACGGGGAGAAGGCGGCTTCGCGTTGCCGCTCGAAATCGAGGGTTCGAGCCACATCATCATCGCGAACTTTCACATTTACCGGGTCATCAGCATGTTCCAGCCTTTTCCGTACGCTGTGAAGGTCACAAACTCGAAGGACATCCGGTTCCGCAACATTCACTGCTACAGCAACAGCAAGGTGTCCTTCGACAGTACGATCTACGATCAGACTCACGGCGCCCAAGTCCGTCAGCGCGAGTTCGCGTGGCTGACACTGACCGGCAATGTGCCGGCAGTGCGGCACAGCCATGCTTCGGATGTACTGGCTGCCGGCGCCACGGTCGAGAAACTGGCGGGCGGGTTCTACAACATCTCGGGCGGCGCGGTGGACCCGGCCGGCGACTTCTATTTTGTGGACGCGCACTGGCAAAAGATCTACAAGTGGTCCGCGGAGGCTCGGCAGCTCTCGACGGTCCGCGATGCGCCGCTCGATCCTGTTAACCTGGCATTCGACAAGGCGGGCAACCTGATGGTCGTGTCGTACGCCGGGTCCGGGACGGTATACTCATTCCGGCCCGGATCTCCCGAAGGCGAGATCACGGTCCTGACGGCTCAGCCCGTTTCGCCGCGCGCCGGCATGATCCCGTGGCTCCCGGTCAGTGACTGGCGCGCCAATCCGCAAGCGCTCGGCCAGCCGTATCGGCAGTACGTTTCGCCCGACGGCACTTCGTTTATCCCCGCCGGCCAGGACTTCGCGACTGGCGCGATGAGTTGGGGCGTGAAGAGCAGCCCGCTGCTGCGCGGCTTCGGACTCGCCGCGGCGGCGCCCGGCAAACCGGTCTACATTACCAGCGAGGCCGAGATCACGACCTATCAGGCGACGGTCACGCCTGAGGGCGCTTTGACCGACCTCAAGGTATTCGCTAACCAGGGCGGCGAAGCAGTGGCAGTGGACGAGAAGGGCAACGTCTACATCGCCGCCGGGCAGATCTGGGTGTACGATCCGTCGGGGAAGCTGATCGATTGCATCGAGGTGCCGGAGAGGCCCACGCAACTGGTGTTCGGGGACAAGGACCGCAAGACCCTCTTCATTCCGGCACGAAGCTCGCTGTACACGGTTCGCGCCCGGTTCGCCGGGCGATAGGGAATAGATCCGGTCAACGGAACAGCAGCGGCACGTACTCTGCCAGATATTTCCGCCACACCGTGTAGTTGTGGACGCCGTCGGTAGCGTGAAAGATATGTCGCACCTGATGCCGGTCCAACAACTCTGCGAGATTCTTCGAGCGGTCAAACAGGGAATCCTGGCGTCCGCAGCCGATCCAGAAGGTCTTGATTTTGGCGTTAGTCTCTTTGGCGTTGTCGAGCACGGCCGCGAATCGCGTTTCGAAATCGGCTGGCACTGCGCCCGAGAACGAGGCGACAGCACTAAACAGGTCCAGGTGGCCCAGTCCAATCCGCAGTGATTGGCCGCCGCCCATCGAAAGCCCAGCGATGGCGCGGTTTTCGCGACCCGGCGAGACGCGATAGCGCGTTTCCACCGTCGGGATCACGTCTTTCAGCAGGTAGTCCTCGAACAGCGCGTCGTTGGTCACTCCTCCCTGGGCTACCGGAACGCCGAACGGTGTGGCGTGACCGAACGGCATTACGACGATCATGGGCATGGCCTTCCCGTCGGCCAGGAGGTTGTCCATCACGAAGTTTGCGTTGCCCGCCATAGTCCAGCCGGCAGCCGTGTCGTTGGAGCCGTGTAGCAGATAGAGGACGGGATAGCGGCGCGTGGTCCTGGCGTACTCCGGCGGTGTGTAGATCCATATCGCTCGCGTCTCGCCGCCGATGACTTTGGATTTTTCCCAGTTGATCTCCACTGGCCCATGCGGCACGTCGCGCGGCTCCCAGAAGGCCGGGGTATCGTCCCTGATCTCCACCAGGCTGGCCGACGTGCGAGCGCGCAGCTTGATCCGCGGGTTGACCGGGTCGGGTATGGCCATGCCATCGACATTGAAGGAATAGATATAGATACTCGGCTCCAATGGGCCGAGCGTGACGCTCCACACGCCGTGTTCGTCCTTGA
>DATJYW010000242.1:0-3401 GCA_035499435.1 Candidatus Acidiferrales bacterium | reverse complement strand
CGTTCCGCGACGAACTTCCCACGGTGCGCAAACCTCTGTTAGCTTTCTTTTTTGTCCTTGCCGTACTAGGGATTTCATCCGACACTGTAGGTTTAAAGGAGAACCAGGGAAGTTGGAAAGAAACGGTCGCAAGGGCTCGATGGTGATGGAGCCTACGGAGAGATGGACCCCGCAGGTCGCCAGCGATTTCTACGACGTACCGGCGTGGGGCAAAGGCTATTTTTCGGTTGGCGACAACGGCCACATCCGGGTGCATCCGGAGAAGGATCCGGCGCGCTCCATCGACTTGAAGGAATTGGTGGATACGCTGGTTCTGCGAGGCATCGATCTCCCCATCCTGATTCGCTTCGCCGACATCCTGAAGCACCGTTTGGGAGAGCTGCACACGGCTTTTCAGACGGCCATCGCCGAGCACCACTTCCAGGGCGGCTACTGCTGCGTTTACCCCATCAAGGTCAACCAGCAGCGGCAGGTGGTGGAGGAGGTGCTGGAATTCGGCAAGCCGTTCCACTTCGGCCTGGAAGCGGGTTCGAAGCCCGAACTGATGGCGGTGATGGCGCTGGCCGACAATGAAACCCCCATCATCTGCAACGGCTTCAAAGACGACGAATACATCGAGATGGCCATGCTGGCGCAGAAGGTCGGCCGGCACATTATCCCGGTGGTTGAGAAATATACCGAACTGCACCTGATTCTGAAATACAGCCAGCGGGTAGGCGTGCGGCCGATGATCGGGCTGCGGGTGAAGCTGGCGAGCCGCGGGTCGGGGCGATGGAAGTCGTCGGGCGGGTACCGGTCGAAATTCGGGCTATCGGCGACGGAAGCCACGCGGGCGCTGCAGGAACTGAAGGACCTCGGCATGGCCGACTGCCTCAACCTGCTGCACTTCCACCTGGGCAGCCAGATCACGAATATCCGGCAGATAAAAGGTGCGGTGAACGAGGCGGTTCGGGTGTACGTCGACCTGGCGCGCAGCGGCGCGGGGTTGAAGTATCTCGATGTGGGCGGGGGGCTGGGCATCGATTACGACGGGTCGCAGACGGACTTCGAATCGAGCGTGAACTACACCTTGCAGGAGTACGCCAACGACATCATCTATCACGTGCAGAACGTGTGCGACGAAGTCGAGGTGCCGCATCCGACCATCATCACGGAGAGCGGGCGGGCGATCGCGGCGTACCACAGCGTGCTGGTTTTCAACGTTCTGGGCGTGGCGGGAATGGGCGACGCGGAAGTGCCGCCGGAGCCTCCGCCGGAAGCGGAACAGCCGCTGATCGACCTGGCGGAGACGTATCGCGGGCTGTCGTCGAAGAACCTGCTGGAGAGCTATCACGACGCGCAGCAGGCGCTGGATCAGGCGTTGAACCTGTTCAGCCTGGGGTATCTGTCGCTGGAGCAGCGGTGCATCGCGGAGAACATTTACTGGGCGATCACGCGCAAGATCCAGCGGCAATCCAGGGACCTGGAGTATTTCCCGGAGGAGCTGGAGGGCATCGATGCCATGCTCTCCGACACGTATTTCTGCAATTTCTCGCTGTTTCAGAGCATGCCGGACAGTTGGGCCATCAAGCAACTGTTTCCGATCATGCCGATTCACCGCCTGGGCGAGGAGCCGACGCGGCCGGCGGTTCTGGGCGACATCACCTGCGATTCCGACGGCAAGGTGGATGCGTTCATCGACCGGCGCGACGTAAAGCGTACCCTGCACCTGCACACGTTCAACGGCGGCGACTACTACCTGGGCGCATTCCTGCTGGGGGCGTACCAGGAGATCCTGGGCGACCTGCACAATCTTTTCGGCGACACCAACGCGGTACACGTGCGGCTGGGCGAGAACGGGGAGACGATCCTGGATTCGGTGATCAAGGGCGACACCGTTCACGAGGTACTGAAGTACGTGCAGTTCTCGAGCGAGACGCTGGTCACGCAGTTGCGCAAGGACGTCGAGTGCGCGCTGCGTGAAGGCAAGGTGACGTACGAAGAGAGCGGGGCGCTGCTGAAGTTCTACGAAGAGGGGCTGCACGGGTACACGTACCTGGAAGACGTGCATGAGCAATAAAGGCTTCAGGCTTCAGGCGTCAGGCGTCAGCTAGCGCGGCCTGCGGCGGAGATCGTAGACGTAAAGCGACCAGCCGATTCTCGCATCGGGTTCCTTTGCGCGGAGCCATGCGAAACTGGCGCGGGGGACGTAAAGGTCGTAGAGAAGAGTCACACTGACGACTGCTACGCAGTCGAGGGATTCGCGCTCGGCGGCTTCCCAGGTTCGCGGCAGGTGACGCATCGGGATTCCATAGAATTCGACGCCGGTGTTGCCGAAGTAAAACATGCAGACGGAATCGATGCGGCGGGCGCGCAGCCAGGTGCGTAGCTTCTTGACGTCCTGACCCCAGTCGATGTTGGAGTCGAGCAGGTAACGCGGGCCGGCTTTGGGGCCGCCTGCGGCAGCGTTGAAGAACGCCAGGTAGTTGGGGTAGATCGCCAGCGATTCGACGATGAGGATGGCGATACAGGCCGCGGCAATGGCCGTGCCCCACGGAAGACGCTGGACGAGAACCGCGCCGAGAATACACAACATCGGATATATGGGGAGAATGTGGCGCACGCCGATGTTGACGGCGTTCGCCATGCTGAGTCCGAAAAAGACCAGCGCGGGGATTGCCATGGCGAACCACGCCAGGGAAAGGTCGCCAGCTTTGGGGCGTTGCCAGACGAGGCCGGCAAGGCCGATGGCGACGAGCAGGAACAGGCCGAGCGGCGTCTTCACCGCGAATACGACGGGGAAGTAATACCACCAGCCGGTGTGCGAGATCTGGCCCAGCAGGTAGCACTCATGGCCTTGCCGGCTCTTCAGAAGCACCTCGCCGAGGCCGGTGACGAAGGGATGGGCGGGCTGGCGGAGGGTCAGCCAACGGAAGGACTCAGGGGCGTACACGAGGAGGACGACCAGGAGGGCGATGGCCGTGACTGCGGACAGGGAGCGGATCAGAGTGCGAAGGCCAAGGCGGCCTTGCCACCAGGCGGCAGCGGCCATCAGGGCGAAGATGGGCAGGAGCGCAATGGCGGAGAACTTCGCAGTGAGGGCGAGGCCGAGGGTTACGCCAGCGGCCAGGGGCAGGCCGCCCAGCCTGCCCCACAAGTACTCCGACCAGGCGATGCAGGCCAGGAAAAAGGTAAAGGCGAACAGCATGTCGGTGGTGATGTAGCGGCCGTGGGCGATGAGGTTGGGCTCGAAGGCGAAGAGCGCCAGAGCGATCAGGGCGGTGCGCGGGCCGAAGCGGCGGCGCGTCCACCAAGCGACAGTCGCGCCGAACGCGAGCGTAAGGGCGATTGCGACGCCGCGGCCGGCGATCAGCAGCGTATCGGGATAATACGGGTTGGTGTAGAGGAACCAGGTGGCGTAG
>DATJYW010000241.1:0-21179 GCA_035499435.1 Candidatus Acidiferrales bacterium | reverse complement strand
TTGATGAAATCGTACGCCTCCGCACGGAACTGGAATCCGGTCCGCTCGGTAATATTGAAGCTCTTCAGCAGGCCGATGTTCCAAGCCTGGATTCCCGGCTGGTAAACCGAGTCGCGCACGCCGCTTTGCAGGTTGAAAGTCCCTGCCGCCGGCTGCGTAACGTTGGCCGTGAAGTACTTCGGTGAAGAGGAGTTGGTGACAGGTCCGGCAAAAGCACCGGTGTTGATCTGAGGCGAGCCGTTCAGAACCCAGAGTTGCCCTTCGGACCCACAGCCGAAACTTCCGAACTCGCCGACGCCGGCGAAGTCGTTATTGGTGCCGATGCCGCACGGGGTGCCGGTCTGGAACTGCGAAGCGCCGGAGAGCTCCCACCCGCCCAGCATTTTGCCCTTGAGCGTGGAGTGATCCCGGAAGATCGGCAGGTCATAGATGTAGCTGACGACGAAGAGGTGCCGCACGTCGTATTCCGAGGGGCCCCACATATTGCTCGTGTTGTACGTGTTGGGGAAGATATCGCGGTAGTTACTGCCGCCGTCGTCGCTGCGGGACAGGGTGTAGCTGGCAGTGATGAACAGGCCGTGGTGCATGGGCTGCGTGTAGGAGACCTGGAAGGCCTTGTACATAGAGTTCACCACGCTCTCCTCCTCCTGGATGGCCGCGAAACCCTTGTACGGGCGAAGGTAGTTGACGTTGGTTCCAGCGGGAGCGGCCTGCAGCGCGCCGGCCGTGGGCTGGTTGATGTCGTAGACTCCCCAGGCGTGGAGGCCGCGGCGTCCGACGTAACCCACGGTCAAGATGCCGCCGTGGGGCAGTTCCTGCTGCACCGTCGCGTTCCAGTTCCACGACTCGGGCGGCTTGAGATTACGGTTGAGAGTCGTGATGGTCAGCGGGGCGTTGATACTGGTGCTGAGCGCCGCGCCAGGGTTATCCACGGAAACGTTGGCCACCGTGACGAATGGCTGGAAGGGCGAATTGCCACCCGGGAAGATATTATCGAGCAGGCCCATGCGGGTTGTGAAGCGGCCGATGCCGGCGCGAATCACGGTCTTGGCCTTCACTTGATAGGCGATGCCGACGCGCGGCTGCCACTCGTTGGCGGTGTCGATATATGACTTGGGCAGATTCGGCGCCAGGAGGGAATTGCAGGACTGGTTAGCACAGATGGGGTTAGTGGCTGCCGGTACGCGTCCGGTCGCCGAGTCGGGGAAGCTGCTGAAGCCGGGGATAATTACCCCGTTGTAGGGATTTCCGGTTCCGAGAATTACGTTGCCGGTGACGCGGTCGACGGTGACAGCCTGTGATGGATTGTAAAGGTTGCCGTCGAAGTAGTCGGCATTGCCCCACAGCGGGTAGAAGCCCTGAATGGAAGTGAAGCGGATACCGTAGTCGACGTGGAGCTTGGCGGTGACCTTCCACGAGTCCTGCGCGAAGCCTTCCCACATGTGACTGCGCCAGATGGTGTATGCGCGCGGGCCGATTTCGGTGTAACTGTCGGCGTATCCGAGCGCCAGATTGGCCAATCCAATGCCGGAGGTGGCGCCCAAGCCGGTGCGGGCGTCGGTGAACGTGAAGGTGCCGTTCTGGTTATTGCTGCCGCCGGGAACGGTTGAGACGTTGATCTGGTCGCCGTCGTTTTCGCCGGAATATTCGAAGGAGAAGCCAAACTTCAGAGTGTGGTTGCCCACGACCTTGGTCACGCTATCGGAGCCGGTCCAGATGGGGCCGGTGGAGTGGGACGGATAGGGTCCGCCGGCGAGACTGTAGAAGTTGGGCACGTTAACCGTGGGGATCTTGCCCGGGATATCCTTGCCGCCGAACAGGAAGGGGTAGTTGATGCCGTACGTGGAACGGTTGAAGCCGGAGAGCGCAGTGTTGACCGGGATGTAGACATCATCGAGACTGAACGTGACGCGCGCTTCATTAATCAGGGTGGGCGAGATGGTGTAGGTCCAGGAGACGGTGTTGGTCTGGTTGGGCCGGTTGAAATACTTACCGGTCGTGCCGGAGCCTTGATCGAACGGCTGGTATTCGAAATAGGACGCATCGCTGCGGCGGCCGGAGATGCGCTGCTTGTCGGTAGCGAGGATATCGCCGCTGATGGTTCCTTTGCGCTGGTTGTAAGGGTGTGCAGCCTGCGCCACCCAATTCTGCGTGCCAACGAGATAGCCAGGCGTCGGAGCGGGATAAGCGCCGATGATGGCAATCCCGTTGGGGCTCAGCCGGTTTGCGGGAATGATATTACCCGCGAACGGCACACAGGATGCGGCGCCGACACTGGGGCAGGTCGCCGGATCGTAAATTACGTGACTGCCGGAATACCATGGGTTGGGACCGAGTAATTCGCTGAAGTTACCCTGGCGCATTAACGTGGTGGGGACCGCCTGGGTCTGGGTATCGGTGGCGCGGTAGCGGACCCAGTCCTCGGCCACGAAGAAGAAGAACTTCTGCCGCATCCAATTCGGCAAGCCGGGCGCCCAGACCGGTCCCCCGATCGTTCCGCCGAAATTGTTATAGCGGAAGGGCGACGCGAAGTTAGTGGCCGTGGAGAGGTTGCGCGACCAGGTGTTGGCGTTCATGGCCGAGTTGCGGAAGTATTCGTAGAGGCTGCCGTGAAAATCGCTGGTACCGCTCTTGGTGACGATGCGGATCTGCCCGCCGGCTGCGCGCCCGTACTCGGCGGCGTAGTTGGCGGTCATGACCTGGATTTCCTGGGTGGAATCGACGTCGGCGACACCGATGACGGCGCCATTGGCGCGGGTGCGGACCGCGGGCGCGCCGTCAAAAGTGACAACGGTATCCCAGGTTCGGGCTCCGTTGATCTGCCAGGACTGGCCGCCGGTGGAAGCGAAGTTGAAATCGGCGATGGTGCCGCCGCCGCGTACACCGGGCAGGAACTGGGCCATGTAAACGGGGTTGCGGCCATTGAGTTCCTGATCGAGCACCTGGCGGGCGCCGACGAGGTTCTGCACGGAGCCGGACTCGGTTTGGAGGGCCGCCGCGGTGGCGACCACTTCGACGGTTTCGGTGGAGGATCCCACAGTCAGCGAGGCGTCGAGCGAAAGCGCGGAGTTGGCGTCCAGCTTGTTGTGCGTAGAATCATATTTCTTGAAGCCGGTGGCCTCGGCAGAAACGCTGTAATACCCCGGTTGCAAGTTAGTCGCGGTATAGTAACCCGCGTCGTTGGTAGTTACAGAAGTAATCTGGCCGGTGGCTTCGTTCTTGACGGAAACTTTGGCTTTGGGAACGATGGCCCCGGAAGGATCTTTGACGAATCCGCTAATGGACCCGTAATCGGACTGGGCAAATGCATGGAAGGCAAAGAGTAGCGACAGGGCAAGGCAGAACAGAGCTGTCGCCTGGAAGCGTACACGGCTCATACAGACACACTCCTCCTACTCAGTAAGTTCTCGATTGAAATTAGACTAAACCTCTAGTTAACCCCTTTTTACTGTTTGTCGTATCACCGGCGAGTGACGAGGCGGCAACCGCCGGATCGGTTATGCGCGAAAAAGCGAGCTTTTTTTCCATAGCGTATACCTTTGTCCATACTTTGGCGATAGCTCAAAGTAGCCAAACGGCTACAAGCTGGTCGCGCCCCTCACAGTTGGGAGGGCCGTAGCGCGGCGAACACGCTCCGGTATACACTCATCCTCATATGAAATTTAGACGTTTCGAGCTGATCGCCTTGGTGGCAGTGTTGTCTGCCGGGATACTGGCGCCTCAATCGGCTCCCAAGATCACGACTCCCAAGGAGGCACTGGGCTTCAATTTGGGCGACGACTACATGGTTGCCACCTACACCCAACTGGAGGCCTATTGGAAGAAGCTGGCGGCCGAGAGTCCCCGGATGAAGCTGGAGAGCATCGGCAAGACCGAGGAGGGTCGCGAGCAATGGATGGCGATCATTTCGTCGCCCGAGAACATCAAGAATCTGGCGAAGTACAAGGAGATCGCGCGGAAACTCGCACTGGCCGAGGGCGTGAGCGACGCCGAGGCGCACCGCCTGGCAAAAGAGGGCAAAGCCATCGTGTGGATCGATGGCGGGCTGCACGCCACCGAGACCGTCGGCTCGCAGCAGCTCATGGAATGGGTGTATCAGATGAACAGCCGCACCGACGAAGAGACGATGCGGTTTCTCAACGACGTGATCGTGCTGTGCGTGCAGGCGAATCCGGACGGGCAGGAATTGGTAGCCAACTGGTACATGCGCGAAAAGGATCCGCTGAAACGCTCCATGGCCGGACTGCCGCGGCTCTACGCGAAGTATGTGGGGCACGACGACAATCGCGACTTTTACATGTCGAACATGAAGGAGACCACCAATATGAACCGGCAACTGTTCATCGAGTGGTTCCCGCAGATCATGTACAACCACCATCAGACGGGACCGGCGGGCGCGGTGGTTTTCATCCCGCCCTTCCGCGATCCATTCAATTACAACTTCGACCCGCTGGTGCCGCTGGGTATCGAGATGGTGGGCACGGCGATGCATAGCCGCCTCGTGGCGGAGGGTAAGGGCGGCAGCGCAATGCGCACCGGCGCTAACTACTCGACATGGTGGAACGGCGGCCTGCGCACGGTGACCTACTTCCACAATATGATCGGGATTCTGACCGAGATCATCGGCAATCCCACGCCGATGACGATTCCGGTGGTGACGGACAAGCAATTGCCGCAAGGCGATTGGCCGATGCCGGTCAAACCTGGTGAATGGCATTACCGGCAATCGATCGACTACGAGATGACGCAGAATCGCGCCATCATGGACCTGGCGTCGCGCTACAAGGAAGTCTTCCTCTTCAACATCTGGCGCATGGGAATGAATTCCATCGAGAAGGGCAGCCGCGACACGTGGACGGTCACGCCGAAACGGATCGCGGCGATGGAGACCGCGGCGGCGTCCGCGCCGGCCGCAACGGATGGCGCCGGCGGGGGGCGTGGAGGGCGCGGGGGACGCGGAGGCGGTGGAAGGGGCGGAGCGGCGGCGGCGCCGGTGCAGGGAGGAGGCGATGTGCCGGGCGGAGGTGGAACGTTCGGCGGGTTCGTGCGTTCGGTACCGCAATCGGTCTACGAGAGCGTGCTGCACAACCCGGCGACGCGCGATCCGCGCGGCTACATCATTCCTTCCGACCAGGCGGATTTCGCCAACGCCACCGAGTTCATCAACGCACTGCTCAAGAACGGCATCACGGTACACAGGGCTACGAGCACGTTCAGCGTGGCGGGGAAGAATTATCCGGCGGGCTCGTACGTGGTGAAGTGCGCGCAGGCCTTCCGGCCGCACATTCTCGATATGTTCGAACCGCAGGATCACCCCAACGATTTCGCTTACCCCGGCGGTCCTCCGAAGCGGCCCTACGACATCACCGGCTGGACGCTGGCGATGCAGATGGGCGTGAAATTCGACCGCATCCTGGACGGCTTCGACGGACCGTTCACAAAGATCGCCGGCCTGCTGCCTCCGCCGGCCTCATCGGTGAGCGGACCGTCCAATCCCGCGGGATACCTGATCAGCCACCGGATCAACAACTCGTTCGTGATGATCAACCGGCTGTTGAAAGCGGGCGCGGAGGTTTACTGGCTGAAGAACGCGAACCAGGCCGGGGGGCAGGACCTGGGCACCGGCGCGATCTGGGTGCCGGCGTCGGCGGCCGCTCGCGGCGTGCTGGACGCGGGCGCGAAGGCCCTCGGCGTGCCGGCGATGGCGGTAGCGAAAGCGCCTTCGGGCGATGCGCTCAAGCTGAAGCCGATCAAGATCGGCCTATACGACCAATACGGCGGTTCGATGCCATCAGGCTGGACGCGCTGGTTGTTCGAGCAGTACGAGTTTCCGTTCCAGGTGGTGTATCCGGCGGACCTGGACGCGGGCAACCTGAAGAGCAAGTTCGACGTGCTGGTGTTCACCGATGGAGCGATCCGGCGCGGCGGCGCGGGCGGCCGCGGAGGCGGTGGCGGCGGGTTTGGCGGCGCAGTCGATCCGGAGAGCGTGCCCCAGGAATACCGTCCCATGATGGGGCGAATCTCGGACGAGACTACCATGCCGCAACTCAAGCAGTTTGTCGAGAGCGGCGGCAGCATCGTGACCATCGGGAGTTCGACGAGCATCGCGGAAGTGTTCGGGCTGCCGGTGAAGAATTACCTGGTGGAGAAGGGGCCGGACGGCCGCGACCGGGCACTGCCGGGCGAGAAGTTCTATATTCCGGGCTCGCTGCTGCGCACGCGGATCGACAACACCAACCCGCTGGCTTACGGGATGCCTGAGACCGTAGACGTGTTCTACGACAACAGCCCAGTGTTCCGGCTGGAGCCGTCGGCGGCGCTCCAGAAGACCGATGCGGTGGGCTGGTTCCAGGGCAGTGACGTGCTGGATAGCGGGTGGGCGTGGGGCCAGCAGTATCTGGAAGGCGGGACGGCGGTAGCCGAGGCCAGCGTCGGAGAGGGCAAGGTGGTGCTGCTCGGGCCGGAGGTGAATTTCCGCGATCAGCCGCACGGGACCTACAAGCTGCTGTTCAACGGACTATATTACGGGTCGGCGAAGCAGGTGGGGCTGCAATAAAGGCATCAGGCGTTAGGCGTCAGGCATTCGCGAAAACGCTCTTTGCTGACGCCTGAAGCCTGATGCCTGAAGCCTTTTATTCCCAGCCGCCGCCGAGGGCTTTGTACAGCGCGACGACGTCGGTCACGATCGCGGTCTGACTCACGGCCAGGGCGTCTTCCGCGGCGTACTGCGCGCGCTGGGCATCCAGAACGCTGAGGAAGTCGGAGAGGCCGCGGGTGTAGAGCTCGCGCGCGAGCTCTACAGCGGTGCGGGAGGCATCGGCCGCGGCGGCAAGCTTCTCACGGCGTTCCTCCTCGCGGGCATAAGCGGCGAGCGCGTTCTCGACATCTTCGAGGGCGGTCAGCATCACACCCTCATATTGGGCTTGGGCTTCCTGAAGGCGCGCGTTGTTGGCGGCGATGTTGGCGCGGATGCGCCCTCCGGTGAAGATGGGGAGCTGAACCGCGGGGCCGATGGAGAAGAAGTTGCCCGCGCCAAGCGTGAGGCCGCCGATGCTGGTGGACTGGCGTCCCGCGAAGCCGGTGATCATGAATTTCGGAAACCACTCGGCACGCGCGGCGCCCACACGGGCGGCGGCGGCGACTATATCCGACTGGGCGCGGCGCACATCCGGCCTGCGGGCCAGCAGGTCGGAGGGCAAGCCTGCGCCGATCACCTTCGGCACGGTGGGCAGGCCGGCAGGCGCTTGAAGCTCGTCGAGCAGCGCGTCCGGCTCCTGGCCGAGCAGCACTGCCAGGCGCTGCACGGTTTGCACCCGCTGGGCCAGCAGCGCGGGCTCGGCCGCCTGCGTGGTGGAGAGCTGCGTCGTCTGCTGCGCGACATCGAGCTCGGTGGCCAGCCCCGCCTCCGCGCGGACCTGGGTCAGGTGGAGCGTGTCGCCCTGCGTCTGAATGGTGGCGCGGGTGATGGCGAGGCGGCGGTCGATGCCGCGCAGCTCGGCGTAAGCGCGCGCCACCTCGCCGGTGACGGTGACCAGCGTGTCGCGGCGCGCTTCCTCGGCGGACCGTGCATCGGCCGCGCTGGCGGACACGGCCTTGCGATTCGCACCGAAAAGGTCGGCTTCCCAGGAGGCGTCCAGGCCCGCCTGGAAATTGTTCGTCTCGAACGGACTGATCAGCGACGGCGCGCCGCGGCTGGTGTCCACGTGGATGTTGCCCTGGGCGAATCCGCCGCGGATACGGTCGAAGGCGGTAGAGAGGCTGAGCACCGGGAACAGCGACGAGCGCTGCACCCGTTCCAGGGCGCGGGCCTGGGACACGCGCGCGGCGGCCACGCGCAGCTCGATGTTGTTGCGGACGGCCCGATCGATGAGCGAATCGAGCTCGGCGTCATGGAGCTGCTTCCACCAGGCGGTCAGGTCGGCGGAATCGTGGCTGACACCGGGGCCGGCCTGGCGAAAGTCCGCCGGGAGCGTCGCGGCAGTGGCCGCGACGGCAGCGATCAGTGCGATCAGGAAGCGCGTTTTCATTTTTTCACCTCGATGAAGACGTCCATCTGTTGACCGGCGTAAACCGGCGCGTCGCGATCGAGCGCATAAATGGCTTCGAGGACGCGGGTATCGACGCGCTCGGTGCTGTCGCCGGTCAGGTTCTTTTTCGGAATCACGTAAGGCTCGAAGCGCACGAAGCGCAGGCGGAGCTGGCGAGCAGCATCGCCGCGGGGCATGCCGATGGCGGGTGCGCCGGCGGTGACCCGCGAGGCGTCCTGCTCGTCGATGTCGGCGCGGACGTGCAGTTCGCCCGCGGAGCCCATGAGGATCAGGGGCTGGGCCAGCGGGCCGGCCTGCGCGAACTCGCCGACGCGGACCTTCACCTGGAGCATCCGTCCGGCGATGGGCGCGGTGACAGTCATACGGTCGATGTCGGCTTCGGTGCGGGCGATCTGGCTGCGCGCCTGCTCGACTTCGGCTTCGGCAATTTTGATATCCGGCTCCCACGAGCCGGCCTGGAGAAGTTTGAGATCCGCCTCGGCCTCGTCGAGGCGGGCCTGGGCGGCGCTGACCGCGAGGCGGCGGCGCTCCAGGTCCTCTTCGCGGATGGCGCGCTTGTCCTTGACGCCGTCCATGAGTCGGAACTGAACCTGGGCGTCAGCAAGGATTTCGCGGGCCTGCCGGACTCGGGCCTCGGCCGGGGGAACGTCTTCGGGGCGCGGCAGACTGCGGAGCCTGGCGAGCTTGGCTTCGGCGATGGTGAGGGCGGTCTTGCGCAGGGCCAACTCGGCGCGCAGGTCGCGGTCGTCGAGCTGGAAGAGCTTCTGGCCCCGAGCGACGGAGTCTCCCGCCTTGACGAAAACCGCGGTCACGAGGCCCGGGACCGGAAGGCTGATGCTGATGTTTTCGCTCGCGGCCTCCACTAGCCCGACGGCTCCGACTTTGTTGGTGAAGGCGGTAGCGGGCGGCGCCGAGGGCGGCGGCACTTTGGCGTTGACGGTTCGGGACCTGACGATGGCGACACTCGCGAGCGAGAGGACCACCGCCGCAAAGACAGGAATGCCGTATTTGAACATAAAGATCTCCCCTCTTCGTGCGGAACGGGAGGGCAGGCTGGAGGCCTGCCCCACAAGGAACTAGCTGACTGCCTCGAGCTTCTGGTTGAAAGCTGACGGCTGTTCGCTGACAGTCTGAATTCGCCCGTCGTCCATGTGGGCGATCCGGTCGGCGAAACCGAAGACGCGGCTGTCGTGGGTGACGACCACTACGGCGCGGCCGGGCTTCACGGCGATGCGCGTCAGAAGCTGCATCACGACCTGGCCGGTCTCGTGATCGAGCGCGGAGGTTGGCTCATCGCAGACCACCAGGCGCGGGTCGTGCACCAGGGCGCGGGCCAGCGCGACCCGCTGCTGCTGGCCCCCGGAAAGCTGGTTGGGAAAGGCGTGGGCACGAGGTCCGAGGCCGAGCTCATCGAGGAGCGCGCGCGCCTGGTCCACGGCTTCCTTCTTTTTCACACCCGCTGCCAGCAGGGGTACAGAGGCGTTTTCCGCGGCGGTGAGCGACGGCAGCAGGTTGAACTGCTGGAAGACGAAGCCCAGGTTCTTGCGGCGGAACATAACGGCCTGGCTGCCGGAAAGCTCCGCGAGGTCGCGGCCCAGCACGTTCAATTCGCCGCCGGAGCGATCGAGCAGGCCGGCGATCACGCTGAGCATGGTGGTCTTGCCGCAGCCGCTCGGGCCCACGAGCAGAGTCATTTCGCCCAACGGAATGGTGAGATCGACGCCGCGCAGGACTTCGACGCGGTTCTCGCCCTCTCCGAAATGTTTGGTGACGCGCGAGCACGCCACCGCCGCGTTGCGATCGATGATAGTAGACATGATTACCCTCTGAATACGACAGCCGGTTCCAGCACCAGGACCTTGCGCACGCTCAGCAGGCTGGCCAGGATCACGATCAGCATCACGGTTGCGCCGGTGCCGGCCGCGATCTGCCATAGCAGGTGAAATCCACGCAGGTCCAGGTTCTGCTTGGTGATTTCGAAAAAGGCGGCGGTGCCGCCGATCCCCAGTGCAAATCCGATAGCGCCCACCAGCGTGGCCTGAAGCAGGATCATTCCCACGATGCGCGCGTTGGTGACGCCGATGGCCTTGAGCGCGCCGAATTGTTTCAGGTTCTCGATGGTGAAGATGTAGAACGTCTGTCCGGCCACGACCGTGCCCACCACGAGCGCGATGGCGATGGTGATTCCGAAGTTGACCGGTATGCCTGTGTGGTGGATGTAATACCAGATGGTGCGCCAGCTGAATTCCCTGCCGGTTTCGGCGCGCAGGCCGGTGGCGGCCGAAATACGCCGGCAGGCCTCGGCGTCGCTCACGCCGGGCGCGGGCTTGGCGAGCACGAACGACATCATGTTGCGCTCGCGGCCCACGTACGTGATGGCCTGGCTGTAGCGCGTGTAGAAGATCGGGAAATTGGTGAACGGCGCCGACGAATTGCAGATGCCGGCGATCTTCACCCGGTGATCGTTCATCTCCAGCGTTCGGCCGAGCGAAAGGGGCTGGCCGGGGAAGAAAAACTCGTAGCCGCCGCGATCCACGATGATGGAGTCGGGCTCGCGCAGCGAATCGATGGAGCCGAGAACGAGGTCGCGCGGCGCCCCTACCAGGGTGGAATCGTCGAGGCCGAGCAGGATCACCACGCGAAACGTGCCATCGGGCCCTTTGGCGCGCGGCTCGCCTTTGAAGAGCGGGACCGCCCATTGGATTCCGCTGACGCC
The DNA here is from genome assembly GCA_035499435.1 of Candidatus Acidiferrales bacterium. GTDB lineage: Bacteria > Acidobacteriota > Terriglobia > Bryobacterales > Bryobacteraceae > Solibacter. The sequence continues at coordinate 10,415 of DATJYW010000241.1, read as the reverse complement.
GCGCACGCGGTAGACGTCGCTGTCGGTGAGCGCCTTGACCTCATCGAAGTATTGCGTGTAACGGTCCATCACCCAGATGTTGGCGTCGTGGACGTCTTTAATCTGGCTGGTGGTGCGGTCCAGCACGCCGGCGAAGATCGAGCTTTGGTGCGACATGAGAAAGCTGGAGAACGCGATCGCGAAAATGAGGCCGAGGTATTTGGCGCGATCTCCCAGGAGCATCTGCAATGCGACGAAGTTCATCGTTTCCCCTCCTTCCGAACTATATTCAGTTGATGAACATCGTTCATCAAAAGCCACAAAAAAATAATTACGACTTGTGCGCGCGAATCCCCTTGATCAGGATGTCGATCAGGCGTTCGATGAGCCGCGTTCGCTCGACAAACGGGAAACCGCAGTCCATCACCAACAGAGAGGTCACCCCGTGAATCGCGCTCCACAGCGCCTGGGAGGTTTCTTCCACGCCTCCACCGTTGATATAGCCGCCTTCCAGACACTGGCCAACGATTCCGCGCAGGCAATCGAAGCAGGCCAGCCCGGCTTGCTTCGCCGACGGCTCGTGCATCTCCACGTCGCGCTTGGCCAGCACGAACGTGACGATGTAGTGATTCGGATTATCAACGCCAAACTGGACATAGGTCCGCAGACCGCGCCGCAGGGCTTCCACGGGATCTCCCGGATCCTTGCGGATCGCTTCCATGCGCTGGTGCAGCTTTTCGAAAGTCTGCTGGCACAGCGTATCCAGGATCTCAGCCTTGTCCTTGAAGTAGAGATAAATCGTCCCCGGCGCGTATTCGACCTTGTCCGCGATCTTGCGGATGGAGACGTTGTCGTAGCCTTCGCGCACAAACAGGTCGCGGGCAGCATCCAGAATCTCCTGCCGGAGGTCCGCCTTCTGCCGGGATTTCCGTTCCGCGACGCCCATTACTGAACAGTGTTCATTATGCGCTGGCCGAGTGGGGCGTGTCAAGAGGAATTTCTGGCGCGAGCGGCCTTGGGCGCAATTAACCCGTAACTGGTGCGGACCAACTCTTCGACTTCTTCCCAATCGACCTTGGGCGTGTCCAGGCGCAGCGCGACCCAGCCTTTCGATGCCAGGTACGCAGGCAGGTAGAACTTGCGAGGTTGAGAAGCGGCCAGCGCGTGGTTATCGCCCGGCAGCACTTTCGCGGTCACGGCCACGATGCCGTCGCCGTGATGATTGTCGAGGAAGTAGGCGAAGGTTCGTTTGCGGACATAGAAGCCCGCATGCGAATCGCAATCCTGGCGGGTCGCGCCGGGCAATGCGAGGCAGATTTTTGAGACACGCGCGAGACGTGAATCCATGAGTTCACCTTTCCAGAATCGTAGCAGTGTACACGCGGCCGAGGTCCTGCTCCTGAGTGAACACGATGATGCGCTGGCCCGCGGTATCGGCGGGGAGCTCGACGGTCTGGCGAAAGGCGCTCCCCTTTTTTGCTGTGCCGATTTTGCGCAGGCTGCGCAGGACCGCGACGTGGCGCAGATTCCGGCCCTTGTTTTCGCCGCCGGCGATATCCGACGCCGCGCTTTCCTGCGCGAGGGCCACCATCACGTCGGCGGAGTGCGGGACGCCGGCGACACTGACTTCCAGGCCGGCAGCCACGCGCGCCAGGCGAATCTCGCCCTGTGCTCGCCCGCGCTCATGAGCGATCTCGTCGAGCGCCCGGCGCTTGTCGCCGCCGTTGAACTCGGTGGCGCCGTCGATCACCATCTGCGGCGTGTAGGGCCCCTCGATGCCGAAGTGGCGCGCGTAGGCTTCCTGGCGCAGCGTGTTGGCGTGGGAAGAGAAACGGTCGCGCCAACCCTGGTGGTCCCAGTAGTCGACGTGTTCGCCGAGCACGATGACCTGCGGGTCCAGCTCGGCGAGCAACCGGTCGGCGGGCGGACAGCTCGAGCATCCTTCGCTGGTGAAGAGCTCGATCAGGATCGGGGCGCGCGCGGGTGCGGCGCCGGTTGCGGCGAAACATGTGCAAACGGCCGCACATAGCAGAATGCGAAGCATGGCAGGCCCTCCTCTGGTCTCTTTCTATCAGAATCAGGCTATCGGAACAACGCCTCGGCGCCGCGCTGCAGGGCGGCCGCGCCCATCACACCCGTCAGCGCCGGAGCCATAGCGACCCGCGGACCGCGGCGTTTCCACTCTTCATGCACGGCGTGATACCCGAGATAGAAAATCCAGCCGGCGGCGAAGCCGAGCGGATAGGTGATCCATTGGGTGCCCAGGCTCGGGCCCACCTCCAGGCCGAGGGCGCCACCGGCCAATGTGGATCCTTCCGCCGCAATTGCCCACGCGGTGGCCCGGCCGCGGGATCCCACGCTGGCCCGCAGGATTCCGCCGAGCGCGATTCCCTCGGGGACTTTGTGCAGGGCGATGGCGAGCGGCACGGCCACGCGCAGCCCGAGGGGCACGGCAAGCTGCACGGTAGCGATGCTCCAGCCGTCGAGAAGGCTGTGCAGGGCGGCGGCGGCGATCAAGGGACCGGCGAATCCGTGCAGCTCCGTGGTGCACGCGTTGTGGTCGTGATCGTGAGCGCACGTCGGACAGACCCGATACACGTAACGATTGATCAGCAGCAGCGCGCCGTATCCGGTGGCGAAGAGAGCGGTGCTGACGGGCCATCCAAGCTCGCCGGCCAGCTCAGGCACAAGCCCGAAAAGCGCCACGCCGAGCAGGACGCCGGCACTGAACGGCACGACGGCACGGGCGCGCTTGCGCAGGCCGGTGAGCCAGAGGCCGAGCAGAGCTCCGCCGATTCCGACGATCGTGGCCAGTAATGGCGCCGTGATTCCCATGCAAGACTTTACTGTAGCAGCCGCGCTTCACGGCTCACGAACCGCATTCCCGGTATCATCAGGGAAGGCGCCATGACAGACCGGCCGGCGATAGAATGCCGGAAAGCACCCATGGGAGTCAAAACGATGCAACGACGTGACCTTCTGAAAGCCTCCGCGGCCTGGACCGCTGCCTCCTACAGCCGGATCTTCGGCGCGAACGAACGCATTCGCATCGCCGGCTTGGGTGTCGGCGGACGCGCGACTTACCTGCTCGGCCTGGTGACCAAAGCGGAAAACACGGAAATCGTGGCGGTCTGCGATGTCGCCGAGACCCGGCGCCTGGCAGCGAAGGAGAGGTTCGCTCCCGGCGGCAGGGAGTATCTGGACTACCGGGAAGTGCTCGAGCGCAACGACATCGACGGTGTCGTGATCGGTGCTCCGGACCACTGGCACGTGCCCATGACGATGGACGCGGTGAAAGCGGGCAAAGACGTGTACGTGGAGAAACCGGTGAGCCACACGATCGAGGAGGGCGAGCGGGTTGAGAAGGTCGTGCTGAGCTCCAGGCAGATCGTGCAGGTGGGATATCAGCAGCGCAGTTGGCCGCACTTTATTCAGGCACGAGAGATTGTTGCCGGAGGCAAGCTCGGGCAGATCTCGCTGGTCCTGACTTCCTGGTATCAGGACTACGTGGTCAACCAGCAGACGCCGCCGAAGGTGGACGCATCGAAGATCGACTGGAAGCGGTTTCTCGGCTCGGCGCCGGATCAGCCGTTCGATGCGCTCCGCTGTACGCGGTGGCGCTGGTTCTGGGATTTCGGCGGCGGCCATTTGACGGACTTGTACTCCCACTTCGGCGATGTTGTGCAGTGGTACTTTGAGCAGTACTCGCCGCTAACCGCCCAGGCCACTGGAAATCGCAACGCGCTGCCTCAATTCGAATGCCCCGACACCATCAACGCAGCCTGGGAGTACCGCGGGTTCACGACCGTTTACAACGGCGCTTTGAATGGCTCGCTCGAAGGCGGGAACATCGTCTTCCGCGGCCACCGCGCCATGATGAAGCTGAATCGCGACGGATTTGCCGTGTACCCCGAAGGCAAAGTGCAACGCGAATTGACGCATTTGCCGGAGCCGGAGATCGCCGTGAAATCGGCTGCCGACGGCACGGTCGCTCACATCCAGAACTTCCTTGACTGCGTGCGAAGCCGCAAAACGCCGAACGCCCCGATCACGCCCGCCGTGGCCATCGCTCGCGCCGCGCATCTTGCTAACCTGGCGTGGCGCCAGGGAACGGTCTGGAAAGCCTGATCGGGCCCGCGGCCAATGCCTCAGAATTGCAGTTTCGCGCCGAACTGAATGTTCCGGTTCCCGCCGGCACTGGTGATGTTGCCGAACGACGAAGTTCCGAGCGTGGCGGAAGGATTGCCAAAATTGGCGTGGTTGAAGAGCGCGAACGTCTCGAAGCGGAACTGGAACTTCATGCGCTCCTTGATGGGGAAGTTCTTGAACAAGGACCAATTCACGGTCTCCGAGCCGGGACCGTGCAGCAGGTTGCGGCCGGCGCTTCCGTAGGCGTAGTTCGTGGGCGTAATCGGATACAGGTCCTGCACCGTAAACGCACTGGCGTCGATGCAGCCGATCAGGTGGCCGCGTCCGCAATTGTCGGTCGGAGCGTGAACCAGGTCCGGGCGGTAGGTGCCGCTGGAGGCCGTGTTCGCCGTGTCGGTGCCGGTGGAGACGTTAAACGGGATTCCGGTTTGCAGTGTAATCACGCCGCTGGTCTGCCAGTTGGTCAATGCAGCCTTCAGGAACACGTTGGACACAGGGAAGAACGGGATGTCGTAGACGAAGGTGCCGACAAAGCGGTGGCGGATGTCCCAGTTGGAGTTTCCGTAGTCGGCCTTCCACCAGTAGGGGTTCATCGGAGTGCCGCCGCCATTGGAGTCCGTGCTGACATCAAGAGAGTGCGACCAGGTGTAGCTGGCGAGCACGTTCAGCCTATGTGTGGCGCGCTCGCGGAAAATGACGCTCATGCTCTGGTAATTGGCAATCTCGTCCATGTTGATGGTCCGGATCGGGCCAAAAAGCTGATTCGGCCGGCGCAAATTGACCGATCCTGGTCCGGGAAGCAACGGCGTGTTGTTATAGAAGCTGCGATCCAGATGGTAGGCGTGGTTGCCGAGATACTGCACTTCCAGGCCGCTGCCGTTCCAGAGCTGCCTTTGCAGTCCCGCACTCCACTGGTTCATGCGAGGCGTGGGCTGGTGCCACGGGGCGGTCACAATCAAGCCCGCCGTTGGAGCCGCGGGACAGACCCCGGGGGAACCCAACGGGTTGGACAAGCTGACTACCGGCAGCCCGGTGCTCCAGGTACAGGTCAGGATCGTGGTGTACGGGGGATTGGTGTTCAAAAACGTATAGCTGTTGGTCTGATTCGGGTTGTAGTAAATGCCGGCGCCGCCGCGGAACACAGTCTTCTCGTTGATCCGGTATGCGAATCCGAGGCGCGGAGCCCAGTTGTTGTGATTGGGAGCAATGAAGCGGAAACCGGGCGTGCCGCCCACCAGGGCCGTCTGGTTTTGATTGAGCTCCGTGGCCACGCCGTTGATGGTATAGGGCACTGTCGGCAACTCGTAGCGGATGCCGTAGTTCAGGGTGAGCTTGCGCGAGATCTGCCACTTGTCGAGCACAAAGAAACCGTCGCGCCATTCGGCAGTGCGCCCGCGAATTTCGGGCCCAGGGGTGGCGAACGACTGCGGGTTGCCGAGAATGAAATCGGCCGGAGCGTAACCCGTCAGCACGCCGTTGAACGTAAACGTGCCGCGTGCGCTATTGACCGCCGCGCGGCCGGTAGCCAGCCGGCGGAACTCGGCGCCCGCCATAATATTGTGCGAACCGTGGCTCCAACTGACCTGCTCTGAGATCTGCACGGTGCTGTCATTCTGGTACCAGTTGCTGCCGCCGTTGCTGAATCCATTGAAACCGGTGATACCGAAGTCCGGGATGCCGGGGTTGTTGTACGCGCTGTCTCCATTGAAGTTCGGTATCCCCAGGTCCGTGCCGGCGGTGGTCTTGCCGCTGGTAGTGAAGAAGTTGAGCGTCGAGGTATTCAGGAAATACCGGCCCACCCGAAAATCGTTCACCACGGTGGGCGTCAGCGTGTGGGTATAACCGACCGTGTAGTTGGTCGTGTTCACGGGCACGGTGCTGGCATTGACGGGAATGGAAGCGCCGCCAAACACCGACTCGTCCTGCCAGTGCGCGCGCACGTACAACCGGACCTTGGAGCCGATGTTCTGGTCGATGCGGTCCACGGTCTGGTTGGTCGAGATGGTGGTGGGCACCGGCACGGAGAAGTTGCTGGTCAGGCCCGGCAGGTTGGGCGCAGGATAATACTGCTGAAGCTTCAGCACGACCGGCGAAATGCGGTTGGTTGGGATGATGTTGCCGGCGAACGGGGCATTGCCGTTCAGGGGATCCTTGATCGCTCCGCCGGTGATGCTCGACGTCGGCACCGACGAGAAATTGCCCGTGAAGAACACCGCCGGCATCTCCGTCGAGAGCGACGTGGCCTGCTGCACCAGGCGATAACCTTCATAGGAGGCCATGAAGAAGGTCTTGTTCTTGCCGTTGTAAATTTTCGGAATGTAAACCGGGCCGTCGAACTCCACACCGAACTGGTTCTGACGCAGCGGCGGCTTGGCCGCGGTTGGGTTCGCGGGGGTCGGCAGGGTGAAGAAGTTGCGGGCGTCCAGCACCTGGTTGCGGAAAAACTCGAGCATCGAGCCATGGATGTCGTTGGTGCCGGCCTTGGTGATCATGTTGATATGGACGCCCATGTAGGAGCCGTACTGCGCCGAGTAGGTTCCGGTCTGGACCTCGACCTCCTGCACCGATTCGACCATGGGCCGCGTGGGCGTCGTCGTGATGAGATTGTTCATGATGCTGATGCCGTCCAGCGTCATGCTGTTCTGGATCTCGCGCGTGCCGGCGCCGATAAAGTCCTGTCCTGGAGGCGTGCCGGTGGCCGCCGACTTCGGCCCTTGCAGGACCGTCGGCGTGGTGAGAGCGCTGGACATGGGATCGCGGGCCGAGTTCGAGAGCGGCAACTCAGCGACGCTGCGGGCGTTGATGATCTCGGAGACGGTGGCATCGTCGGTCTTGAGGGCGGTAGCGGTGGCCTGCACGGTCACGGTCTCCACTACATTTCCGACCTTCAGCGTTACATCGTTGCGCACCACCTGGTTGATATCCACGTGGACTCCGTTGAGTTTGAACAACTGAAATCCCGGGCTTTCAATGGTGAGGTTGTAGTCGCCGACCGCCACGAACTGCAGGTTGTAAAATCCCTGCTCGTTCGTGAGCCCCGTATAGGTATCGCTTGTACCGGCGTTGATCGCGGTTACTTTGGCGTTGGGAATGGATTTTCCCGAATCATCGGAAACCGTGCCGACCAGCGACGTGGTAGTCGCGAGTTGGGCGTGGATGACCGAGGCAATCGACATCCCGAGAAAGAAAGCAGCAAACAGACCCTTATGCATCCTGAGCCCCCCCTTAATGAGCATTCAGATTAGGAATAGGATACTCCACAAGGGAGGATGACTGCACAAAAATCTGCTATGTCCGATCAGCCATTCGCGGTGTGGCGCAGGGCCCGCCACCTGGCGGACCCGTATTCGCCGATCCGCACCTCGCCGGACATCTCTTGGCCGGTGGCAGATCCGTTGAACGAATAGGTGAGTACGTTGCCGTCCGCCGGCAATGTGCTGCGAAACTTCACACGATCGCCGTCGATCTCCCCTTTCAGGTCGCCTTGATATGCCCAGCCGCTGTGGGTCCCGGCAATCCGGCTTCCGTCGGCGGTGAGGAACAGCCGATGGCGGGCCGAGCCAACATCGTAGTGAATTTCGACATCCCAAGCACCGGCCAGGTTCATGGAAGGCGCAGAGGGCGTGCGCGTTTCCTTCTTTGTCCCTGCAGAGGAGAAAATCTCGTACAAGCGGCGCGCTACGATCTCATGTTCGCCGGGCTTCAGCGCGACCGGCCGCAATAGGAATGCATGGCCTTCGCCTTCGGCCTGCGTCATGATGCGCGGCTCGCCTTCCAGCATCAGGCGCCCAACTTCACCGGCGGTGAGGCCGATCCGCTCCGGATCCCAGGAGACATTCAGCGTCGGGAACGGGCCGCCGCGTACGGGTCCATTCACTTGCGCGCGAACACCGGTCACCTTCGTGATCCGGTCGGCGATTTGGGCGTACCATGAGTCCCATGTACGGAAGTCGGTTGCCAGGTCGCGATCGGTGCGCCAGGCCTCGACGGCGCGAAGCATGCCGATGATTTCCTCTTTGGTGACCTTCAGCGCGCGGCCGAAGGCGTGATGCGGCGCGCTGTTGGCCCACGCTGCGCGGACCAGGTCGCGGCGGCCGAGCAGGAGTCCGCCGCCCTGAGGACCGCGGATGATCTTGCCGCCGCTGTAGGCCACCAGGTCGGCGCCTTGAGCGATGTACGGGTTGGGGACGATGAGGTAGTCCGCAGCGGCATCCACCAGGATGGGGATTCCGGCCGCGCGCGCGATCGGGGCGATGTCTTTGAGATCGAGGCTGGCTTTGCCAAAGTAGTTGCCGAGTAATTCGATCATCGCCGTGTGCGGACTGATCGCAGCGCGCAGTTCCTTTGGCGTGTTGACCTCGATCACCGTCACGCCGAGGGTGCGGACGGCGTGGTCATAGGCGTTGCGCGATTCGCGCGGGATAATGACTTCGTTCTTCAGGCCGGCGAGGTTGGGCAGGCGTTGGATCTTCTCCGGGTCGGTTCCTGTCAGGACACCCGCGGTGGCGTGCGTAAGCGCGGCAGAGGTGCCGGCGGTCACGATGCCCCACTCGACCTGAAGCAGTTCGGCCAGACGGTCACCCGCCTTCTCCATCAGCTCGTCCAGGTTGACGTGAAAGTGCGCGGCCTGCTCCATTGCCGCGATCACTTCGGGCAACGTCAACGAGCCGCCGTTGACCGTGAGCGTGGCCGTGCAGTTGATAAATGGGCGAACGCCGATGCGGGTGTAGACTTCCGGGGACGGATCGCCGGCCGTCGCCGCGGAGGCGGGCCCGCGAGCGGCGATTCCAGCCGCCGCCAGACCGCCCGATTGAAAAAGCTTGCGCCGGGTGATGCCCATGGAATCCCTCCGTGTGGTCCATTCTACTAGACCAGGAAATCCGCGATATGATGTGGGCCAAATGCGACTCACCGGACTCCTGCTCTTCGTCTGCTCGTGCGCGCTCTCGCAGCCGTACGACCTGGTGCTGCGCCATGGGCGCGTCATCGACCCGGCCAACGGCATCGATGCGCGGATGGATGTCGGAGTCAGTGCCGGCCGGATCGCCGCGGTTCGGGCGGACATCCCGGCAGAGCAGGGGCGCAAGGTGGTGGACGTTACCGGGCTCTATGTGGTCCCCGGATTGGTCGATCTGCACGCACACGTTTTCGGCTACGAGGGCTCGCTGGTTCCGGACGAGACGGCGCTGCCCGCGGGCACGACGACCATCGTGGACGCCGGCGGCAGCGGATGGCGGACCTTCGACGAGTTCCGGCGCACGGTGATCGCTCGCTCGAAGACGCGGGTGCTGGCGCTCCTCAATATCGTCGGCAAGGGCATGATCGGCGAGCCGTACGAGAGCGACACCGATGATATGGATCCGGCAAAGACCGCAGAGACGATCCTGCGCAACCGGGATACGATTGTGGGCATCAAGACCGCGCACTTCGCGAAACCGGGATGGATCGCCATCGACCGCGCGGTAGAGGCGGGCCGCCGTGCGAACGTGCCGGTGATGGTGGACGACAAGATCTTCACCAACTCGGGCCGTACCACGAAGGAAGAGCTGTTGGACCATCTGCGCCCCGGGGACATCCACACCCACATGTACAACGACCGGCAGATCGAGCTCATCGACCGGTTCAGCGGCAAGGTCCAGCCGTGGATGATCGAGGCGCGCCGGCGCGGCGTGTTGTTCGATGTCGGGCACGGCGGCGGGAGCTTTCTCTGGCCGGTAGCGGCGCGGGCCGTGACACAAGGCTTCGTTCCGGACACCATCAGCACGGATCTCCACAGGGGCTCGGTGAGCATTCAGCAATCGGACATGCCGAACGTGATGTCGAAGATGATGCTGTTGGGGATGCGTTTTGCGGACGTGCTGGTGCGGTCGACGGTGAATCCGGCCAAGGAAATCGGCCGGTACCCGGAACTGGGGACGCTGGGCGTAGGGAAGGTGGCGGATATCGCCGTGCTCGAGGAGCAGACCGGCGTTTTTGCCTTCAAGGACTCGTGGCCTGCAAAGCGCTTGGGCACGAAGCGGCTGGAGTGTGTGTTGACGGTGCGGGGCGGAGAGATCGTGTATCAGCGGACTCCCGCGCCAACCGGCACGGCGGACACACAGGTCTACGACATCCTGATCAAGCACGCGCGCCTCGCGAATGAGGAGGCGGATGTAGGGCTGACCGGTGCCAGGGTTGTCCGAATAGGTAGGCGTCTGCCGGCAGCCCACGCACGAGTCGTCATCGAGGCCGAGGGCTACGATGTGCGGCGAGTGGATGGCGGCGGATCTCCGTGCGGTGCAGTGGCT
>DATJYW010000240.1:0-2748 GCA_035499435.1 Candidatus Acidiferrales bacterium | reverse complement strand
ATGATTGAAGCAGGTGCTGCGCTACTCCTCGCGAAGTGAGAGCATCGGATCCGTCCTCGCCGCGCGCCGGGCCGGACCCACGCAAGCGAGCGTCGTAATAACTATCAGAAGCACGGGAACGGAGAAGTAGGCGCCTACATCGAACGTGCGGATTTCGAGGACAGAGCTCGCTGCGAGCTTCGACAACGTAAGGCAGACCGGCAATCCGGCAGCCAACCCAAGCATGACACAGCGCAAAGCTTCGGAAAGAATCCGGCGAATCACTTGGGATGGCGAAGCCCCCATAGCCAGAAGGACGCCGATCTCGCGTCTGCGCTGAACTACCGAGTAACTCGCCACGCTGTACAGACCGATGGCGGTCAGCAGGAGTGCGAGTCCCCCGAGCGCGCCCGCAACCCCCGCCGCGATTTCGAAAGGAAAACGCTGCATTGCTGAGACCTCGCGCAGACTCGAAGGTTCGCAACCTGTTGTTACCCCAGCACAAAACTCGCGGATGGCTGCGGCCGTTTTCGCCGGATTCCCCGTGATGCGGACCATCGCCGATTCGATCCCGGCCTGTCCGGCAGCAGCGGGCAAATAGATCGCCGAGGCATCCTTGCCCTTGAACAACCATTCGCTCGAGACATCCGGCACGACACCGACCACCTGATAGACACCTGCGGCCTCCGCACCCTCGGGCGTCGAGTCGATAGCGAAAGACTGGCCCAGCGCCGATCCTCTGATCCAGAGCTTTCGCGCGGTGGCCTGACTGATGACGGCAACTCTTGCCCGCGCGGACGTTTCCGAGGCAGTAAAACTGCGGCCATCCATCGGCAAGGCCAGCGTCTCGAAATAGTGTTGGTCGACGTAGTTATATGGCACAAGCGTGCCGCGTCCCTCAACGGTAACGGGTAGCCGATCCAGCCGCCCATACAACGGGACACGCGCAACGGCTGTCACAGCGCCTACGCCGGGTTCCTGCCCGAGGAGCGCCAGCGTAGTGGCCGTGGGCTGATCGAGCCTCAGGTCGAAGACCCGGTTCAGGTCGTATCCGGCATCAACCGAGTCCAGGCGTTGGATGTTCCGGATCAGAACGCCTCCGATGATCAGCAGCACCAGGCTCGCCGCCACCTGACCGCCAATCAGGAGATTGCGCATGCGGCGTGGGCGAACGCGGCCGGCGAATGACGAATTCTCACGTTTCGTTGAGAGGGTCAGACTTGGTGAGGTGGCCTCGATCGCGGGCAAGAGCCCGAACGCGAGGCCGGCAACGAGTCCGAGGGCGACGGAGTAAAGCAGGACCCGCCAGTCTGCAGAGACCGGGAGCATAGTGATGCCGCCAACACCGCTCAGGGCGATGGCGTAATCGTGGGCCGTTTGCACGGTGACGATCGCAAGAACGCATCCTCCCGCCGCGCCGAGCAGGGCGGTGAACGTGCTTTCCGTCAAAAGCTGCCGGACTATGCGCCACCGCGAAGCTCCGAGCGAGAGTCGCATGGCTATCTCGTGGGTGCGAGCCGCCGCGCGAGCCAGGTGCAGATTCGCCAGATTCGCACATGCGATTAACAGCACCATCCAGAAGGCGGCAAACAGCAGTGCGGCGACTGCGGCAATCCCTTCTCCGTCCGGCAAAAGTGTCCGCTGCGGGCGCAGTTCGACGCGGTTAACCTGTTCATGGGGCCGCGGAAAATGCGAAGCCGCTGCTGTCAGAACTGCTTGCGCGCGTCCGACCGAAGCATCTGGCGCTAGCAGGCCGAATAGGTCTCTCCGATTGTCTTCCGCGGAGGCTCGGCCACGCAGTGCGTTTTCCGTCCCGAGTCCCACCCAGAAATCAGGTACAACGGCAACCGTGCCCGTGAAGTCCGGCGGCATCACACCGATGACCGTCAAAACGGTCGTCCGAACGCGTAAGTTCTGGCCAATGGGGTTGGCGCGATTGGGAAAGAAGCGCTCCGCGCCGGAACTGCTCAGCACCGCGACGGGGTCATGTTCTTCCGTCTCGCTCAGAGTGCGACCAAGGATGGCTCTTCCTCCCAGCAAACGGAAGTAGTTGCCGGACACGCCGGTGATTATAGTCTGGCGTTGTACCGGAGCGACCGCCAGCACTTGAACCGTATCCGAAGTGTAGAGGCCCTCCATCTCGGGCCCGACGCTCCGACGCAAGGCTTCGACCTCCGAATTGCTCCAGCCAGATGTGGACCTGCCGCTCCGATCGAATCCCGTGACCGAGAAGTGCCTCTCGACACCGCGGATAGGCAGCGGCTTCAGTACGTAGTTCGAATAGAGCGAGAAGAAGGCTCCGTTGACGCCAATGGCCAGCGCCAGGATTGTGACTGTGGCGGTCGTGAAGCCCGGATTGTTCTTCATGCCGCGGCCGGCGAATCGCAGATCCGCGTACAGTTCGTCCCAGGGCCGGTAGCCCATTTCCCTGCGGCACTCGTCGCGGTAGGCCTCGACGTTACCAAACTCCAGGCGGGCCGCGCGGGCAGCCTTCTCGGGGTCCATGCCGCGGTCCACCAGATCGGAGATGCGTGCCTCACGGTGGAACTCCATCTCTTCGCGCATGTCGGCTTCAACTTGACGGCGCTTCCAAAGCCTGCGAATCCACTTCATCGCGTTCACGCCTCGGCTCCCAGCGCGAGCGCCATCCCTTTGGTCAATTGATTCCAGTGATTCACTTCTTCCTTCAGCCGCTTCCGTCCAGCAGGAGTCAGCGTGTAGAACTTGGCGCGCCGGTTGTTCTCGGAAATCCCCCATTCCGAACCAAGC
>DATJYW010000239.1:0-23946 GCA_035499435.1 Candidatus Acidiferrales bacterium | reverse complement strand
GCAGGAGAACCCGGGCATCCTCATCTATGTCGCCGCGAATTTTGCCGCCCTGGCCGGAGGGTGCCTCTTCGTTTTCTTCACCCTGGTAGCGCTTCAGGGGATTCTGCTGCACCTTTTCCCCCCGCACATCTTTGCGCGCGTGTCGCTCGCCGTACAGGCCGTGCTGTTCGTCGCTACCGTCGGTGCCATCCCGCTCATGGGCCGCCAGCCTGCGGCCGCCTTCTGGTGGCCGCCTCTCTGGTTCGTCCATCTCTGGGAATCGATGATTATCGGCCCGGCGCTGCTTGCCCGCAACGCCCTGCTTGCCGTCGCAATCCCCGCCGCCGTCTCGATCCTCGCATACCTGCTCAGTTACCACCGCTATCGCCGCGTGCTGCTGGAAGCGCGTACCGGCCACGTCTCGGCACGCCGGACCGGGCTGGCATCGCGCTTGCTCGAGCGTTGGATCGCCGATCCTCGCGAACAGGCCGCGTTCGCTTTCATCTGGAAAACGCTCTTCCGCAGCCGCAGCCATCGCCTCTTCCTCCTCGCGTATGCCGGCGCCGCGCTCGGCTGGATAACCAAGGGCCTGCTCGATGCGCCGCCCGTCAACCTGCGCGACGAAGGGCTCTACGGCCTCACTGTCGTGCTCGCCCCCGTCGCTGTCGCCATCCTGATCACAGTCGGTCTCCGCTACCTCTTCACTCTGCCCGTGATGCTGCGCGCCAACTGGGTCTTCCAGGCGGTCGAATCAGAGGACCGCCCCGCCTGGCACGCCGCCATCGAGCGTTTCGTCATCTGCATAGGCATCCTGCCTGTGTTCGCCGCCAGCCTGCCTGCTACCATCGCGGTGCTCGACCCGCTACGCGGCCTCGCCACTGCCACGCTCGGCCTGACCACCGCTTTGATCTTCTTTGAGCGATATTTCCGCGATTGGCGCAAGCTGCCTTTCACCTGTTCCTATCTTCCCGGCAAGCAGCCCGTCTGGCTTTTGATCACGCGCTTCGCCGTCGGCTCCACATTTCTCGTGCCGATCGCGCAACTCCTGCTTTGGGCCTCCGCCGAAGTCACTTCCTTCGTCGCCCTGTCCACCGCCCTAGCCGCGCTCTGGTGGCGTTGGCGCGCCAGGAGGCGCCGCCAGTGGGCCGGGGCCGACACGCTCTGGGACGAAGTGCCTGCGGGTGCTGTCGAAGCCATCGACCTGCAGCGCGCCAAGGACGACGATGCGCCGCTTTCGGTCGGTCCTATCCGCCCCACGGTTCCGGAGTTCGGCAGCACCCTGGTTGCTTCGCGCGGACTCCTGCCGCAAGCCTGGCGCGAGGAGATCGACGAGGACCGCCGCAGCCGCGCTCTCTGGGAGACCGCGTGGGAAGACATCCGCTATGGCGTGCGCCTCATCCGCCGCAATCCCCTGCTCTCGGCCGTGGTGGTGCTCACGCTGACGGTCGGAATCGGCATTAACGCCAGCGTTTTCACCGTTGTCGAGCGCGTCGCGCTGAAGCCCCTTGTCAATCGCGACCCCGCCAGCTTCCTGCGCTTCTTCCCCGAGAACCAGCGCACCGGCCACGACCGGCCCGTGTCCTACTCCGAATACATCGCCTTGCGCGACCGCACCCGCACCGTGCGCCAGCTTGCCGCCCTCCGCGTCTTTCCCGCGTTGATCGGCGACGACGACACCGTCGGCAGCCCCGGGCTTGCCGTCTCCTGCAACTTCTTTCTTGTCGAGGGGCTCGACCGCCCGCTGCTCGGCCGCCTGATCGATGCCAACGATTGCCGCGCTCCCGGTCAGGCGCCGGTCGCGTTGATCAGCGAAAACGTCTGGCATACTCGCTTCCACTCGGACCCTCACATTATTGGCCGCAGCGCCCGAATCAATAACCGCACCATCCCGATCGTCGGAGTCGTCTCGGACCGGACCTCGCTCTGGGTGCAGCCGGTAGGCGTCTGGGTGCCCTACACGGTGCAGCCCTATTTTGACGTCGACCGCAATTTCTTCCAGGACGACGCATTCCTCTGGCTCTTCCTCGCCGGCCGCCTCGCGCCCGGGTACAACCGCGCGCAGGCCGAGGCCGAATTTAACGGCCTGGAGCGCCAGCTCGACGTGCTCGCGCCCGGCCGCCGCACCGCCGTCGAAACCACCGACGGCTCCTGGATCGAGACGTTCGAGTTGATTGCCGGAGGCCGCGAGCTCTTTCTCGTGTCGTTCTTTTTCGGCGCGTTCTATCTAGTGCTGTTCATCGCGTGCGCCAATGTCGCGACCCTGTTGCTTTCACGCGCCGCCGCGCGGCGCCGTGAGATCGCCGTGCGCCTCTCGCTCGGTGCGCCGCGCATCCGGCTTGTGCGCATGCTGGTCACCGAAAGTGTGCTGCTGTCCGCACTGGCCGGCGGCATCAGCGTCTACCTGCTCTACCACGTGCCGCGTCCGCTCTTCCGCTACATCGCGCCGCGGTCTCCCGACATCCCCATGCCGCCCGATTGGAGCGTGTTCGCCTACGTCGCCGTAATCGTGCTCCTCACCGGCCTGGCCAGCGGGCTCGCCCCCGCCCTGGAATCCGTGAAAGTCGACCTCGCCGCCTCGATGAAAGGCGCCGGCGGCATGCTGGGCGGATCGGCGGGGGGAAGCCGCATCCGCGGATGGCTGGTGACCGCGCAGGTGGCGATGAGCCTGGTGCTGTTGGTGGAAGCCGCTCTCTTCGGCCAGTCTGAAAACCACAATCTGCACGCCGACCCCGGCTACATGCCGCGGCACGTGGTGGTGGCTCCATTGCGCTTCCCCGATAACACCACACCGGCAGCCGCGGAAGTTCGGTACAACCGCATCGCCGACCGCCTGCGCGCCGTCCCGGGCGTCCGCTCCGTCACTGTGTCCGACGACGCGCCGATGATTGACCACTACACCGTGCAGGTTCGGCCGCCGGCGCGCCCCGACGCGGTTCAGGCTGTGGATGTCTACTCGGCTTCTGCCGGCTTCATGGGCACGCTCGGTGTGCCGCTCGTACGCGGCCGCGATTTCCTACCCACCGACCTGTTCGCCATCGTCATCTCGGAGAGCCTGGCGCGCACCTTTTTCCGTCGCCAGGACCCCATCGGCAAGACGCTCGATTTCCGCGGTGTGCCCATCACCATCGTCGGCGTGGCGCGCGACGTGGCGCCCTTGCGCATCGGCGGCAGCGACAATCCGCCCGCCTGGCGCACCGGCATTACGCACCCCACCCGCGTTTTCCTCAGCGTGCGTTTCGCAAGCCCGGCCCTGGCTACTCCCTCCAGCATCCGCGCCGCCATCCGCGAAGTCGAGCCCAACCTGGTGGTGATCTCGCGCAACCTGCAAAGCTGGATCGACCTGGTCACCGACCAGATGTGGAACATGGTCACCCTGATTGTCATCCTCGGCATGGTCGCCACGGCTCTGGCTACCAGCGGCATCTACGGCGCAGTCAGCTTTGCGGTCAATCAGCGCATGCGCGATCTCGGCATCCGCGTCGCGCTGGGCGCCACGCGCGCCACCATCGTGCGCGAAGTGCTCGTGATGGGCGGCAAGCCGGTAGTGCGCGGCCTGGTGATTGGCGCGTGGCTGAGCGTCGCCATGGCCGCCAGCTTGCGCGAGAACCTGAAGGGCTCGATCCTGCGCATCGACTCGACCGACCCGCTGGTCTATGGTTCGGCGATCGCACTGCTGGGCATCGCCGCCGTGATCGCTATGATCGGCCCCGCCCACCGCGGCTCGACCTCGGACCCCCTCGACGCCTTGCGTTGCGAGTAACGCGGACCTTCCGGCCCGCCCGCCTTCCGCTACCCCAGCACCGGCAGCGTCAAATAGTCCGCCGGAACAAACAGGCTGCCTTCGGTCACGCCCTGCGGCGTCAGTTTCTGCAGCCGCTCCGTGAGCTCGCGACCGTTCAGGAAGCCGGCCAGCGCGTCCTCGAAAGCGCGAGTGACTCGCACCACCTGCTGCGACGATTCATGCGCGAATTCCAGCCGGAATCGGGAGATCCCAGCTCTGCGCCAGTTGTCCAGGTGCAAGGCTGCTTCCTGCGCCTCAGCCCCGAACACCGTATTGCGGCACCCGACGTCGGCCAGCACGGGATGTGCCCGTCCCGCCACGTCGCGGAGCGCCACCCGGTGTTCCTCGCAAGGCCGCCCGCAATCCAGGTAGCTCCGGCCGTCCGAAAGAAACCGTGCGAAAACGCAATGCTCGGTGTGAAATACTGGCAAGTGCTGATACGCGACCGCCTCGATGCGATCAGCACCCGCCTGTTCGGCGAGATCCACCACCTGCGCTGCATTCAAATCGTGCGCCGGCGTGAGGACGGCCAGACCCATTCCCAGCAATTCCCGTGCGGTGATTGTGTTCGCCGCATTCAGGCTGAAATCCCCGATCAGCTCGCCGTGCACCCTCTCGCGGAGCACTTCCAGCAGTCCCGCGGATCGCACCAGGATCGGGCAATCGCATCCCACCAGAAAATCCGCGATCTTCTCTTCTCCCGGTTTGAGCACGCGCGGCGCCGCGACACGCACCGCGATTCCCGCGCCCCGCACCTGCTCGATCGAAGGCTTCAAGCCGTACAAATCCAAATAGTCGAGCGTGATCGAAGCCGGCCGCAGCTCGATCGCTGCTGTGAGTTGTTCTGCCGTCCGCACCAGCAGATGCAGTTCCGTCTCCCGCGACTTCACTTCACTGGGCGCAGCCGTTACCGGACTAGGCTTCAGCCGGTTCCGGCGAGCGCAGGTTGCCTGCCGCTCCTGCAGCTTCTCCACCGCCTGGCGACGTATCGCGTTCAGCATCGAGGTTGGCGCAAACGGCGCCCCCGCGATCTCCGCCTCGACTTGCCCGAGTTCGTACGCCGTATTCCCCATTCGTCCCAACTGCTCCCGCAGATACCCTACGTCAACCGGCCGATGCCGCGCCCCGCCCAGCACCTCCCTGCTCTCCACCGTGACCGTCACGCCGCCGACCGACCACTCGCTATGCAGCCGCTCTCCCTCGCGCGCCCGAACGCGCACACGAACCGGTTGCCTTCGAACCGGCACGGCAGCCGCTGTGTAAACACGAACCGCCTTGTTCACGTCCGGATCGTGCGTCCTCCACACCAGGTCGCCGCGCCGGATGCGCTCCGGGTGGATCGCACCGTTCCCGAACCGCATTTCTGTTCCCACCATCTCGAAAATCCGCCCGCCCTCTTCCGGCTCCTCCGGACTTCGCCAGTCCGCCGCGTCGAAGACCACGCCGTCGCCCGGTTTGAGCGGAGCGACCCGGCTCGCCTCCGAAGGTTCGATCACGATTCCCCGCTCCGTCACCCGCAACACTCGGCCCACGAGAACGCCGCGATGCCGCGGTGCGCGCCCGCGCACCACCGCCTGATGGTCCGTGCCGGTCAGGAAAAACGGGCCCAGGCCGCGCGAATAGACCTGCTCCAGCCGAAGTGCCTCCGCCGGCGAGATCTCCGCCGGCCGGCCGGCCCATGCATCGTCCACCGCTTTGCGATAGGCCGCCGTGGTGAGCGCGACGTAATCCGCGTCCTTGTACCGCCCTTCGATCTTCAGCGTCGAAATCCCGATCTCGACGATCTCGGGCACCTGGTGCAACGCGAAAAGGTCACCCGGCGAGAGCAGGTATCGTGAGTCACCCAGCGGCCGCACCTTATCATCCACCAGCAGCTCGTATGGGAGCCGGCACGCCTGGGCGCACTGCCCGCGATTGGCGCTGCGCCCACCCCACGCCTCCGACGACAGGCACTGCCCCGAGTAGGCCACGCACAGCGCGCCGTGTACGAAGATCTCGAGCTCGCAATCCACCGAGGCGCGCACCGCTCGTATCTCGGCCAGCGACAACTCGCGCGCCAGCGTCACCCGGCTGGCGCCCATGCGCTGCGCCAGGCGCACGCCGTCGGCGTTGGTCACCGACATCTGCGTGCTAGCGTGCAGCTCCAGGTCCGGCGCGATCTCGCGCGCCATTTTCAACACGCCCAGATCCTGCACGATGATCGCGTCCGCACCCGCCTCCACGATATCGCCCAGCGCCCGCTCCGCCTCTTGCAGTTCGTGATTAAACACCAGCGTGTTGAACGTGACGTACCCGCGCACGCCGCGGCGGTGCAGGGTGCGCATCACCTCCGGAAGCTCCCCCAGCGAGAAGCCGACCTTCGCGCGCGCCGTGAAGTGCTTGAGGCCGAAGTAAACCGCGTCCGCCCCGGCCTCGATCGCCGCGCGCAACTGCGGCCAGTACCCGGCAGGGCTCATCACCTCCGGCTTGCGTCTTTCGACCATCACTCTCCCAGTATCCCAGCCGCCGCGCCGCTGATGAGCACCACCTCCCCGTTGGTGTCTGCCGCGAAAGGGCGTATAGTATAACCGGAGGTGAAACTCTCATATCATGGTCGACAAGAAAGCTGACCTCGCGGGTCCCGGCATCGGCGACTACGCGGAATTAGAGAAAATCCTGCCACAGGATTACTCCTCTCTGCTCTCCCTCAGAGATACCCAAAAAGCCATCTTCTTTGCCAAACAGTTCATCGAGGAAAACCTCTGCAAGGCCCTCAACCTGATGATGGTGACCGTCCCGCTGATCGTCGACGTGGACAGCGGCGTCAACGATCTGCTCGACCGCGACGGCTCGCGCACCCCCATTCAGTTCCACATCTCCAACGACCGCGAAAAGCACCCCATCGACGCCCAGATCGTGCAGGCCGCCACCAAGTGGAAGCGGGTCGCGCTGCGCCAGTTCGGCATGCAGCCCGGCGAAGGCATCTGCACCGACATGCGCGCCGTCCGTAAAGACTACTTCCTGGATCACGATCACAGCGTCTATGTCGACCAATGGGACTGGGAGCGCATCATCCACTTCTACGAGCACGACCTCGACTTCCTCAAGCAGACCGTCAATGCCATCTGGAGAGTCCTCACCGACACGGAAGAAGTCCTACAGGACCGCTTCCCCGCGCTCAAGGACCCGCGCTACCCGAACCTGCCCAAGAAGCTCACCTTCCTGCACGCCGAAGACGTCCTGGACATGTACCCCGACCTGCCGCGCAAACAACGCGAGACCATGCTCCTCCAGGAATGCCCCGCTGTCTTCATCATCGGCATCGGCTGGACGCTGAACGACGGCTATCCGCACGAGATGCGCGCCGCCGACTACGACGACTGGTCCACCGAGACACGTTCCATCGACGGCCGCCCCTGTCACGGCCTCAACGGCGACATCCTGGTCTGGAACCACGTGACGAAGCGCCGCCACGAACTCAGCTCCATGGGCATCCGCGTGAATGCCGAAGCGCTCAAGAAGCAGCTTCGCCTCACCGACCAGATGCACTTCCTGAACTACCCCTATCACCAGGCGATCGCGAACCACGAGTTGCCGCTCTCCATCGGCGGCGGCATCGGACAGGCGCGCACCCAGATGCTGCTCCTGCGCAAAGCTCACCTGGGCGAAGTCACGGTCAGCGTCTGGCCGAAAATCCTGAAGGACATCTGCCAGAAGAAGAACATCTTCGTTCTGTAACGCAGGCCCTACAACTCGATTGCTACCACTTCGTGGTCCAGAACTGACGGCACGGTCACCCGCACCTCGCCGGCAGTCTCGCGCACCCGAGGCGTGGTGCCTGCGACCAGCAGCTTCACCGCGCGTGGCTTTTTCCCTTCCGGAAATCGCACCGCGACCTCCTGCGCCGGCAGCGGGATGAACTCGCGCAGCGGACCCTTCATCATCATCGGATTGGTCAGATTCACCAGGTGAACCGTCATCGAATCCTTCTGCCGCCACAGCGTGACGTCGAGCACTCCCGGCCCGGTCACCGTCACCGGACGCGCTTCGTTCGCCGCCCAATCCACGGCGTTGCGCAGCAGCTTGCTGTGATCTACCGCAAGCACCTCCCAGAACGTGCGGTCGATGTCCCAGGGAAAATACACCACGCGACCGCCGCCGGTTTCGCGGGCGTAGGCCTCGGGCTGGTCCGTGTGATCGACCCGGGGGAACACCTCCTCCATCGGCAGGTCGGGATATGACGGAATCAGGGTCAGCGGCGGATTCGGGTACGGAGCGTTCGGCTTCGTGTGGACGCGTGAGACGCCATTGATGATGCGGTCGGCGTTCTCCAGTCCACGGAGCAGCGGGTGGCGCGTTTCCAGCCGCAGGTACGAGTTCATCATGTGCGCATCCATCCCGCCTGCGTACGACGCCCCGAACAGATCGCTCAATCCGAAGTTCTCGCGCCGCACGCCGCGCTCATCGTACAGCGACGTTTCGAAGGTAGCCACCACTCCGCCGCCGCGCTTCACGAAATCCCGGATCTGCCCGCACTGGCGGGTGCTCATCGCCGCGATATTCGGCAGTACGAGCACCTTCAACCCAGCGATACGGTCCGCTTCCAGCAGCTCGTCGTGCACCATCTCGAACGGAATCCGCGCCTCGATCAGGGCCTGGTAGTAGCCGAGCGTGTGATCCTCCACCTTTGCCCGCGCGCGATCGCCGCCGTAGTAATGCGCCGTCTGCTGCGAGAAGACCATGCCGACGCGCGCCAGCGGTGCCGTATTGCGCAGGTACCGCTCGTTGCGCCAGTGCCACGTGTACACGTCCTCGACGACCGGCAGCCAGCGCTTGTCGCGCAGCACGCCGCCGAACTTGGTGAACCACGGCCGCAGACCGTTGGCGATGCCGTCCAGCGCCCACAGCCGGATCTCCGGCTCGCTTTGCACCGAGTCCTTCCAGCGATACGCCTCTTCCACGCCGACGCTGAAGATTCCGCCGATCGGCTTGTTGCCCAACCCGGCGCGATACTCTTTGCCGTTCTTGCCGTTGGCCCACGAAGGCGTGAGCCCGCTGCGCGCCTGACGGTCGGCGAACAGGATGGACGCTTTCTCGCCGACGGTCTTCATATTGAGCTCGCTGAGGGCCCCGCCGCCCGAGTTGGCCACGAAGCGCGCCTTCGGGTTGGCCTCGCGGATCGCCTTGTCCCACACGTCCCAGAGCTCGAACAGCCGCTGCTCGTGCCAGGCAATGTATGCCCGCCGGCTCGAGTTCTGCGGATCGAGCGTGCGCGGCAAATCCAGGCCGGTGGCCTGCTTGAAGTTGCGTGTGCAGTGCTCGCAGTAGCACATCCCGCTGCCTGCCCAGCGATTGCTGAACACGCCATCCACCTGGTACAGCGTGACGATCTCGCGCGTCACCCCGGTCATGAACTCGAAGTTGTACGGGCCCAGCGCGCACGTCACCCACAGCTCCGGCATCGACCAGTGCCGGCGCTTGCGCCCCTCGGCGTCCACCGCGATCCAATCCGGGTGCGCATCGTAGACGTCCTGGTGCACGGCGTGGGGATCGGTGCGGGCCAGCACGGTCATCCCGAGCTTGCGGCATCCGCGCACCAGGTCGCCGAAGGGGTCTGTGTCTTTCATCCAGGCGCTGCGATAGTGCAGCGGGATCCTGGTCGGGTAGTAGGCCACGCACCCGCCGGCGCTCAGGCAGGCGGCGTCCGAGTGCGTGCGCTTGAAGTAATCGAGCCAGAACCCGAGGTCGTAGCTCCCCGGATCGTTCTCCACCAGCGTGAGCTGTGCCCAACGCATCGGCCGGTCGAAGAGCGGATCGGGCTCGGCGGCGGGCGCATCCTCGGCGGAGGTAGCAAGCGCGGCGAGCGCGGCGGTTTTCAGGAAGTCGCGGCGTGTCTCCATGCCAGACATTGTACGCGCGCTACAATGCCAGCCATGAACCGCCGTACCATCCTGCAATCCGCCCCGCTTTTGTTGAGTCCCGCAACCGTCTTCGGCTCGCAGGCCAACTCGACTATCGAACTCGGCCTCGTCGGCTGCGGCGGACGCGGCAACTGGATCGCCCCGCTGTTCACGGAGTACGCTCCCACCCGCTGGGTGGCCGTTGCGGACGTTGTCCGCGCCAAGCTCGATTCCACGCGCGACAAGTTGAACGTGGCTCCCTCGCGCGCCTACTACGGCCCCGACGCCTACCGCGAGCTGGCCCACTCCGCCGTGGATGCCGTCGTGATCGAGACTCCCACTTACTATCACCCTACGCACGCCGCCGGGGCCGTGGAAGCCGGCAAGCACGTCTACTGCGCCAAGCCCATCGCGGGGGACGTGCCCTCCAGCAAGGACTTTCTTGCCGCCGGCCAGCGCGCCCAATCCAAGGGCCTCAGCTTCTGGGTCGACTTTCAGAGCCGCGCCCGGCCTGTCTTCCAGGAACTGGTGCAGCGCATCCGCCGCGGCGATATCGGCAAGCCGGCACTCGCCCAGGTCTTCTACTATGCCGGCCGTCCCTGGAAGGACCCTGCCCCCGACATGGACGCGAGCCTGCGCCGCATGGTCACCTGGTTCGGCGACCGTGCCCTCAGCGGCGACATCATCGTCGAGCAGAACATCCACGTCATCGACATGGCCAACTGGTATCTCGGCGCACACCCGCTGAAGGCGACCGGGTCCGGCGGCCGCACCGACTGGTCCGGCACGCAGAACAACACCGGCGATGCCTACGACCACTTCACTGTGACCTACTGGTACCCCAACGACGTACACGCCAGCTTCAGCTCCCACCAGCTCAACGGCGCTTTCAGCGATCTCTGCGTCCGTTGCGTCGGTGTCAAGGGTACCGCCGACACGCACTACGGCGGCCTGGTCCGCATCGTCGGCGAGAATCCGTGGAAGGGGACCGATCAGGACGACACGTTCCGCGGCGGATGTGTCACGAACATCCAGACATTCGTCGACAGCATCCGCAACGGGAAGCCGATCAACAACGCGCCCACCGCCGTCGAGAGCAACCTGACCGCGATCCTGGGCCGCAGCGCCGCTTACGAGCAGCGCCTGATCACCTGGGACGAGATGCTCGCCTCCACCGACCGCTGGCAGGTGAATCTGCCCCTGCGCTGGTAGCTACTGCGCGCCGCCGCGTCCACCTCCTCCCGGCGGAGTCCGGAGCTGATATCCGGCCGGCGGCTCGGCGCCCGCCAGCCACCGCACGAAGTAGTCCCATCGCCGCCGCACCATGTACGCCTCGTTGCCGAAGCCGTGATTGCGGTTGGGCAGCATGAGCAGGTCGAAATCCTTGTTGGCCTTGATCAGCTCATCGACCACGAGGAGTGTGTTGTATGGCGGCACGTTGTTGTCCATGGTGCCGTGCGCCAGGAGCAGCTTGCCCTTGAGGTTCTTGGCCTGAAGCTGGTTCGCCTGGTTATCGTAGTTCGTGGTGCCGTCCGAGTTCGTCTTCAGCAGCCCCTGCCACTTCTCGGCCCAATCGTCTTCGTACTCGCGATTATCGTGATTTCCCGCCTCGCTGATCCCCACTTTGAAGAAGTCGGGATAGCGGAACATGGCGTCGGCGGTGGCGAATCCGCCGCCCGAATGCCCGTAGATGCCGGCGCGCTCCAGGTCGATCCAGGGATACTTCGCCGCGAGCTGTTTCATTCCGGCCACCTGGTCGGGCAGCGTGTTGTCTCCCATGTCGCCGAAGTACGCCTCGTGGAATTTCTTGCTGCGCCACGGCGTGCCCATGCCGTCGATCTCGACCACGATGAACCCCAGTTCCGCCAGAGCCTGGCAGTCGCCGCGCGCCGCCGAGAAGTTGCGGCTGCCGACACTCCCTGTCTGCGGCCCGGGATAGATGTGGTTCACGATCGGATACTTCTTCGAGGCGTCGAAGTTGGTGGGCCGGAACATCAGGCCGTAGAGATCCGTGACTCCGTCGCGGGCCTTCACCGTGAACGAAAGGGGCGGCTTCCATCCCGCCGCAGTGAGCTTTGAGATGTCGGCCCTCTCCAGCGTGGCGATCAGCTTCCCCGTGTTGTCGCGCGCCACTGCTACCGGTGCCACGTCGGGCTTGGAGTAGCTGTCGGTGAAGTACCTCCCCGAAGGCGACAGCGACACGTCGTGGCTGGCGTCCTCGGGCGTGAGCAGGGCGAGGCCGCGACCGTCGAAGCCCACCCGGTACAAGTGAATGAAGTACGGATCACGTCCTTTCTCGCGCCCCACGCCGAGGAAGTAGATCAGGCGGTTCTTCTCGTCCACGCGGAGCACCTGCGTGACATTGCCCTCGCCGCTGGTGATCTGGTTCTTGAGTTTGCCAGTGTCGGAATCGTAGAGGTACAAGTGCCCCCAGTTATCGCGCTCGCTGAACCAGATGACTTCATGGCTTCCGTCGAGGTAGTGCCAGTTCACGCGTCCGTTGCCGGATTCGAAGAAGGTGGAGACATCTTCCTTCAGCACGTCGCGCACTTCTCCGGTGGTGGCATTGGCGATGCGCAGCACTTCCCGGCGATGGTCGCGCGAGGTGGAGACGAAGGCCAGCATTGCGCCATCCGGGCTCCACTCGACGTCGGCCCATTCGCCGCCGCGGCAGGCCACGTGATCGCACAGCGTGGAGCGATGCTGATCGGGCGGCATCTGCAAGCGCGTGACGCGCGGCCCGTCGAGATCCATCACCACACGCGAAATCGTCGGCACCACGTCATCGCCGGGCAGGGGATACTTCCACGCGCGCAACGAGGGATGGCCCACCTTGGTCTCGACCAGGTACATCTCGCCGACGTT
This sequence comes from Candidatus Acidiferrales bacterium, assembly GCA_035499435.1. Lineage (GTDB taxonomy): Bacteria > Acidobacteriota > Terriglobia > Bryobacterales > Bryobacteraceae > Solibacter. Next base: position 11,442 of record DATJYW010000239.1, on the reverse strand, counting down.
GCGCTGATCCTGCTGGAACGTGGCGATCCGCTTGGAATCCGGCGACCAGAGCAGGATCGGGCGGTTGCTGGTGGACCAGCCGGCGTTGTCGGTGGCGTAGCCGAAGTCCTTCACGCCGTCGGTGGTCATCTGGGTTTCTTTTCCGGTCGCCGCGTCGCGCACCCAGAGATTCCAGTCGCGGATGAAGGCCGCGTGCTTCTTGTCCGGCGAGAGGGCTTCCGGCACGGCATCCGGCCCGCCGCCCCGTCCACCGCGTCCGCCCCGGCCTCCGCGTCCTCCCGCGGGAGGGCCGCCCGCGACGGCGGTACACCGCAGGCCCATGACGTCGCACGACCAGCGCCCGCCGGACTGCACGGTGATCGAATGGCCGTCCTCGGAGAACTCGATCTCCTGGAAGGGCAGATTGCGCGCGTCAATGGTTCGTCCGGATGCCGCGCCGAGCGCCGCTGCGACTTTGGCGTGGTCGAACGCCGGCGCGCGCGTCCCCTTCGCGGGATCCACCAGCAGGAACTCGCTGCCTTCGGCGGTCGTGACGCGGTACCAGAACCGGTCATCCGGCAGCCAGTTCGCGCGCAGGCCACTGTGCAGCACGAGGGGATTGGTGTTGTACCCCATGAACTTTTCGGCGCGCTGATAATCCGCCGCAGTAAACCTGGTTTGACCGACCGCCGCGGCGGCGCACATCACCAAAGCACAGACTCGAAGATGCATGTGGTTCAGGTTACTCCACCCCGATCCGGGCCACAATCAGGCCGCGCTCGCGTGTGTCCTCAGCATCCGGCGGCAGGGACTTGTCAAGCCGGAATCGCACCTCGACCTCGCCGCCGATTTCCCCGAGCGCGCGTGTGTAGGCCGCCAGGCCGGGCGTGTCATAGACCGCCGGCTCCAACTCCCGGCCGTTCACCGACGCGCGCAGCGTGATGGCTCCCAGCCGCCGCACCGATTCTTCGGCCAGCCAGAGTTGCATCTCGAGCACGCGCGCCGCACGCACCCGCACGGCGAATTCGCGCTCGGTCCACCGCCAGCCCGTCTCCTCGCTCTCGTGCCAGCCGTGCAAGAGCTCGACGTTCGCCAGGCGGTCGTAGCGGCTGCGCAGCAGGCAGAAGGCGCGCTCGTCGCGGTCCAGGCGGACCGGATCCGAGAGCGCCGTGTCGCCCAGGCTCACGTAATCCAGGACGTCCCAGTGCGCCCGCGCGAGCATCACGCGCAGCCCTGCCTCGTTGAAGATGAAGTAATTGCTGTTGTCCCGGTTGAGCTCGTTCTCCGCCAGCAGATAGGCCAGCGCCACGCCCGCCGGCATCGCGGACCCTTCCGGATAGCGCCGCGCCACCCGCGTGCTGAGCAGGCAATGAGTCGTGTGGCGCGCGAGCTCCTCCAGCACGTAGAACGGATTGCGCAAGTGGTACAGCACGCCCAGCATCACGACCAGATCGTAAGCATCGTGGGGCAGCGCGAACGGGCGATCGATATCGATCTCGTGCACCTCGACGCACGACCCGAGCGCTGCCTTCAGCGCGCGAATGCCGCGCATGCCGTTGTGGTTGTACGCCGGATGGTCCGCCGCCACAACCTGGTACCCGAGGCTCTCCAGGAAGAACGCCAGCTCGCCATCCTGCGCGCCCACGTCGAGCACGCGCCCGCTGCCGGTGAACAGGCCGCGGTTCGCGCCGGTCAGCAGTTTCTCCAGATGTTGAAAGGCCGAGAGTGTATCGTACGGATACCACTCGAAGCCGGTATCGCCGAGCCCTTGTTTCACCGCGCGCAGGCGCTCGCCGAACCGCCGCGCCTCGCCGATCAACTCCGCGACGTCCATCAACGTGCCGCCGTGACGTGGACACGCCGCAGCGACGGCGGCGCCTGATTGGCGAACGGGTACACATCCGGCGTCACGACGACCTCGGAGGTGAACACCAGCGGCGTGTCGGTGATTCCCGGATAGGTCAGCTCGACGAAGAACGCGGTGTAGCCCTGCGCCGGGGGAAGGATGCTGGCCGTGTAGATGCCGTTGGTTCCCGAGACCGGGGTGCTGGTCCATACCGCGCCAATGGTCTCCAGCCGGAAGTCGCGGGCGTTGGGATTGGACGCCTGCCACATCATCACCTGCGAGGGCGGGTCCACCACGCGGACGGTGATGGTGCCCGCCCCGCGATCCACGTGCCAATAGAACCGCGGCCGCGGAGTATTCTGCGTGACGGCGCGGAACCAGCCTACCAAGTCCACGGGGGCTTCCGGCGATTGCATCGAGTGGTCCGTATTGGGAATGAAGCGCAGGTATTTCTCACCCGGCATGTCGGCGAAGTAATAGCGCGGCGAATCGGGGACGAAGAACTGGTCGCCGGTGGAGCAGACGGCGTAGGTCGGCATGGCCAGGCGGTCGCGATACTGGTAGGGATCTTCGATCTGCATGAGCGCGTCCATCTGGGGCGTGCCGAACCAGTTCATGATGCCCTCGTCAACGTAGTCCTGGACGGCCGGCGGCCAGAAGCCGTAGGCCGCATAGGTGTGCTCCCATACCTGCGGCATGTTCAGCGTGTCGATCACGATGGGCGCGATGGCCACCACGCGGGGATCCACGACCGCCGTGGACCAGGTGGTCCATCCGCGCTTCGAAGCGCCGGCCACCACGAAGTTCTTCACGGCCATGCCGCCGCCGGGGAGGTTCGCAAGAAACGACGTGACCATGTCCATGGCGCGCACGGCCGCCTTGGTCATCGGCAGGCGCGCCGGCCAGCGTTCATCGCCGGTTCGCAGGTAGCGATCCCAGGTGTAGGCGATGATGGCATCTTCCGTGCGCGGCTGGCTCTCGCCGGCGAAGGTCAGCGGCTCGTTCGGCACCTGGCCGAGGTCCACCACGACGGCACCGGTGCTCGCGGCCAGGATCATCATCAGCGGGTCGGGCGAAGGAGGCGTGGGGGTGTTGCTGCCGCCATCGATGAAGAGCACAACGGTGGACGTGGTCACCTGGTCGGGCTTGACAATGGTCACCCAGTGATGCCAGACCGGGCGGTCCACCTCCGCCGTGGTCAGCCAGGTCTGCGAGATCATATCGAGCTGCCAGGCGGTGATGCCCGGCGAGTTCACCGTGCGCGCGAGCGTGTAACTGTAGGAGCTGTCCGGCGCGCCAACGTAGCGGTCGAGCGCCGTGTAGTCTGCCGCGTGCAGGGCACTACATATAAAAAGGGCCGTAATAGTTCGGAACATATTACTGGTGGGCCTTCCTCCACTCGTCTTCGCTCTGGATCTTGATGCCGTTGCCGCTCTTGGCGACCAAGGCCTGGAATTCGTGGATGACATCCTCCAGCTCGCGGGCCAAGACGTCGGCGCGAGCGAATTGCTGGTCGGTGGGGCGGCCTTCGTAGCCGTTGACGTCGCCGTAGAGGCCGGTAAGAAATTCGCGCAAGCGCTCCTCGCCGGTGATCGCGCCGCCCTCTTTGGTGGCCACGATCTTGCCGCGAATCTTGTCTATCGCTTCGGCGAGCGCGGTCATCTTCTTTTGCGACGCCTCGTCGCGCACGGCAACGATCGCATCCACCGCCCAGCTCATATGATTGAGCTGGGACACGAGCTTGTTCACCAACTCGAATTGCGCGCGGCGGTCTTCGACGGTGAATTTGGCGCGCGGGTCGAGCACGATGTTCAACTGCGTGGTATACACCTTGTCGCCGCGGGTCATCTTCACGGTGTAGAGCCCGGGCAGGACGCGCGGGCCGAATGCCGCGGAGAAAGCGGCGCTGGCCGCCGGCGGCACGATCGGGGGCTTGAGGTGCATCGACCAGGTGGCCCGATTCACGCCGCGATGCTCGCTGGTGGATACGGTGTCCACCAGCTTGCCCTGCTCGTCGAGGATCTCGATCTTGAGATCGCCGTAGATGTGCCGCGTCCGCTGGTAATACGGGATCATGGCGTCGGTGGGCTTACTCGGTCCGGTGAAGGTGCCGTCGCCCTCGGGCCAGCCGCCGTTGACCTCCATCCATTGGGGAGCGGCGGGCACGGGGAGGAACCCGGCGTCGGTGCTGAGCATCTCCGGGGTCAGGGCGCGCAGGGGGGAAATATCGTCGATGATCCAGATGCCGCGGCCGTGGGTCGCCAGAATCAGGTCGCTGGTGCGCGGGTGGACGACCATGTCACGAACGGCGACCTGCGGGAAGCCGCTGCCTTTGTATTGCGCCCAACGCCGGCCGCCGTCGGTAGTGATCCAGAGGCCGAATTCAGTGCCGATGAAGAGGAGGTTGGGGTTGACGAGGTCTTCCTTGATTACGTGGGCATAGCCGCGGACTCCGCCTCCGTCCAGCGGCAGATCGGTCCACGTTTTGCCGAAGTCGGCGGTGCGGTAGACGTGGGGGGTCATGTCGCCGTACATGTGGCGGTCGAGGGTGACATACGCCGTGGCTTCGTCGAAGTGGCCGGCTTCGACCCAGGAGACCCAGGGGTCCTGGCCGCGGCCGGGGATCGCGAGGCCGACGTTAGTCCAGGTCTTGCCGCCGTCGCGCGTGAGCTGCACGTTGCCGTCGTCGGTGCCTACCCAAATTACCTGGCCGTTGCGCGGCGATTCGGCGATCGAGTAGATGCTGTTGTTCATCTCGGCGGACGAGTTATCGACCGTCACGCCGCCGGATTCCTCCTGCTTCTGCTTGTCGGGATTGTTGGTGGTCAGGTCGGGCGAGATGCGGTCCCAGGACTGGCCGTGATTGCGCGAGCGGAAGAGGAATTGAGCACCCATGTAGATAGTGCCCTTTTCGTTGGGGCTCATCTGGATGGGCGTGTTCCAGTTGAAGCGCAGCTTCTTCTCGCCGTACTGCGGATAGGGCTTGACGGCGCGCGATTCGTGGGTGTAGCGGTTGACGCGCCCGACCTCGCCGCCCTGCGCTTCGGCGTAGATGTACGCGGGGTCGGAGGGATCTTCCCAGGTCCAAAAGCCGTCGCCGCCGAACATGTTTTCCCAGCGCGAATTGGTGATGCCGCCGGGGTACGACGAATCTCCGACCCACGAGCTGTTGTCCTGCAAGCCGCCGTAAACGTGATATGGATCGGCCATGTCCACGCTTACGTGATAGAACTGCGAGACCGGGAGGTTCATCATGTGTTCCCAGCGCGTGCCGCCGTCCAGGCTGCGCCACAGGCCGCCGTCGTCGCCGGTGTAGATGGTGTTGGTGTCGTCGGGGTCGATCCACACGTCATGGAAGTCACCGTGCGCGCCGCCCGAGACCACGCTGAAGCTTTTGCCGCCGTTCACGCTCAACAGCAGTGGTCCATCGACCTTGAAGAGCTTTTCGGAGTCCTTGGGATCGACGATCAGGTTGCCGAAGTAGAACGGGCGCCAGACCATGTATTGGCTGGCGTCGAGTTTCGTCCAGTTGGCGCCGCCGTCATCGGAACGAAACAGCGCGCTTTTGGCCGATTCGATCATCGCGTAGACCACTTGCGGCTTTACCGGCGCCACGGCGAGCGCGATCCGCCCGTACGGCTTCGCTGGCAAGCCCTTGGCGTTGGTCGGCGTGAACTCGGTCCAGTGATCGCCGCCGTCGGTGGATTTGAAGATGCCGCTGCCGGGACCGCCGGAGCGGAAGGTCCACGCCTCGCGCCGGAAATCCCAGAGGGAGGCGTAGATGGTGGCGGGCTGTTGGGCGCTCATGGCGAGCATGGCGCAGCCGGTGGAACGGTTGGCGCCGGCCAGCACCCTGCGCCAGGTCTTGCCGCCGTCGCCGGTCTTGTAGACGCCGCCCGCATCAGTATCGTTCCACAGGTGGCCGGTGGCGCAGGCGAGCACGGAGTTGCCGTTGCGCGGGTCCACGAGGATTTTGGCGATGTGCTCGGAGTCCCTGAGGCCGACGTTGGTCCAGTTCTCGCCTCCGTCGGTGGATTTGTAGACGCCATCGCCGATGGAGACGCTGTTGCGCACCCAGCTCTCGCCGGTCCCCACCCACACGTTCTTCGGATTGCCGGGATCGACGGCCACGGCGCCGATGGACTGCACGTTGGCCAGGTCGAAGACGGGCTTGAAGGTGGTGCCGCCGTTGACGGACTTCCAGACGCCGCCGCTGGCCGAGCCCGCGAACACGGTGATGCGTCCGTTTTCCTTCGCGGCGGCGACGGCCGCGATGCGCCCGCTCATGGTAGCCGACCCGATATTGCGGGCGGGCAGTCCCGAGATGGTGCCGGCGTCATAGCGGACCGGCGCCTGAGCCGACAGGGAGAGAGCGACCGCGAAGAGACCGAGGGTCCTCATGTCAGCGCCCTCCTTTCGCCGTGCCCGGCATCTGGAAGAGGCTTTTGTCCATGGGGACGTTCACTTCGATCTTGTCGAACCCCACCTTCGCGGAGTCCCCGGGATGCTGCTTGCTGCCTTCCTGCATGGAGAACGGGTAGTACACACCGCCCACCAGCTTGTACGATCCGACCTCGCGAAACGACTCCTGCACCGAACCGCGAATGAACCGGACATACTCCACGCGGATCTCGAGGTAGGTTTCGGGATCGAGGTAGTAATAGACGATGTCGCCGTTCTTGAGGGTGACTTTGAGCTTGAACGCATCGTCGCCATCGACGGTGTCGTGGCCGAGGTACTCGACCTTGTTTCCCTTGGCCTGGTAATCGACGAGCGGGCCGTAGAAATCGGCTTCTTCGACGAGGGGGCGCAGGTCGTCCTCGCCGAGCAGCTCGGGATCCTTGCGGCCTTCGAAGGGCGAGATCTTCCAGCCGGTGACGCCGTCGTAGGCTTCGATCTGGGTCATGCCCTGGACGGTGAAGGTTTCGCGGATCATGTCGGGAGCCAGCGAGTCGCGGCCCACCTGCGCCATGAAACTTCCCGACTGGAGCCGGCCCGTCATGCGCAGGGACTTGATGGATTTGATTTTGTCGATCCCGCCGTGGGCGAGAAGGTTCTTCTGGACCAGCTCCTCCGCGGTCTGTGCGTGCGCCAGCGCGGCAAGGCAGATACCCAATGTGATGGGCAGCGTGCGGCTCATCGTGCGTCCTCCGGTTTCAGGACCAGTCTGACACACAACGCGGGGGATTACCGGATTGAGCGCAGGGAGGGCCGGAGAGGGCGAAATCTTGGGTTCGGGTGGGTTTCGGTGGGTTCCCGGCCGGGCTATTTTTTGGGACTCGTTCTTTTTTTTCAGCGACATGTTGGGTTCGTTCGGTCGGGCACGTGATGCAGGGATATTTGGGGGCGGGAGGGGGTGATGTGGAATTCGACAGTCCGGCCGCGCGTGGACCGAGTTGTGGTGTGGCGAGAATTTTCCCCAGAACAGCATCGCGAGTGTGCGAACGCCCCCTCTGGTATTTAGGATAGCGCAGTCCGGAATTGCGGTGGTAGACGCTGGCGCGGTGCATCGGGTGTTTCTCGCCAACTTGACCTCCAGCCCGGCTGCGGTTGCGCATCAATGGCAACAAGCGATCTTATGTACGCGGACCTCAAGACTTGCCCGATTCCGAGCGAGGTGGGGGTATGAACCGAGCCATCGATCAACGGTGCATTTTTGCGACGAGACTCTCCAGGGATTCATTCTTCGAACCCATACCTGCCCGTATTGAACCGCCATCCAGAGATATTTCCGACCCAGTTCCTGTCCGTTTTGCAGCAGGGCTGTTCCCAGTTGGGCGCAAGCTTCGCGGGTCGCCTGCTCTTCGCCATGACCGGGCCGATCCGCAATCCGGTGAAGCCCAGAAAGCGTCTGCGAGTAGAAGCCATTCGAACATTCACCATGACTGAGACGCACTTGAGGGTGATAGGTTTCGGATCGCCAGCCTCCTGGAAGCAATCCCCTTGGCCGTGTAGTCAACCCGGAGTGGGGAACCCGCCCTGCTCAGCTAAAAAAAAGAGCGTCGCGAGTTTTTCCAGCCAAGTGGCAGTGGAGTGCGGTGGCCGGATGCTGGCCGACTTGGCGGGACTTATCCGGCTCAAGTGGCTGGTTCAAGTCTTTGCAGGCGCGCGGCGCTAGATGATCCGGTGAGGGTGATTGCCCGCTGCTTGTTCCATTGCATTAGCGATCAGAGTGAAAAGGGGGAACGCCGGATCGTTCAGGCTATCGCCGCTCGATCCTTGTCGGCGATAAACAACCTTCCTGTGTCGCGTAATCTTCGACTATCGATGCGCCGTCAACAGCCTTGAGCGTGTAGCGGAGGATGCTCCGACACCGGGCGCATACTGAGCCTTAGCCAATTGCTTCGTCAGCTCGGCAAGGCTGGAACTTGTTGCGGCCTGTTCGGTTCGACAAGGCGTAGACGTAACGTCTGAATCGTGTTCGCCGACGTGCTCATTGTGCCACTTCTCCGCACACGCCGAGTAAGCGTTCAGAACCTTTTCCATCTTCACCCACGCGTCAACGGTTCCTGGCTGCGCCTGATGATAGTAGACCATCAGAAAGCCGAGGGATTCCCGTCTCCTGCGCCACTCTTGCTCGACGGCATTGAAGTTCTTCTGGACATCGATAGCCTCTCGACGAAGTTCCGCCCGGTCTTTTCCTTCGAACCGGGCAGGTTCGAAGTTCGGGCTTGTGATGGTAATCAGGTCCTCGGCCGCAGCCCGCAGGCGTCCTACGAGATCGTAAACCTGCTCGACACTCTTCAGTTGAGCGGATAGATACTCCTTGTATCCGAGCAGCGCGACTTCGCGTTCTTTGTTTCGTTGCTGCGTCCAACCGATAACTAGGTTGCTGAAGATCCCAGTGACCAGGACGGTCGCTAGGGCAGTTACCGTGCTTGAGTTTAGAATGCGTTCCCATGTGCCGGCCTCCTTCGATGGGATGCTCGGCTCTGGGGGCGAAGGGTCAGGCATAACGAGGTGCCAACGTAGACTGATTCTATTGCGGGACGGCCGGCCCGATACTTATCGCTTCTTCTTGGGCGCAGCCTTCTTCTTCGGCGTCTTCTTGGGTATGCCCACAGGAACTATAGTCATAGGGCCTTCCTTGAGATCGAAATTTACAACATGCTAGCACATTTTGGGGATGAAAGCGCCGCACAAGCTCCCCGCAATCCTACTTGCGGGTCGTCAAACAATCCGAGAATCCGCTTCTGGGACGTCGATCAGATGCGTTCTGGGCGGCGCGATGCCGACCTATCAGGACCTATCTTGCTAACACGCTCATCACTTTGTACGAGTCGCCGACGGTCCGCTCGGGGAAGTCCAGCGGCTCGTCTCAACGTACCCACACCGTCACCCCATTGCTCGCGATATTTCCCGCGTTGAGGTACAGCGAGACCTGTCCCGTGAGGCCGCTGGGAACCTGGGCATTGATCTGCCAGAGGCCGGGATATTCGGCAGAAGGCGCGCTGTAGAGCACGTTGGCCGGTTGTTCCCCCAGAAACACCTGGACGGGCGCTTGTTGCGAGTCATCGAGCGGGCCATAACCAGTCGCGAAGATCTGCAGAATGGAACCGGCCGCAGCGGGGTTGCTCGAAGCGTTCACGCTCGAGTCCTGGTTGAGCACCGCGCCCGATTGCGAAGGATCCGAGGGCTGCAGTACGAAGATTCCCGGTCCCGTGGGGGTGATGGTTGCTTGGCCGTTGGCAACTTCGCTGCCGCCGGAGCGCACTGAGATTGTCGCTCGACCGAGGCTGGCCGAGGCCGGCATGACGAAATTCAACTGAGATGTGCTGGCCGCCACCACCTGGCCTGCCTCGCCGTTGACCAGTACACCATCTACTCCCGCCGGAAACGTGCCGAAGACCGATGCTAACGATCCTGGCGCAAGTCCTTGCTCGACACGAAAGCTGGCGCCGTTGACCGCAATCGCGGAGCCGGTTGGCGCCGGCGGCGCACCCGGGAAGCGCGCCAGCGCAGCCGCCAGCATGGGATCGTGACGGGCGAAATAGTCGGTGGAATTAAGTGGGACTGCAATGTCGGGGCCCACCGACGGCCCGCCCGGATCGTAGTCCGGCGTGACGAACGGCAGTCCGGGAGTGTATGCGGAGGAGTATTCGCCATCCAGTTTCGAGTAGGGCAGTGTGAAGCTGGTCGTCTGGGATACGCCGGGGGCTTCGCTGGTCGGCTCACCCATCACAATCACGATTTTGCTCGGGTCGAAGCCGGGCGGGACGGCCGGTCCGTATTCGGATGCCGGCGCCTTGAAGTACTCGGCGTCGTAACTGGCGGCGGAGAACGTTACCTTGTCGATGAATACGTAGATACGAAAGTCTGGGTTTTGAACCAGCGTTCCCATACGCGCCACCAGCCCGTTCACGAGCGGGCTGATCAATGTGATGACCCCGCCGAAGTTGCCGCGGAGATCGATCACCAGCGTATCCACCGGGTTCGTGTCGAGCGTGCTCAGCAAATTGGCGGCCATGCTCGCGAAAGGGTAGGCCGGATCGTCATTGCAACTGTTGTACTTGCAGTAGATCAACCGGCGGCCCGACGAGTACGTGAACCAGTAGTGCTGGCTCGCGTTCTGCCTGTACTCGGGGAGCGGCCCCTGCGCGGAATCGGGCGCTGTGAGCAACGGGTCGTTGGAGATGCCCACATCGAGTGTGAATTGGTTCCCCGCCAGGTCGCGAAACGTGAACGGCGTTGTGGGCGTCGCGGGCACGATGTCCAGACCCTGCAGCATCTGCTGAAAGCGAAGAGCCGTCGCCACGGCGCGTACCCGCTGGATGTTGTCGTGGGGATAGATCGTCCCCATCAACTTCATCACCTCGTCGATCGGCATATCACCGATCTGCACCACCTGCGCTCCGATCGCTCGCGAGTACTGTGCGGATGCCTGGACTACGAACAGCCCGTCGCCCATCCAATCGAATCGCAGAGGAAAGATTTGAAATCCGGCGTTGACCGCCGCGACGTCGTCGAGGCGGACGAACGTGTGGTCGTCGCCGGCCATGGCCGCCAGCCTGGCCAGACCAACGTAGAACTCGGCGTCGGTGAGGTTGGTAATCTGCGCCCGCAGCGCGGCCACAGCCGCGGCGTAGGCGGTGGGGCTGACCTGCGAGTAGAAGTTCAGGCACAGCTTCGGCAATTGCGTGCCGACAAATTCGAGGTCGGCCAGGCGGCCGGCGGTATTCGGCGCCTGCGCCCACAAGAGTTCGGCTGTCAGAAGGAACAGGGCGCTCCATTTATGCATGCAGTTTTCCTTATCATGTCACGGGAGCAAAAGCGGAACGATGTCCGGCGCCGCACCGTCGCGGGCGGCTGGTCTCGAGTCGGATCACGCGCCACTCTCGGAGAGATGTCCCCTCAGGAGCGGGCCAGACCGATCAGGACCGAAGAACGCGTTTCTGAGACAATGCGCCTCGGCCTCGGGCCGGATCGTCGGGGGAACTGATTCACGTGAGCGGCAAGTCGGCGTTCCCGGCTTTAGCGCGGGCGATTCGTCCAAATCCGGCGTAGTCGCCCCTGTGTCTTACCGATCCCCGCGGCTACCGTCTCTTGCGGCGAGTCAAGAAAGAAAAGGGGAGGCTTGCGCCTCCCCTGGTTTACCACTGGATGCGGAACTTGAGATC
>DATJYW010000238.1:0-31117 GCA_035499435.1 Candidatus Acidiferrales bacterium | reverse complement strand
GGCGAGAATGACGAGCTTTTTCATAACCTTAGTTATCCTTTCTTGCTACCTTACGATGGGTAAGATTGGTACTAGGCTATACCAAACGGTACCTCGCTAAGGCGAACCTCCCTATTTTTTTCCGAAAGCGGAACGTTTATTGGATCGCCGAATGCAGGTAAGACAGGTCAATACGAAGGCTATTGCAACCCGCAACTGGAGTACAATCGGGAGTCGGCGTTCGCTTGTGGGGAGAAGAGCGCGTCTTGGCTGATTTCAGCACCGCACGGGAGTCAGCGTCCGGACCGGCAGCGGACCTCTGGCGCCGCACGCTGGCCCAGGTCCGCACCCAATTCGGGCGCCTCGTATACGTCGCCCGCCTGCGTAATCCCGAGACCGGACAATACTATTACCGCACGCTTGCCGATGCGGTCGGCAGTGAACTTACCGACCGAATCCTGGCCAGTAGTCATCGCAAAATCTTTTCGGAGTGGATCGGACTTACACTCGCCAGACAAAAATCCGATCTCGACGAATACTTGCGGGAGTCAGGGGAACATCCCGATGCCGCAACATTTCGCGACCTGTTGCCGGCCAGCGCTCACGATGTCGAGCGCCAACTCTATCTCACTGACCTGGAGACCTTGATGGTGCTGCTGCGCTTCGAACGGGGGGCCGGTGCTTCGGCTCCAGAAGCATCGCCACCCCCGCGACCTGGCCGATGATGTCCACGTCCCCCGCCGCGAAGATCTCCGGCGCTGCCTGAGACGACGGATGCGGCTGAATCACCAGCGAGCCCTTGATCATTGTGCACCAGCCGCATCGATAGCCCTCGCGGTGTTCCACGAAATAAATCGGACGCTCCAGTTCATTGGTCCATCCACCGGATGCGATTCGCCGCCGGCTCTCGTCGATCAACACCAGCGAGCCCGGTTGCAGCACCGGGTACATCGACCAGTCCTCGAGCCCGATCAGGCCATATCGGTGCTGACGCAGATCCAACCCGTTCAAGAAATTCAGTCCGCTTTTTCCCCAACGGCGGATCACCTGGCTCAGAAATGTCGTCCGGTTTAAATCGATTTCGGCGTCGACCGGCTGCGGAATTGGCACGTGACTGTTGGCGCTGAATTGCAATGCGTGAGTTTCATTCAACGGAATGTGCAGCGATTCCGACGCCAGCAGTTCGATTGGAATTCCATACCAACCTAGCGTCTCGTGAAAATCCAACCGATAAATCGCACAAAGAGAGTACAGGCGATAGATTGTCGGCACGGTTCCCTTATTTTCAATATCGGCAAGCCGGCTCAAGGCGATCGCGAACTCGTCATTGCCGTGACGCCCCGCGACTTCCTGGCTAGCCTTTTCGACGTCGCGGTAGGTCAGTTGCAACTTCTCCCGCCGCTGTTTCAGCTTGAGACCGGCACGCTCCATGGTATGATCCCGCTTGACGAAGAAACTCGTCTGCCGCGTTCGGCAGCCGAGCCGAATTATATCCCCATGCACCAACTTGAGGCAACGTTAACCGCTCAGTTTTGTTCCGAAAACGGAACAGGGCTTGGCCAATGAAGGTCATCGTAGGCATCTCCGGCGCCAGCGGAGCCATCTACGGATGGCGCCTGCTCGAACGCCTGCGCGCTCGCGACCTCGCCGAGGTGCACCTGATCCTCAGCCGTTCCGGAGAAAAGACTCTGTTTCTCGAAACCGGCAAAAGCGCCGGCGACGCCAGGACGCTCGCGCACTGCAGTTACGCGTTCGAGGACGTCTCGTGCCGGCTGGCGAGCGGAAGCTGCCTCATGGATGCCATGGTGATCGCCCCCTGCTCCATCCACACCATGTCGGCAATTGCGACAGGCATCAGCTCGAACCTTATGATTCGCGCCGCGGACGTCATTCTGAAAGAAAAACGAAAACTGGTTTTAATGGTTCGCGAAAGCCCGTTTCACCTGGGACACCTCAGAAATATGGCCGCGCTTGCGGAAATGGGTGCCATTATTGCCCCACCCGTTCCGGGATTTTATCACCATCCCCAGACCGTAATGGACATCGTGGACCACAGCGTCGATCGCGTGCTCGATCTTATTGGCCTGCACATTACCGACGTGCGCCGCTGGGATGGAGTTCAAAAATGAGAAATAAGGCGGAATTAATCGCCTTCCAAGGCGAGCGTGGAGCTTTTAGCGAGGAGGCCGCGCGCCAACTCCTGGGCAGCAAAGTCCGCGTCCTGCCGTGCGCCAGGTTCGAGGATCTCTTTCGGAACTTGAAGGAAAGGCGGGCCGCGGGCGCCATCGTGCCCATCGAAAACACGCTCGCGGGCAGCGTCCACGAAAATTACGACCACCTGGTGAATTTCGAACTGCCGATCGTCGGTGAAACCAGCGTGCGCATTATTCATAATCTGATTGCGCTGCCCGGAGTTAAATTCTCTGAGGTCAATAAGGTATATTCCCATCCGGTTGCCCTAAGCCAATGCCTGGATTTCTTTGCGAAAAATCCGAAATTCGAAAGAATTCCGCATTACGATACAGCGGGCAGCGTGAAAATGGTCATGGAGGAGGAGCTGACCGACGCCGCTGCGATCGCATCGCGCGTGGCCGCCGAAATTTATGGCGCGCATATTCTACGGCGCTCGATCGAAAGCGACCGCCAGAATTTCACGCGATTTTTCCTGCTTCGCACGCCCTCCTATGCCAGAAAACATCCCATTCGCGCGACACGCGAGACGGTATGGAAAACTTCGCTGGTATTCAGTACGCGCAATATTCCCGGCGCGCTATTTCGCGCATTAAGCGCATTCGCCCTGCGCGATCTGAACCTGACCAAGATTGAATCCCGTCCCCTGCGCGGCAAACCATGGGAATACCTGTTCTACGTGGACTTTCTGGGCCGCGCCGATTCTGCGGTCGCCCGGAACGCGCTTGCCCACCTGGCCGAGATCTCCGATTTCCTGCGAGTGTTGGGCTGCTACCCGAAAGGGGCGTAGACGCGTAGCTTACGATAGAGAGGTGGGAGACACCGAAGTCGAGGTAGCCGCGGTCACCGAGGAGGCCGTCGAAGAACTGCCGGTTCTCGCGGTCCGAGAAACCGTGCTCTATCCCGGCGCGCTGCTGCCGATCACGGTGGGGCGGCCGAGTTCCCTGGCCCTGGTCCAATCGCTTGGCGAGAACCGGACGATGGCGATCATTTCCCAGCTCGACCCGCGCGTCGAGTCGCCGGGGCCGGAGGACCTCTACCGGGTGGGTACGGTCTGCGTCATGCACAAGGCGATCAAGGTGCCGCGGGATAACCTGCTGCTCTTTTGTGAAGGCATCGCCCGCATCCGCACGGTCGAGTACACCGGTACCGAGCCCTACCTGCGCGCCAAAGTCGAGCGCCTCGCCGAAACCGAGCCGGAGGTCACGCCGGAGATCGAAGCGCTGCGGCAGAACGTGATCAGTCTCTTCCAGCAGATCGTCTCCGCCTCGCCCAATCTCTCCGACGAATTGGCGGGGAATGCCGCGGGCATTGCCGAACCCGGACGGCTGGCCGATTTCGTGGCCGGCAATATTCCCGCGCTGGTCCATTCCGAGCGCCAGAAGCTGCTGGAAAATCTCGACGGCGGGGAGCGTCTTACAGACATCCATCGCCATCTGACGCGCGAGCTGGAGCTGGTGGAGCTGCGCAATCGCATCCAGTCGCAGGTGCAGGGCCAGATCTCCCAAAACCAGCGCGAGTTCTATCTCCGCGAGCAGGTCAAGGCAATTCAGAAGGAGCTCGGCGAGGGCGACGAGACGCAGCGGGATCTGGAAGAGTTGCGCAAGAAGCTGGAGACCGCCGGCATGAAGGAAGAGGTCATGACCGAGGCCATGCGCGAGCTCAACCGCCTGTCGCGGATGTCGCCCGCATCGCCCGAGTACGGCATGACGCGCACCTATCTCGAGTGGATGGCCGCGCTTCCCTGGAACATCACGTCGGGCACGCAGGTGGACGTCAAGCGCGCCGCGGAGATCCTGGACGAGGACCATTACGATCTGGAGAAGGTCAAGGAGCGCATCCTAGACTACCTGGCCGTGCTGCAACTGAAGCCGGTGCTCAAAGGGCCGATCCTCTGCTTCGTCGGACCGCCCGGTGTGGGCAAGACCAGCCTCGGCCGCTCCATCGCGCGCTCGCTTGGCCGCAAGTTCGCGCGCATTTCCATGGGCGGCATGCATGACGAGGCCGAAATTCGCGGCCACCGCCGCACCTATATCGGAGCGCTTCCCGGGCAGATCATCCAATCGCTGCGGCGCGCGGGCTCCAACGATCCCGTGTTCATGCTCGACGAGGTAGACAAGCTGGGGCGCGATTTCCGCGGAGACCCGGCGAGCGCGCTGCTCGAAGTGCTGGATCCCGAGCAGAACTCGACCTTCCGCGACAACTACCTCGACGTCCCGTTCGACCTCTCCAAGGTCCTGTTCATCACCACCGCCAACGTTCTCGACCCCGTCCCCGACGCGCTGCGCGACCGTATGGAGGTGATCCCGCTGGAAGGCTACACCGAGCAGGAGAAGGTAATCATCGCGTTCCGCTACCTGGTGCCGCGGCAGATCAAGGAGAACGGCCTGGATGCGCAGGCGGATATCGAGTTCACCGACCCATCCGTGCGCTTCCTCATCCGACGCTACACGCGCGAGGCGGGCGTGCGCAACCTGGAGCGCGAGATCGGAACGCTCTGCCGCAAGCAGGCGCGGCGCATCGCCGAGGGCACGCGGGAAAAGACCGTGATCACTCCGGAGCTGATCGAGAAGCACCTGGGCGCGCCGCGATTCCGCACCGATAACGAAGTTGCCGAGCGCACCCGCCGCCCGGGCGTGGCCGTCGGCCTGGCGTGGACTCCGGTGGGAGGCGACGTGCTCTTCATAGAAGCCGGCCGCATGCCCGGGGGCAGCAAAGGGCTGATCATGACGGGACAGCTCGGACCGGTGATGCAGGAATCGGTTCAGGCCGCGCTCACATGGGTGCGCGCCAATGCCACCAAGTACGGCATCGATCCGGACATCTTCAAGTCCAGCGACATTCACATCCACGTGCCGGCGGGCGCGATTCCCAAGGACGGGCCGAGCGCCGGCATTACCATGGCCACCGCGCTGCTCTCCATGCTGCTCGACCGCAAGGTCCGCGCCAATCTGGCGATGACCGGAGAAATCACCCTGACCGGCCAGGTGCTTCCCATCGGGGGCATCAAGGAGAAGGTGCTGGCCGCCAAACGCGGAGGCGTAACCGACGTCGTTCTTCCCTTCGAGAACGAAGTCAACGTGCGGGAAGACCTGAAGAGCGAGCAGGTGGGCGACATGAAGATGCACTTCGTGAAGTCGATGGAAGAAGTGGCGGAACTGGCGCTCGAGAAATAAGCCGCGTTTCCCTAGCCCGGAAGGGCCATGCATGAAGCCGTTGCGGGCGTAACCTGAGAGCCGCTGCATCCTTCTAATATTCAGATCAGTCTTTGCTTTGAGGCTTAATGAATGAAAGACGCCACTCGTGTATTCATCCTTAGTTTGGCCTGTGCGTGGGCTTCGTGGGGCCAGTCTGTCGCCGGTTCGGGCGCGGTTACGGGCCTGATTCTGGAGTCTCCGGAAGACGGCCTGCCGGACGCGACCGTGACCATGTCCAACGCGAAGCTCGGCATCGAGCGCGAAGCCGTGACGACCGATGACGGCGCGTTCTACATGACGGCCCTGCCGCCCGGCGACGGCTATCGCCTGCTCGTGGCGCGCAAGGGTTTTGCCAAGTGGGAGTCGAGCGACTTCGAAGTGGCCGTCGGGCAGACCCGCAAGATCAGCATTCAAATGGACAAGGAAAAGCAGTCGGTCAACGTGAGTATCGACAGCGTTACCTCGCCGGTGGAATCCAATCAGACCGGCGTGAACACGTGGGCCGATCCGACCCAGGTCCGTCTGCTGCCCTCCAGCCAGCGGCGCCTGGATTCGCTGGTGCTGCTGGCCCCGACGGTCACGTGGGATAACGCCAGCAACCGGATTGCGATCCGCGGGGAGGCCGCGTCGAATTCGTTTCTGGTGGACGGCATCGCTACCACGCCCGGCTACTCGGGGGCGCGCACCGGCATCGCGGGCGCCATGACCCAGGACAACACCCAGGAGCTGCGCGTTCTCACCGCCAACTTCCCCGCGGAATACGGGCGCGCCATGGGAGGCGTGGTGGACGCCGTAACTCCGACCGGCTCGAACAATTTCCACGGGAACGTTTTCGACTATTATCGCGGCGGCGGCTGGAACGCGCCGGACCGCTTCTCCGGCGGGAAGGACCTTCTCGGCAAGCGCAACCAGGGCGGCGCCAATGTGAGCGGGCCGATCCTGAAGAACGAGGTTTTCTTTTTCGGGAACTTCGAGAGCATGACCGACCACTTCGATGCCATCAACCGCATCACCGCGCCCACGCTCACCGATTCCACCGGGAACACGATTCCGGCCTCGAACTGCACCGCCACCGCCGCGCAGTGCGCGGCCGCGATCAAGTTCATTCAGTCGCAGATGAACGTGGTGGCGCCGTTTTCGCAGCACTGGATCGGCGGCCTGGGGCGCGTGGATTACCGCGCCACCGAGGCCAACGCCATCAACCTGGAATTCAACCTGCGCAACGCGGAATCGCCGGAAGAGGCGCGGCGGCAGCTTGTGGCTCCCGACGGCGGGATCCTGGGCATCCGGAGCTCCACCGAAGATACCCGCTACGTCAGGCTCGGCTGGAATGCCACGCCGACCACTTCTTCGGTCAACGAGCTGCGAGCGGGCCTGGTCGAGGATCGCTACGCCGAGGCGCCCTCGCAGGCCGGCCTCTCCACCGGCAATCTCGCCATCACAGTGGCCGGCGCCACGGTGGGAGCCGCGCACCCGTACGCCACCTCGCTCGACGAGCGCCGCATCCAGCTCGTGGATAACCTGACGCTCACCGCCGGCACGCACACGGTGCGCGTGGGCGGCGATCTTTCGAAGACGCGCGACAACCTGAACTCGCTGAACACCACCGGCGCGTACACCTATCCGACGCTCACCGCCTTCGCGCAGGATTTCAGCGGCGGCACCACGAAGAGCTACACCAGCTTCGCGCAGCAGTTCGGCACGGCGGCGCAAGGGGTGGGATACAAGGAGATGAACATCTACGGGCAGGACACGTGGAAGGCCATCCGCAAGCTGGATTTCACCATCGGGGTGCGCTGGGACAAGGCATTCCTGCCGCAACCTTCCTACGCCAACACCAACTACTACCAGACGGGCGCGATCGCGTCGCCGAATATCTCCGTCGCACCGCGCGCCAGCCTGGCTTACAGCTTCAACGACAACACGGTGGTCCGCGCGGGCTACGGTTTCTTCTACACGCCGTACACCGGCCAGTTTCTGGCCGCGCTGCTCAACGGCAACGGGCTCACCCAGACGTCGGCCCTGGTCAGCCCGTACCAGACCACGGCACCGGTCTTTCCCAAGATCCTTACCTTTCCCGGAAGTGCCGGATCGGCGAACCTGATGTGGGCCGGAGACAAGCTCCGGGATCCGCACAACGCGCAGGCCACGCTGGCCATCGAGCGGCGGATCGCAGCCGGCACCACGGTCACGCTGAGCATCATCAACGTCCACGCCACGAAGCTCTGGACCGGGCTGGACACCAACCTGACGGCGCCGGTGAAGACCGAGACTTACCCGATCGACAACGCGAGCGGAGCTGCCGTCGGTTCTTACACGACCCCGATCTATACCAATAAGAACGACGCCAAGTACGCGCACATTTACACCGTGGGCAACAGCGGATCTGCGACTTACAACGCGGGGTCGATCGAAGTGCGGCGGCAGATGCGCCGCGGGCTGGGCGTGCAGGGATCGTACACGTGGTCGAGAGCGACCGGCACCAACACCGGTCCGCTGGTGAACGGCAGCTTCCCGCTCGTCTCGACACCGGTCGATCTCACGACCGACAAAGGGCTGCTGCCGACCGACCGGCGCCAACGCGCGGTGGTGAACTGGACCTGGCAGCCGACGCTGACTCACGACGATTCGTGGGCGGCGCGCTACCTGATCAACGGCTGGCAGCTTTCGGGCATTGCCTCGGTGGCTTCCGGACAACCGGTCACGCCGACCGTGCTGCTCAGCGGCAACCAGTTCTCCGTGCTGACCATGGCGTACTACAACTCGCTCAACGGCAGCGGCGGATGGGCGCGCGTGCCTTTCGAGAATGTCGGCAGCCTGACCACGGACTCGCAGCGGAGTTTCGATTTCCGCCTGGGCCGACCGATTCCGATCACGGAGCGGGTACACGCCGCGGTGGCGTTCGAAGCTTACAACCTGTTCAACATGCAGCGCATCACCGCGGTAAATACGCTGGCGTACACTGCGGTCACGACGCTGCCCCCGGGGGTGGTGAGCGGTCCCTATAGCGGCGTGTTGAAGCCTGCCCCGGGAGTGGGTACGGGCATTTCCGCTGCTGCGTTCCCCGACGGGACCTCGGCGCGGCGGCTGCAGTTGAGCCTGCGGGTGGTGTTCTGAGTCGGGCGGACCGGCTGAAGCCGGTCCCACAGGCGGCCGCCGATCGCTGCCATGCGCGAGAGCGCCCAGGTCGGCCATGGGTTCGTGGGTGTAACTGAGGCATACCATGGAATATGATCCATTCGACGCCGGCCGAAACGCCAGCCGATTACGATCCGTTCGTCCGAGGGCCCTACGCCGTCGGCGAATGCACCTTGCAGGCGAACGACAGCGCCCGTAACCGTGTCTTCCCATGTGAGATCTGGTATCCCAACGGAGTGCCAGGCTCGTACCCGCTGATCGTGTTCTCGCATCACAGCGGCGGCAACCGGCGCGCGGCGACGCACCTCACCACCCATTTGGCAAGGCACGGCTATGTCGTCGGGGCGCTGGATCATTCAGAGGTGGCCGCTCCGGAGTTGGCGCGCAAGGAAGGCGAGACGCCCGAGCAGAAGGCCGCGCGTGCCGAGGCGTGGATCGCGAGCCGCGTGCCGGATGTGCGTTTTCTGCTTGATTACCTACTCGGCCAGCGCCTCCCGGGCATTGAGGTCGATCCGGGCCGCATCGGCATCGTAGGCCACAGCTTCGGTGGCTGGACCGCGCTGGCCGCGCCGGATGTCGAGCCGCGCATCCGCTCGGTGGTGGCGCTCGCACCCGGCGGAAGCTCCAAACGCAGGCCTGGGATCCTCCCGCTTACGTTAGGCTTCCAATGGACGCACGCGGTTCCGGTGCTTTACCTTGTGGCCGATCTCGATACATCGCTGCCGTTGGACGGCATGTACGAAATCTTCGAGCGGGCACCCGCGCCGAAGCAGATGGTGATCCTGCGCCGGGCCGATCACCTGCACTTCATCGACGATGTCGAGAAGTGGCACGAGATGTTCCGAACCATTCCGTTGACGGGCGATTTGGCTAAGCTTCAGGCAGAGATGCGTCCGATTGGGGAACTCTGTTCGGGCGAACAGGCGCACCTGTTTGTTCGCGGCCTGACGCTGGCGCATTTCGACGCCACGTTGAGGGGACAGGAAGAGGCGCGGAAATTCCTGGACGGCGATATCGAAGCGGCGCTGGCCGTACAGGGGGTAGAAGCAGTTTCGGCGCCCGGCCCCTAATCGTGGCAAAGTCCAAGAATTTGAACAAGAATAATACCGCCACCCCTGCGCATAGAGAATCGCGGGCATCGGTTGGCACTTCCGGTATAAGAACTCCCTGTCGCCAGAGGTGAAATGCGAGCACCGAGCAGAGCTGTTGTGCTTTGATAGTCTTCAACGGAGGAGCTAAGATGACGAAGCTGTTTGGTGTCGCCGCCTGGACGGTCCTGGCGTCGGCGGTTTCCTGGGCCCAAACGATCGCCACTTTCGCAGGGAACGGCCAAGCGGGTTTTGGCGGCGATGGCGGACCTGCGACGCAGGCCATGATCAACCGTGTGGACGCCCTGGCGGTGGACGGAGCCGGGAACGTGTACATGGCCGATGAGAAGAACAATCGCGTCCGAAAAGTGGATAAGAACGGCGTGATTACGACCTTTGCGGGCTCCGGCACAGCGGGCTTCGGCGGCGATGGCGGCCCGGCTGCGCAGGCACAATTGAACGCGCCGACTGGCGTGTGCACGGATACGGCCGGCAACGTCTACATCAATGACATTTCCAACTTCCGCGTGCGGAAGGTCTCTCCCAGCGGAGTGATCACCACGGTGGCAGGCAACGGACAGGGAAGCAACATAATCGGCACGAACTTCGGCACGCTGGGAGACGGTGGGCCGGCCACCAGCGCCAGTTTCTCGATCGTGATCCGGTGCGCGACGGATCGCGCCGGAAACTTGTACGTCGTGGATCAGGGGGCGCACTGTGTTCGAAAAATCGATACCGGGGGCACGATTTCCACCTTCGCGGGACGTTGCGTGGCAGCGGCGGCCAGTAACGGGTACTCGGGCGACGGGGGGCCAGCCACGGCAGCCGTGTTGAACAACCCCACGGCTCTGACGTTCGACGCGCAAGGGAATCTGTATATCACGGATCAATTCAATCATCGAATCCGGCGCGTAGATTCCAGCGGAACGATTCAGACCGTGGTGGGCAACGGTTCGCAAAGCTTCTCGGGCGACGGGGGGTCGGCGACCGCCGCGGGTATTCCTTTTCCAGGGTCGGTCGTGGTGGATCCGGCCGGGAATCTGTTCGTGGTGGATAGCGTGGACAATCGGGTCCGTGAGGTTACAGGCGGCACGATCAACACGATCGCGGGCACGGGGGCGGCAGCTTACGGCGGCGATAACGGACCGCCCCTGCAAGCGATGCTGAACGGACCGTTCGGGATCGCGCTGGACGCGTCCGGGAACCTGTACGTAGGGGACACGAGCAACAATCGCATTCGCAAGATCTCCGGCGTGGCAGCCGGCAACGGGCCGTTCATCAGCAGCGCCGGCGTGACCAACGGGGCGAGCTTTCAAACCGGTGTTGCGCCGGGAGGGATCGTGACGATTTTCGGGTCCAACCTGGGCGCGCCGGCGGGACAGATTCTGACGGCGAGCGGCGGCACATGGCCCACGTCCCTGGGCGGCGTGACGGTGACCATGGACGGAACAGCCGTGCCGGTATATCGCATCTTGAATCTTAACGGACAGGAGCAACTGAGCGTGCAAGCGCCATTTTCGCTGAACGGGAAGAGCGCTACGCAGGTTGCCGTGGCCAGCCCGGCGGGAAGTTCCCCTGCAGTGAGCGTTCCGGTGCTGGGAGCGCAGCCGGGAATCTTTATTCTCGATTCCGGGAGCAATGGCGCGGTACACGCGGATGGAACGATTGTGACGCCGGCTAACGCGGCGAGCCGGGGCGAAACCGTGGTGCTGTACGTGACCGGGCTGGGGCCTGTGAGCAACGCGCCGCAACCTGGCCAACCAGCTTCGCTTTCGACGCTGTCCAATGCTCTCGTGGTTCCGCAGGTGACCATTGGCGGGTTTCTCGCAACGCCCGCGTTTGCAGGACTAACCCCGGGTTTTATCGGACTCTATCAAGTCAATGTGGCGATTCCGGCGGCGGTCGCGTCCGCGGTAGTGGATGTGACAGTACAGTCGAATGGCGTAACCAGCAATACGGCGAAGCTTCCGGTGCGGTGAGAGGGCGCGACGGCGCTGGCGACAAGGCGGGAGCTGGTACGTTCGGGCACCCATGGTGCGCAGGCCAGAGAGCTAACTGTTTCAAGTCCCGAGCGTCCATCCCCTGAAGATTCGCAGGCAAGATAACGAAGGAAGAGAGCTATGCCTATCGGCACATTTGTTGGCGTTGCGGCACAGGACATTCGCTTCGCCTTGCGCTTGCTGCGCCGCCAACCCGGAGCGACCCTAATCACGGTATTTACCTTGGCCATCGCTATCGGCGCCAACACCGCCATCTTCAGCATCATGGACGGCCTCTTGTTCCGCGGTTTGCCGGTCGAAGATCCATCGCACCTGTTGCTGTTGAAATGGAGCGCTCACAAGCGCCTCAACTACCATAGCTCCAGCAGCTACGGCGACTGCGTCAATCAGTTTCGCGGCATCGACCTTTCCGGGTGCAACTTCTCCCATCCTTTTTATGACGACCTTCGCGAGCACGCAACCAGCTTCTCTTCGATTGCCGCTTTTGGCGGCGGCGAACAGCTAAACGTCAGCGGCAATGGGCAGGCCAGCATCGCCCGCGGTAACCCGGTCTCGGGCAATTACTTTTCGACGCTCGGGGTCGCCACCGCGCTCGGCCGCCCGCTGCAACCGGGCGACGATCATCCCGCCGCCCCCCCGGTAGCCGTGCTCAGTTACGCCTACTGGCTCCGCGACTTCAGCGGATCGCCCGACGTCATCGGTAAGACCGTGGGACTGAACGGCGTACCCACCGTCATCGTCGGCGTCGCGGCTCGCAGTTTCACCAGCCTCACGCCGGGAAGCATGTACGACCTATTCATACCGATATCGATGCGCCCCCGGCTCACGCCCCGCTGGAACCCAGCCGAGGACGATGCGGGTTCCGCGTGGCTTGTAATCGTCGGCCGCCCCAAGCCTGGCGTGCCGGCAGGGCGCGCGCAAGCGGAGGCCGACACGATGTTCCGCCGCGCTCTCTCAGCCGACGGGAAACCGCTCAGTAAACCCGGCGATGCTGCCGCCGTAACCCTAACGCCCGCGCAATCCGGTCTTGCCGGCGCGCGCCGCCAGTTCACGCAGCCTCTCACCATCATGATGCTCGCCGTCGGCGTCATCCTCCTGATTGCCTGCGCCAACATCGCCGGACTGCAACTCGCACGCGCCATTTCGAGAGAGAAGGAGATGGCTCTCCGCATCGCGCTCGGCGGAGGCCAAGGGCGCATCCTGCGCCAACTGCTCACTGAGAGCTTACTCGTCGCAACTTTCGGAGGCATCGCCGGGCTGGCTTTCTCCTGGATCGGCGCTCGCGCCATCCTGACGATGGTTGCCGGTACTTCGACGCGCCCAATCGGTCTCACCGGCGACGTCGATGTCCGCGTACTGCTCTTCACCGCCGGCATTTCTCTTCTCAGCGGGATTCTGTTCGGCCTCGCACCCGCATCGCGCGGCATGCGCATGGATCTGAACCGGTCACTGCGGGATGGCTCAGGCAATACAGCCTCGCGCGGGCGCGGGCGCTTCATCAGCCTGGGCCAATCTCTCGCCGTCGCACAGCTCGCGCTCTGCGTCGTAATCCTCATGGGCGCGGGTCTGCTCGTCCGCACTTTGCAGAACCTTCGCTCCGTGGACCCGGGCTTCGATACCAGCAACGTCCTTCTGTTCCGCGTCAACCCCACCCTGATCGGCTACAAGCCCGCCGCCGTCGATGGGCTCAATCGCCAGCTCCAGTCGCGTCTCGGCGCTCTCCCCGGCGTAACCGGGGTCAGTTTCGCCATGACCGCGCTGCTCTCCGGCGGCCTCTCCAGCACAACCTTCGAACTTCCCAACCGCCCCGGCGTCGGCTCCGACTCCAACTGGCTCCCGGTCGGAACCGGGTACTTCGACACGTTGCGCGCCCACCTTTTGGCCGGCCGCGATTTCACTCAGGCCGACTTCGTTGCGGCCGCGGCATCGATGCCCGCAGTTCCCGGTGGTCCGCCGCCTGCCAACGCGCCGCCCACGCCGGTGATCGTGAACCAGGCTTTCGTGAAACAGTACTACGCGGGGCTCTCGCCCCTCGGGCGCAATTTCAACTACAAGCACACTCCCGGCGAGCCCGATCGCTCCGGTTTCGTCGTGATCGGAGTCGTCAGCGATATCAAGTACAGCAGCCTGCGTGAGGCCGTCGCCCCGACCACCTACTCTCCCGCCATCGGCCGCGGCGTCACCTTCGCCGTGCGCACCGCCGCCAGCCCCACCGCGCTGACGGCCGCCGTGCGCGAAGCCGTGCGCCAAACCGAACCGAACCTGCCGATCATCGACATGAGCACGCAGGCCGAGACCATCGACCGCCTCCTCGCGCAAGAGCGCATCATTGCGCAACTGGCCGGCTTCATCGCGCTTCTCGCCCTGCTTCTGGCGTGCACGGGTCTATTTGGATTGCTCTCCCACGAAGTGGGCACGCGCACGCGGGAAATCGGTATTCGGATGGCCCTCGGCGCGCGCCGACCGGACGTTCTCCGCCTGGTGCTGCGCATGGGCCTGCTGGTCGCGACATTCGGACTCGTCCTGGGCGCAGGCGCGGCATTCGGCGTCACCCGATACCTGAAGAGCATTCTCTTCGATGTGCAGCCGGCCGACCCGATCACCTTCCTCGCGGTGGGAGCACTGCTGCTTTGCGTTGCCCTGCTGGCCTGCTATCTTCCCGCGCGCCGCGCCGCCACCGTAGATCCCCTCAATGCGCTGCGAGCGGAATAGCTCTTCGGGGGCCGGAGACGAATCTGTTGGACCCGCCGATTCGAATCCGGTCTGCCACTCAGTTTCGAGATGAAGGCGTTGGAGCGATCAGAGAGGCTCCGCGGCATTTCGGGGCTCCCAGCCAGCCGATCAATCGCCCCTTGGCGACCAGAACGCGGGATTTGGACGAATCGGCCGCGCCAAAGTCCGGGACGACTAAACGCCAGGGGTGACTGGTCAATCCTACGATAGGCCGTTGTTTGATGCCGATCGGTTGCGTGCAAAACGTTCGAGCTGACTTCGTGCCGAGCGTGCGGCAGGCGGCAGGCGCACCACCCGCGCCGAAGGCACTCCCCGCTTCGAAAGCTCTCGCCTGTGCCTCGGCTGCAACCGCAGTCCGAGCTTCGAATGCCGCTCGTTCCGGGGGGTCACCACTAGGCAGGTTTTCAAAATTGGGCGGAAGCGCATAGATGGCGAGGATCGGAACGGGAATTTGTGTGTACTATTGCCGCCCTACCTGGATCGCCTGAAGCGCGGGAGGAAGAAGCGTGGCGGGATTGGGAAAGCTGCGCGACGGCGCGGAGTGGGCAGTGAAGTCAGTCCAGCCATAGACCCCACCAGCGGTGCCCGTCCAGCGTTCCCGGCTAAACTATCGTAATTGATCCCCAAGATTCACGCCTGCGCCGCTCTCGCCACGCTGGTCAACCTACTGGTCTACGCCGCCGCGGGCCTCGCACCGCGATCCACGCCGGCTCCGGCCGTCTTCGATCGGCCCTTCTCCGCCCGTGCCGGCGAAACCGACCGCGCCATCGCGGAGCGCGTCGTGCGCCTGCTCGGCCTTTCGCTCGCGACACCCGTACACGACTTCAACATCTCCCACGACTCTGCCGGGAGGCTCGCGCTCGATTTCTATCACGCCAACGGCCGAGACAGAGTCACCGTGTTTGCCGATCGTCTCCACGTTGAGGCCACGCGGGCGCCTTTCCCCAGCTACCTGTCGACCCTTCACGTGACCACCGCCGCCTTTCACTCGGGCGACTGGCGGATGCAGCTCTGGGCCTGGTACAACGAGCTCGCCCTGTGGGCGTTGGCTGCGATGCTGGGCAGCGGCGCGTGGATGCTGCTGACTCGCCGCGGCGCCCGCGGGCGACTCCGCCGCACGCATTGGATGGTTGGGCTCGTTGCGCTGCCTGTCCTGAGCGTTTTCGTGGTCAGCGCGGTGCAGTTGGCTCACCGCACCTGGTTGTCCGCCGGACCGTTTTTGCGCATACTGCATTCTCTGCACCGCGGGCGGGGGTTCGCGCTCGCACCCGTGGCCGCTGCGATATTGCTGGCCCTGGCCGCGACCGGCGTCTGTCTCTGGTTGCAGACGCGCCAATCCCATCCCGTTGCAACGGTGCTTCTGGCGCTTGGCACGGCGGTATCAGGCGGCCTGATTCTCTGGATGCGTGCAGGGTAGGCCACGCACAGAGTGCTCTATGCGTTTTTACGGCAAGGCCTCACCAGCTATCGAGTCACGCAGGTTTCCCCTGCGGCTCGGCAGGACGCTTTGCCGCTTTCATCATTCCCCGAACGGCCTTTGCCAAGCCGAAATATACGGTGTGGGCGGCGGCAGTTTCACATACTCTCATGCAGCAGCCACAATCCACACAGGAATGATGATCGATCACGTAAACATCGTGCGGCGAGTGCTCAATGCACTTCACCGGGCAGCGCCGGTAACAATCTCCGCATCCCGTGCAAGTCCGAGCTTCAATTGTGGGCCGCGGCCGGAGGATGGTGCAGTTAATCGCTCTGGAGAGCCGGTCGTACAGGGCATGCTTTGCCGGCGGCTGCCTTGGTGGATGCGCCAGGCGTGCCTTCGGAAAGGCATCCCACCCGAGGCCGCGAATATCGATCTGCCCCATGGAGTTGCAGCCCAGTCCGATCTTTCCGCCATAGTACGTCGGCCAGATAGGCAGATCCTCATATCCGATTGCATGGGCGGCCACTGCATCCAGGGCGACAGGGTCGGCGGATGCCAGCATGAGATGTACGGGATGCACCGAACTGATTCCGCTGAATTCGGCGACGCTTGTAAGATCCAGGAAGGAAAGGTCTGCCGGGATCACACGGTGAATGTCTGCTATTGCCCTACCGAACCTTGGCGGGTCTGCGCCGAAGATATTATGGATCGCCTGTTTCCGGAGCCCGACGACGCAGCCAAACATGTTCTTGATCGCGCCGCTCATACCAACGACCGGCGGGCCACAGCGGCAGTTGGCAGCATTGATGACTATCTCGGCGTCGAAATAGGCATTCGTAATCAGATACTTTCGAGGATAGAGCAGTCCACTACCGACCTCGCGCGCTCCTTCCGAAACAAAGTCAAGAAGCGTGGCCCCGGTTCTCTTGGCAACCGTCGACATTCCCGTCGCACGATAGATATGTTCGCAGTACTTCCCGGCTCGCGCTACGTCATCGCCGAAAGATACTACGCCGCCACAATCCAGGAGGTAGTTGACAATTGCCTCAACCACGGCGGGATGCGTCGTAAGCCGAAGGGACGGGTCCCTCGCGCCCGAGCATCCCATATTAACCTTGACTAAGACGCGCGTCCCTCGCTTGACCAGGGCAGTGAGATCCGGCTCTATATTTTCAAGTAATTGACCCACGGCCTTCACAACCGAGGACGTGGAGTGGGCATTACTGGCTGCCGCCGCTACAACAGCCCTATTGGACATCGCTCGTTCTTATCCGCAGGTAATTACAACACCGGCCGTTTATCGCGCCCGAGTTAACGTCGCGTATGTCATATCAGGGCTTCAGCCCAAATGTCAGAACGAGGCAGCGCATACGCTGGCAGTGTGCGTGGCTAGCAATCAAACAGCCACTGTGTAAGTCTCATGAACCCGCCAATCACTGGGCCAAACGAGGGCAAGAATCCCGATTTATGGTAAGTTTTCCGACAAAGGGGAACCAGGCCCGGTGCGAACAGGTGTTGGCACTGGTTTATCGGCTGTCGATTCGTCTAACTAATGAGATGACCGCGTGAAGAAGTTCCAAATGCAGCGGAATCCAGTTCGCGGCGGGCCGTGGCTTGCCAAACCGAGCCAGCGGGACTGAAGTCCCGCGCAGGCTGAAGCGCTGCCCCACGTGGTTTGGCATCGATTCTCACGGTCAAAAGCACTAGCTGTTCTGATGCGTGCAGGGTAGGCCACACGTCTTCCACGCGTCGAACCCACCGATCACGTTCACCACCTGCGCGAACCCCTCGCGCTGGAGCAGGCTTGTAGCGATGGAACTCCGATAGCCCGATTTGCATTGCACCGCGACCGGCCGCGCGCGATCCAGCCCGTCGAGCATCGCGGACAGCTTGGGCAGCGGCTTGAGCAGCGCGCCCGCGATGTGTCCCTGCTCAAATTCGCCGGGCTGGCGGACGTCGATCAACTGCACGTGCTCCATTTCGCGATGCAGGTCCTGCACGGTGATCTGGGGCACCTGCTCCACCGGAAGCCCGTCGTGGAACCAGGCGGCCATGCCTTCTTCCAGGTATCCGATCACGTCTTCCATGCCCACCCGCGCCAGACGCGTGCGCGCTTCGAGCATGGTGTCGCGGTCTTCCGCGACCAGGATGATCTTGCGATTCAGGCCGATGATCCGCCCCGCCCACGACGCAAACTGGCCGCTGAGGCCGATGTGCACCGCTCCGGGCACGTG
This sequence comes from Candidatus Acidiferrales bacterium, assembly GCA_035499435.1. Classification (GTDB taxonomy): domain Bacteria; phylum Acidobacteriota; class Terriglobia; order Bryobacterales; family Bryobacteraceae; genus Solibacter. The sequence continues at coordinate 13,135 of DATJYW010000238.1, read as the reverse complement.
CGCTCCGCCGAACAGCGCCGCCGGCCGCGTATCGAGCACCAGTGCGCCGCCGCGCTGCCGCGCCTCGATTTCGCGCGCCGCGAGTGCCGCGACCTCCGGCAAGTCCGCCAGCGGCGCGGGTCCGCTGCGATTGATCTCCGCGTCCTGCGCGAAGTACCCGGGACGCTCGGGGAGATCCGCCGTCAACAGTTTTACGAACTCCTCGCGCGATTTCGCCTGGAGCGCGAAATTGGCGGCGCGCTGCAAGCCGATGGTGGAACTGCGCTCGCTGCTCAACTGGCGGCCGCAGAGCGACCCCGCGCCGTGCGCCGGGTACACCTGCACATCGTCGGGCAGGCACAAGAGCTTCCCGTGAAGGCTGTCGTACAGCATCCCGGCCAGCTCCTGAGGCGTATGGTTCGGCGCGAGATCGGGGCGCCCCACGTCTCCGATGAACAACGTATCGCCGGTGAGCACGGCGTACGGTTCGGCGGATCGTTCCGTGTCGGTGACTAAGATCGATACGCTCTCCAGCGTGTGTCCGGGCGTTTCCAGGAACCGGAGGATGCAGCTCCCGAATCGGATCTCGTCGCCGTCGCGCACCGCCACGTGCGGGAACTTCGCGCCTGCTGCCGCGCCCAGGTAGATCTTTGCGCCGGTGATCTCCGCCAGCTCGCGGTGCCCGCTGATGAAATCCGCATGCAGGTGTGTCTCGATCACGTGCTCGATGCGCAGCCCGTTTTTCGCGGCGTCTTCAATGTAGATGCCCGCATCGCGCTGCGGGTCCACTACCGCCGCTACACCCCGGCTGCCGATGACATACGACGCATGCGACAGGCACCCCAGGTAGAACTGTTGAAAGTACATTCATCCCCTCGCAGCGTTTATTCTGCTGGGCTTCAAGGCGTGCTGTCAAGCTGCGGCGAGCGCCTGCCGGCGTGATGTATCATGCGGTTTGGCCCAACCAATCGTCACGGCCCGCGCGGCTGTAGCCGCCCCCCGGCATTTTTTCCCCTCGATGCTGCTGCTCTTTGCGGGCAGCGGCTGTGCCGCGCTGATCTACGAAATCGTCTGGTACCAGTTGCTCCAGCTCGTGATCGGCTCGAGCGCCGTGTCGCTCGCCGTGCTTCTTGCCACCTTCATGGGCGGCCTCTGCGCGGGCAGCCTCCTGCTGCCGCGCCTCAAGCTGGCGGGGCAGCATCCCATGCGGGTCTACGCCAAGCTGGAGCTCGGCATCGCCGCGTGCGGCATCCTGGTCCTCTTCTGCATGCCGCTGGTGGATTTCGTCTACACGTCCTCAGTGGGCCACGGTTTGCCCGCCATTCTGCTACGCGCGGTAGTTTGTTCGCTCTGCCTGGTACCGCCGACGTTCCTGATGGGCGCGTCGCTGCCGGCCGCCTCGCGCTGGATCCAAACTTCGCCCGAAGGAGTCTCCTGGCTTGGGCTGCTCTACGGATCGAACACGGTGGGCGCGGTGGGCGGATGCCTCATCGCCGGCTTCTACCTGCTGCGAGTTTTCGACATGGCCACGGCGACCTTCGCGGCCGCTGCCATCAACGTGGCCGTGGCGCTCGCCGGTTTCGCTATCGCCCGCCGCGCGCCCGACTACAAGGCGCCAGCGGAGACGGCTGCCCTGCCGATCTTTGCCGCCGGCGCGCGGCCGGTCTACATCACGATCGCTCTTTCCGGCGCGACGGCCCTCGCCGGAGAAGTCATCTGGACCCGCATCTTCGGCCTGATGCTCGGCGCGACGGTCTACACCTTCTCCATCATCCTGGCGGTGTTTCTGGTCGGCCTCGGCATCGGCAGCGCGGTGGGCTCGATGATGGCCCGCACGGCCCGCAATCCCCGCGCCCTGCTGGGCTGGAGCCAGATTCTGCTTGCCGCCGCCGTAGCCTGGACGGCGTTGCAGATCGCCGAATCACTTCCGTTCTGGCCGGTTAACGCGCTGCTCTCCACCAGCCCCTGGTACACCTTCCAGATCGACATGGTGCGGTGCGCGTGGGGCCTGCTGCCCGCCACCCTATTCTGGGGCGCGAGTTTCCCCCTGGCGCTCGCGGCGGCCGCACGCGATCAGGACGACCCGGGCAAGCTCGTGGGCGGGATTTACGCCGCCAATACCGCCGGCGCGATCATCGGAGCGCTCAGCGTCAGCCTGATTCTGGTTCCCGCGATTGGCACAGCGGCCTGCGAAAAGGTGCTGATCCTTACCGCCGCCGCGAGCGGAATTCTGGCCCTGTTGTCACCGTTCCGCAAATCCGTACTCGCGCCGGCAGCGGTCGCCGCCGGGATCGCGATCTTTCTTGCCGTCACCGTCGAGCCCGTGCCGGGCATGCTGATCGCCTACGGCCGGCGCATCATGATCTCCATGGGGCGCTCGCGCATTCTGGAAACCGGCGAAGGCATCAATTCCTCGATTGCCATCTCCGAATGGGACGACGGCGCGGTGCAGTTCCACGTCTCGGGCAAGGTCGAGGCGTCGACCGAGTCCTACGATATGCGGCTTCAGCGCATGCTGGGCCACATGCCGGCGCTCATGCACAAGAATCCGAAGTCGGTGCTGATCGTCGGTTTCGGGGCGGGCGTCACGGCGGGGAGCTTCGTGGTGCATCCGGAGATCCAGCGCATCGTCATCTGCGAGATGGAGCCGATCATCCCGCGCACGGCCACGAAGTATTTCGCCAGCCAGAACTACAACGTCATTCACGACCGGCGCACGCAGATCATCTACGACGACGCGCGCCATTTCGTGCTCACCACGCCCGAGAAGTTCGACATCATTACCAGCGACCCGATCCATCCCTGGGTCAAGGGCAGCGCCACGCTTTACTCCAAGGAATATTTCGAACTCGTCAAGCAGCACCTCAACCCCGGCGGCGTGATCACGCAATGGGTGCCGCTTTATGAAAGCGATCCCGAGACCGTGAAGAGCGAGATCAAGACGTTCTTCGACGTCTTCCCGTACGGCACCATCTGGGGCAACGATATATCCGGCGGCGGCTACGACATCGTTTTGCTCGGCCAGACCGAGCCGGCCAAGATCGACGTGGATGCGATGCAGGCGCGCCTGGACCGTCCCGAAGGCGCGCGTATCGCGCAGAGTCTCCGCGAGGTAGGGTTCGGAGATATTGTGCAGATGCTGGCTACTTATGCCGGACAAGAGCCGGACTTACGGCCGTGGCTGGAGGGCGCAGATATCAACCGCGACAGCAGTCTGCGGCTGCAATATGTCGCGGGCTGGTCGCTGAATGTAAGTAAGGAAGGCACGATCTACAGCGAGATGCTGAATTATCGCCGTTATCCCGCGAACCTGCTGGTGGGCTCGCCGGAACGGCTGCGGGCCCTGCAAGCGGCGCTGCAATTGCGGTAGTGCCGCGACGCGTGATTTCCTGCCAGTTTGGCGAACGCTCTGTTACGATCGCGGCTCGGCGGGGGAAGATGAAATGAGTTAACCTGGAGGGCAAAGATCCGGACTTCAGGAGTTTAAACTAAGATGAAACGCATTCTGCTGCCGGTGCTCGGCCTGGCCCTGGCCTGCGCCGGCTTTTCGCAGGAATTCCGCGCCACGATCAGCGGCGCGGTAACCGATCCCACCAGTGCCGCCGTCGCGGGCGCGAAAATCACGGTCACCGGAGCTCAGACCGGCGCGAAAGTCGAGACCCAGTCGGACTCCTCGGGCCATTACAGCGTGCCCTTTCTACTGCCCGGCGACTACGACCTCAACATACAGTTTTCCGGCTTCAAGGCTTTCGACCGCAAAGGCATCCACCTCGGTGCGGGCGAGCATCCGATCATCGACGCCCGTCTGGAAGTCGGGGACACTTCGGTCTCGGTGGAGATCGTCGCCGATGTGCCGCTCATCAACACGGAGAATGCCGGGGTGGGACAGGCCATCACCACCAAGGAAGTCGAGGACCTGCCTTCCAATGGCGGCACCCCGATGATGCTCGCGTCGCTGGCCATGGGCGTGATTTCGACCGGCCAGCCCTCTACGGTGCAGCCTTTCGCGTCCGGCGGCGCTGCGGGATGGAGCATCGCCGGCTCCCCCAGCCAGACCAACGAGCTGATGATCGACGGTGTGCCGAATACCACGTGGGACGGCCGCCTCGCTTATAGCGCTCCGCAGGACGCCGTACAGGAAGTCCGCGTGAAGGCCTTCGATACGGACGCCGCCTACGGGCACTCCGGCGCCGGCACGGCCAACGTGGTTCTGAAGAGCGGCACCAACGTCCTTCACGGCACGCTCTACGAAAAGAACCAGCCGAGCAACATGACGGCCAACACGTTCTTCAACAACAAGGCCGGCCAGCCCAACACGATCACCCACTTCAACCAGTGGGGCGGCACCGCCAGCGGTCCGATGTATCTGCCCAAGGTGTATGACGGCCGCAACAAGATCTTCTGGTTTTTCGCCTACGAAGGCCTGCAGGACTCGACTCCCAACACGACGTTCCTGACGGTTCCCACCGCCGCCGAGCGCACCGGCGATTTTTCTCAGCTCCTCACGGTCCCGGCTCCGCTGACCCCGACGCTGATCTACGATCCCAGCACGGCGGTCCTAAACGGCTCCACGGTGGTGCGCACGGCGTACCCGGGCAACAAGATTCCGGCCTCCCAGTTGAACGCCATCGCGCAGAAGTATCTGCAGTTTTATCCGGCGCCGATCGTGACCTCGCTTACGCGCGCCGATGGGATCCAGAACTTCGCCAATACCAGCAACACCGTAGACGGCTACACCAACGAGTTCGGCCGCATGGACATCAACCTGAGTACGCGCTCGCGCACCTATTTCAACGTCCGCCACACCGACTACTTCCAGACCAAGAACAACTACTTCAACAACATCTCCACCGGCTCCAACCTCAGCCGCTCCAATGACGGCGGCAGCGTGGACGAGGTGATCACGCTTAGCCCCACGAATGTGCTCGACATCCGCGCCAACTTCACGCGCATGTACGAAGACCATTCGGCGCCCAGCGCCGGGTTCAATCCCACCTCCTTCGGATTCCCCGCGTACCTATCCGGCAACTCGCAATACCTGCAACTGCCCTACATCACGTTTGCCACCAATTCGTTCAATCCCCTGGGCATGAACGGCGCCAACCTGCTGCCTTCGCAATCCGCGCAGGTCTACACCACCTGGGTCGCCATCCGGGGCGCACACCAGATCAAAGCCGGCGCGGACTTCCGGCAGTATCGTCTGAACTACATGACCTTCGGGAACTCGACGGGCAACATCGCATTTACCGCGAACACCTGGGTGCGCTCGGCGAGCAACGCGTCCAGCTCGGTGGCCACCGGGCAGGATTTTGCCGAGTTCATGCTGGGCCTGCCCACGGGCGGCACGTACGACATCAACACCTCGGCCATGCTGTACCAGTATTACGGCGCCGGTTTCGTACAGGACGACTGGCGCGTGCGTCCCAACCTCACCATCAACCTGGGCGCGCGCTTCGATCACGATTTCTCGTATCGGGAGAAGTGGGCGCGCGTGGTCAACGGCTTCGCGGCCAACACACCGAGCCCGCTGGCTCCCGCCGCCCAGGCTGCCTACGCCAAGAATCCGCTGCCGCAGCTTCCGGCGAGCCAGTTCCTGGTGAACGGCGGCCTGACGTTCGCCACACCGCAGGACAACGCCATCTTCCACAACACGTCGCACCTGGTCAGTCCGCGCGTGGGCCTGGCCTGGTCGCCGGACCGCATGCACGGCAAGACCGTGATCCGCGCCGGGTTCGCCATGTTCACCACGCCCATCGCGATTTCCACGCTGCAGATCAGCGGCGCGTACTCCACCAGCGCCATCCTGAACCAGCAGGGATTCAGCCAGTCGACCTCGGTAACCCCGAGCAATAACAACTACGTCACGCCGTTCGCCACTTTGAGCGATCCGTTCCCCGGCGGCAACATCCTGCATCCGGTGGGCAGCGCCAACGGCTTGCTGACCTTCGCGGGACAGACCGTCAGCTACTTCAACCCGGAGATGCAGAACCCGTACTCGCTGCGCTGGAACTTCGGCATCCAGCACCAGCTCACGCCGAACACCATGCTCGAGGTGGTCTACATGGGCAACCACGCGGTTCACCTGCCCATCACCTACACGCAGCAGAACATTCTGCCGCGCCAGTACCTCAGCACGCTGCCGGTGCGGGACCAGGCGCTGATTTCGGGCCTCACGGCGACGGTGCCGAACCCGTTCTACGGGCTGCAGACCGCTACCGGAACCAGCACCACGGCCACGACCGCGCTGTTGCTTTCCCGCTACCCGCAATTCCCGGCCGGAACCGGTTCGGGCAGCTCCGGCGTCATCGCGCAGGACCTCAATCTCGGCAGCTCTTACTACGAGAGTTTCAACGTGCGTGTACAGAAGCGCATCTCGCGCGGACTCTCCGTAATCGCCAACTACATGCGCTCGCGGATGATCGACGAGACCACCTGGCTCAACGACACCGATCCCACTCCCGAACACCGCCTGTCGCCGTTCGATCATCCCAACCGCATCTCGACGGCGGTGGTGTACGAACTACCTTTCGGCGTGGGACGGACGGTCAGTTTCCAGTCCAACCTGGCCAACAAGCTGTTTGCCGGATGGAGAATCAGCAGCACGTACACGTTCCAGGTAGGTGCGCCGGTGACCTTCGTCAACGGCAGCACGACGACGCCCGGCGACTACGTCTACCTGGGCGGCAAGCTGGACCTCAACAACCGGCTCACGGACGGCCCGGCCTTCAACACGTCGGTGTTCGATCTGAAGACTGCGGACCAGTTCCAATACCATATCCGCACGTTCTCGACGACCTTCGGGGATGTCCGCCAGGACGGCATCAACGACTGGAATCTTTCGCTGCTCAAAGAATTCCACTTCAAGGAGCGGGCCAGCTTCCGGCTGCAGTGCGACGCTTTCAACGTGGTCAATCATCCCACGTTCGCGGCGCCCAACACGCAGGTGAGCAACTCGGCGTTCGGCACGATCACGTCGCAGGCCAACCGCGCGCGGATGCTCCAGATCTCGGCGAAACTGGCGTTCTAAGTAACCAGGCCACGGATGCACACGGATTTGTTCAAGATCCTTTCGCTGCATCCGCGGCCAAATTGCGATACGCTCGTCTGACGGAGGTGCCACGCATGAAGCTCCGCAGATGTATTGTGGGCGTTTGTACATTCGCCATTCTGGGACTGGCAGCCGCGTCCGCGCAAAACGGGCAGCCGCGGAAACCGCTCGACGTGCCCTATGTCCCTACCACCGAAGAAGCGGTCGCGGCGATGCTCAGACTTGCGGACGTCAAGAACACGGACGTCGTCTACGACCTCGGGTGCGGCGACGGACGCATCGTGGTGGCAGCCGCCAAGAATTACGGCGCCAAGGCCGTGGGCATCGACATCGACCCGCAGCGGATCGCCGAGGCCAATGCCAACGCGAAACGGGCAGGAGTGGAGAAGCTCGTGCGGTTCGAAGAGAACGACCTGTTTCAGGCCGACATCAAGGAAGCCAGCGTGGTTACTCTCTTCCTGCTCTCCAGCGTGAACCTCAAGCTCAAGCCCAAGCTGCTGGCCGACCTCAAGCCCGGCACGCGCATCGTGTCCAACACCTTCGACATGGGAGACTGGAAGCCCGAGAAGGAGTTCACCGTTCCCAACACGGACGACGACACGTTCCTGAGTCACCGCCTGTATCTCTGGATCGTGCCGGCGCGCGAGGGTAAGTAGCCGGCCTACCGGCCCGCCTGGTTCATGAGACGCTTCTGCTGTTCCCTGCGAAGCTCGTCGCGGACGCTTTGCAGGTCCTTCTCCAGTTTCCTGGTCTTGACCGCCTGCCAGTTCAGGTCGGTCTTGAGCTTGGCGGCTTCCACCGCCAGCCGCTCGCGTTCTTTGCGCGCTTCTTCGTCTTCGGCCACGGGCTGTCTTCGCTCCGGCAGCTTGCCGAGGAACGCCGTCACCTCGCGCAGCTCGTGTCCGTCCGGCGCGCGCACGATCAGTCTCACGTCGACCTTTTCACCCTGTCGTCCGTAGGTGAAGGTTCCGGTCTGCAGATGGGCCGGATCCAGCCGGATGGATTGGGGCAGCGGACCTCCGTCGCTGATCTCCAGCACACCCCCGGCCGCCTGCCGCAACAGCGGGGACGTACGGTCCCAGGCGATCTCCAGTTGGCCGTCATGGTCGGTGGTGTGCAGGCCCATGGAAGGCGGCGGCGGCGCCGGGGCCGGCTGCGCGACCGCCCTGAATTTCGCCATCCAGAGATCCCGGGTCTGCACGGCGGCGCCGACGATGCCGAGTGTGAGCGCCGCGGCCACCACGATCTTGACTATGCGGCGCCCGCGTGCCGGCCACTCCTCTTCGGTGAGAAACCTGGGCACGGAGGGTTCCGGCTGAGCCACCTGTGCCGGCGGCTGTGCTTCGGCCTGGGGGACCGGCTTCAGCCGTTCCGGCGGGGCGGGCGCCTCCTCGTTGACCGGCTCGGCCGAAACGTCCAGCTCCACCTCGTTCAGGATCCGGTGAGCCCGCTCCCGCGCGGCGCTCCTCGGCACCGGTATCTCCATCACAGGCGGAGGCGCATCGGGCACTACCTGATGGATTGGCTGGGCGTCGACCACGTCCTCGCGGTAGGAAGCCACGGTGTGAATGTTGCCATCCGCTTCACGGAAGAAGAACCCGATCCGGGCAGGCTCGAAGGTGTGCGGCTTCATCACCATGGCCACCTGCCAGCGCTCCGGGAAAAACAGATTGTAAACTTCGAGGTCTGTTTCGGAGAGAAAGATCCCGCTGCGCGTGTGGGAGTGGTACCACCCCAAGACACGCATTCCGGGGAAGTTCTGCGGCGCGTCGGCGAGGAGTTTCTTCAGGCGGACTTCATCGTTCAGCGAGATTGTGAACGACGGCCCGAACGCGTGCTCGCATTCCAGGGGAGCGTAGCCGAGAATTGTTACGCGCCCCTCCGCGAAGGTCCCGGTAAGAATGCCGCCGATCTCCGCCCCGCCGCGCGGCAGGGAGAAGAAGGCGTCGGTCACGGTGAGCCGGATGTCGTCCAGCACGCGCGCCGAGTACTCGATCGTGAAGGGGCACTCCGGCACGCTCCACGAAACCAGTGACACGTTCGGGCCGCGCACCGCCATCTCTTTAATTGTAACCTACGATACGTTTGCTTCGTCCAGCCGGGGCTCCCCGGTACAATGGTTTCAGGCAATGATTCAACTCTCCGGGGCAGGCAAACGCTACGGCCCCAAGATCCTTTTCGAAAGCGCGGACTGGCTGGTTACGCCCAATGAACGCGCCGGAATCGTGGGAGGCAACGGCACCGGCAAGTCCTCGCTGCTCAAAGTTCTCGCCGGAATCGAGGGACTCGATTCCGGCTCGATTGCCACTCAGAAAGGCGTTACCATCGGCTACCTTCCGCAGGAGGGGCTATCTCTCTCCGGCCGCACCGTTTTCGCCGAGTGCATGACCGTATTCGCCGGTTTGCGCGAGCTGGAGCTCGAACAGGAGCGCCTGGCGCACCGGATGGCGGAGCTGGATCCCGCGAGTGCGGAATATGCCCAGGTTGCCGACCGATTTCACCGTGCCGAATCCGAGTTCCGGGCGGGCGACGGGTTCGCCATCGAAGCCCAGGTGGGCGCCGTTCTCAGCGGCCTGGGTTTCCCGCAGCGCGACTGGACGCGCCGCACCGAAGAATTCTCCGGCGGATGGCAGATGCGCATCGCGCTGGCCAAGCTGCTGCTTGAGAAACCGAACCTGCTGCTCCTCGACGAGCCGACCAACCATCTCGATCTGGAAGCGCGCAACTGGCTCGAGGAATACCTAGGCGCGTACCCGCACGCTTTCGTGCTGGTGTCCCACGACCGGTATTTCCTCGACGTGACGGTCCGCAAAGTGATCGAGCTGTGGAACAAGGCGCTGCAGTTCTACACCGGTGGCTACACCCGCTACGAGCAGCAGAAGACCGAGCGCCGGACGCAGTTGATCGCCGCCTACGAGAACCAGCAGGACCGCATTCGCCAGCTCGAAGCATTCATCAACCGCTTCCGCTACCAGGCCACCAAGGCCAAGCAGGTGCAGAGCCGGATCAAGGAGCTGGAGCGCATCGAGCGGATCGAGATCCCGCCGGAAGAGAAGACCATCCACTTCAGCTTTCCGCAGCCCAAGCCCAGCGGGCGCATCGCGGCCGAGTTCAAAAAGGTCTCCAAGGCCTATGGCGACCACCTCGTGTTTGCGGATGCCGACCTGATCATCGAGCGAGGCGACCGCGTGGCGCTGGTGGGGGTGAATGGTGCAGGCAAGTCCACCATGATCAAGATCCTGGCCGGCGCGGAACCGGTCACCTCGGGCGAGTACATTCTCGGGCACAACGCCCAACCCGATTACTTCGCGCAGGACCAGTACAAGGAGCTGGATCCCGAGGCGCGGCTTATGGACGACCTCTCGGCTGTGGCCCCGCGCGCGACCAACACGGAGCTGCGGACTATCCTGGGCAGCTTTTTGTTCGGTGAGGACGACGTATTCAAGCAGATCGGCGTGCTCAGCGGCGGGGAGCGCAACCGCTACGCCCTGGCCCGCATGCTGATGGTGCCGTCGAACTTCATGCTGCTCGACGAGCCTACCAACCACCTGGACATGCGGGCCAAGGACGTCCTGCTGACCGCGCTTCAGGAATACAACGGCACGGTGGTTTTCGTCTCTCACGACCGCTATTTCATCGACAAGCTCGCCACGCGCGTGGTCGAAGTGGAGAATGCCAAGGTCAACGTTTATCCTGGCAATTACGAAGATTACCTTTGGCGGAAAAGTGGCGCGGATGGGAGGCTTTCGCCGGCGGATGCAGGCACGGAGCCGGAAGCGCCGGCAACCGTCGCCGCGCCGGCCCGGCCGCCCGCCGCCAAACCTGCCGGCACCGGCCGTCTCAACCCGATCAAGCTCCGGCAGATGAAGGAGCGCCGACGGGCCATCGAGGACGAAGTGACGCGTCTGGAAGTGGAGATCGCGGACTACGAAGCGGCTCTATCCAATTTTGTGAGTGTGGAAGAGACGAAGCTGAATACGGAGCTGCTGGCCGCGCGCCGTGCGGACCTGGAGGCGCTGATGTTGGAATGGGAAGAGGTGGCCCAGGCGATTGAAAGCAGCCGATAGGGAAGTAGGTTTCAGCTATCAGCTAAGACCCCTTCGCGGTCGGACTGTTCTCTGCCCGCGCTGATGACTGAAGGCTAAAAGCTGAGGGCTGATGGCTGAAAGCTATTCCTGCATCGGCATCTGCTGTTCGATTTCGCGCCAGGCGCTGATTTTCAGCCTCCGGCACACCCAGCAGAGCGGTTCGCCCGCGGCAATTACAGGGGTTTCGGCGCCGCACACCGAGCAGGGAACCGTTTTCTTCAAACGGTCCGGCGAGATGGACTGCTTCGCCTGTTCCAGCAAGTCTGCCGGAATCACCGGGTCGGCTTTTGCCTGCGGCTTACGTTTCATCCGAAGTTCCACTTTCAATATGCCAGAAAGTGCGGCGCCCCACAACTACCCTTGGATCAGGCTGCGTCCGGGATTTGCACGACCACCGCGACTTCCAGGGAAGATCCGCAGCGCGGGCACTTCTGCCCTCTGGCAACCCGCGGGTACCGGCCGCGCAAATCGATATCGGCCGGAACGGTATGAGTGCAGATCGGGCAGTGCGCCAGCCCCTGAGTGTTGTGTTCGAGCATCGACTTCATCATGAATGCGCCCTCCTCACTTTGCAAGGATGCAGCCAACGTCAAGACGGTTTATTTGGCTTTCGTAAAAAATGCTAAACCCGCTGAGTGCTACGCTAACCGATATGACGCAACAGCCGGCGCCCAAGATTCAACTCATCAACACGCCCGAATACCGCGAAGATTACGCGAACAGCGTGCAGATCCGCGTGAATTTATGGGACTTCTTCCTGATGTTCGGCCGGGTCAGCCAGACCGCCGCGGACAACGTCGCCATTCACAACTTCCAGGGGATTTACGTGAGCCCTCAGCAGGCCAAGGCGTTGCTCAACGTCCTGCAGCAGAACGTGACGCAGTACGAGACTACTTTTGGCGAAATCAAGCTGGAGCCGCAGGCGGCCGGCGGGATTGTGCAATAGCCAGAAACTCCCGGAGCAGAATCATCTTGTGTTCCCGGTCCGTCAAACCGTGCCGCGGAGAATCGGGTTCCGGCGTCCGCGCGCTGTCCTGGCCCCGGTTACCGAAAGCCGCTTCCAGCAGGCACTCTCCCATAAACCCGGCGATGAATTGCAACTCATCGGAGGAGAGCCCACGGAGAAATCGCATGGCTCCGGTTTTTAGCGGAGTTTCCGCACACGATGCGAGGGCAGTCACCAGTTCGTTCCGCAATGGAGGCGCGTGCCGGTGTGAATCCATACGGTACAGCGGACTGATCCGTATTATTGCGGAATTCGAATCTGCCCGCAAGCACCGTTCTGCACAATTCTGCACGCTTAATTGTGCACGGCGAGGTACAAGGTTTGCGTACCGGCCGTACCATTCAGCGTGTAGGACAACGAAGCGAGATCGTTGTTGGCGATGTTCGGAACCACGACGTTGAACTGGTACAGCCCGACAAAGTTGGGCGCCAGTCCCTGGTACGGCACGGACGCCGTCGATCCGCCGATCGACATGCTGAACGAATTGGCCAGCTTGTTCGCCGCGCTCACCACGGTGCCGGCCGGGATGTCGTTTCCGTTGGCATCCTGTACCGGGCCGAACCCGACGCCGTAAATGACGATCGTCTCGTCCGGCTTGGCCTGCCGCGTGGTCACGCCGGACAGCGTCCCTGGCGGCAGCACGAAGCTCCCGTCCAAAAACTGCGCCACCACGTACTGCTTTCCGGATACCACGAACGACGGGATCGCCAGCAGCCCCGGCTGTGTCTGGTTCACGGTGATGTTGTAAGCCGAGCTGGTGCCGCCGGGCGCGGTCACGGTCATCTGCTGCGGTCCCGTCGCCACGTTCGACGGCACCTGCGCGTTCACCTGCCCCGGGCTGATGAAGTCGATGAAGGCCGCCTGTCCGCCGATGGTGACCTTGACGCCATCCAGACTCGTTGGCGCTTTGGCGCCGGTGAAATCGTTGGCGCCCCAGCCGCGGTTGGTCGCCGAGAGATTCGATCCGTAGATTTCCATCCAGGAGCCGGGGGCCACGCTGGTGTACCCGCCGAA
>DATJYW010000237.1:0-10677 GCA_035499435.1 Candidatus Acidiferrales bacterium | reverse complement strand
GGTGGCGGCCGACGACGGCGATCCGAAGACCATGGCCGAGATGCACGATGTGAAGATCGCCTGGAACGGCAATGTCTACGAGAGGATGGCCCCGATCAACGAGATCGCGTATCATGCGCGCGGCGGCAAGGCGGAACATCTGCCGGGTGCGGAGCGGGTGCCCGGAGGCCGGTCGGACATCCGGTTGGGCATGGACGCCGCCGGCGGGTTGTACATCATGACCAAGAGCGACGGCATGATTCGGGCGATTGTGGGCGCAGAATCACGATAGTTCGAGCTCCGCCGGGCGCGTTTTCTTGACACTCTTCGGCCCTTCGTGATATTTCGTATGTCGTGCGCTACAGGCGCCAGCAGGTTCGCGCGAAGGGCTAAGCCCACTGCCGGCAGAAAATTCACTGCACGTCCACAATCCGTGCTGCCTGATTGCGAACCGCAGGCTGAAGCATGGAGGTTGTTATGACGTCGCAGAACTTACCCGAGCGCGCCAATCTGGAGCAGCTCAAGAAACAGGCCAAATCATTACTTCACGCCGCGCACGCCAAAGATCCGGACGCGCTCCAGCGGTTTCAGGCTCTGCCCTCGCTGGCGCGCAAATCCGTCGCTGAGCTGGGCGAGATGAGCCTCGCCTTGCACGATGCCCAATCCGTCCTCGCGCGCGAGTACGGCTTCAAATCGTGGAACGAGCTGCGCGAGCACGTGGAGGAGCAGTCGCTGTCGTTCGCGGCGGCGGTGGAGGAATTCGTTCGCTGCGCAACCGGCGGCGCGCAGGCGCGCGCGCTGCGCTTGCTGGCGCGATATCCCGCCATCGCCAACGCCAACCTGTACACCGAGCTGGTGCTGGGCGACGCGGCGGCAGTGGAAGCGCGACTCGAGAAGCATCCCGAAGCGGCACTCCAGGCGGGTGGAGCTCAGAATTGGGAGCCGCTGCTCTACGTGTGCCACACCTCGATGAGCCAGGATGCTCCGGAGCGCGCGGACGGACTGGTCGCGATCGCGCGCGGGTTGCTGCGGCGAGGCGCGAATCCCAACGCCGAATACCATTGGAACTGGCATCGCGAGCTGCCGCGGACGGCACTTTGGGGCGCGCTGTGCGACGTCCGCCACCTGCCGCTCGCCGAGCTGCTGCTGGAAGGCGGGGCGAATCCGACAGACGGTGTCTCGATGCACATCAATGCAGGAGGCGGAAATCTCGCTGCCCTGGAACTGCTGTATCGCTTTGGCGTGAACGTCAACGGGATTCCCGGGGGAGTTCCGCCGCTCCGGTACATCCTGGGTTGGGCCAGGAACGCGGCTGGAGTGCGCTGGCTGCTGGAGCACGGCGCCGACCCCAATCTTTCCTGGGGCGAGGCCGGCGACGCTCCGCTGCATGTCGCGGCCGAACGGTGGGACGTCCCGATGGTGGAGCTGCTGGTGGAGCACGGCGCCGATATCCAACAGCGGCGCGCGGACGGCCGCACGGCGCACACGGTGGCGGAGCTGCACGGGAATCACGACATCGCAGCGTGGCTGCTGGCGCGCGGCGCGAAGGATGAACGCTCGCTGCTGGAGCGTTTCGTATCGGCCTGTGCGCGCGGCGACCGCCCGCTCGCCGAGTCCATGCTGCACGAGCACCCCGCTCTGCGCGGCGAGCTTCACACCGAGCATCATCTCATGATGCACGTGCCGGCCGAGCGCGGGGATGCCGCCATCCTCGAAACCATGCTGGCGTGCGGGTTCGACCCGAATGCGAAGGATGCCGAGGGAGTCACCGCCCTGCATCGGGCGGCGATGGGCGGGCGCGTCGAAGCCGTGCGTGTGCTGCTTGCCTACGGCGCGTCCGTCAACGCGGTGGACGGCATGTTTTCCGCCACGCCGCTGGTCTGGGCGACCGAGGGATGGAGCCACAGGCCCAATCAGGGCGACCACATCGGCGTGGCGCGGCTGCTGATCGCGGCAGGGTCGCCGCTCGAGTGGATCCCTCCGGAAAAGGCGCCCAGTCCCGAGGGAACACAGGAAACGCTGGCCGAGCTTTGCCGTGCCGCGGGCTCGGCTGATTCCTGAATCAGCGGGGCCGGTTGGCTGAGACTACGGGGTGCCGGACTGAAAGTCCGGCGCCGGCTGAAGCCGGCCCCACAGGGGTTGGCACCTGTGGGGGCAGGTTTGTGACACGGGGCGCCTTCCAAATGGCGTACAGCACCGGATAGACGAGCAATTCCATGAGGAACGACGTCGCGAGGCCGCCGACAACGGGCGCCGCGATGCGTTTCATGATGCCCGATCCGGTCGCGCCCGATAGGAGAATCGGGATCAGTCCGAGAAACATGGCCGCCACGGTCATGAACTTCGGCCGGATGCGCCGCGCCGCTCCCTGTACGATGGCCTCCACGGAATCTCCGTCATTTCGCAGACGGCCCTCGCGGGCCGCCGCCGACCAGGCCAGGTCGAGGTAGAGCAGCATGAATACGCCAGTCTGCGCATCCACGCCCACCAGCGCGATCAAACCGATCCACACCGGAAGACTCATCTGGTATCCGGCGAGGTACAGCATCCAGATGGCGCCGATGCAGGAAAACGGAACGGCGAGCAGCACAATTCCGGCCGAAACCAGCGAGCGCGTGTTGGCGTAGATCAGCCCGCAGACCAGCAGGACTGTGAACGGCACGACCCATTGCAGGCGCTGCCGCGTGCGCTCGGATTCCTCGTACTCGCCGCTCCAGGAGATGTTGTAGCCCGCGGGCACCGCCACGCGTTCGGCGAGCAGCCGTTGCGCGCGTCCGATGAAGGATCGGGTATTCTTTCCGCGCACGTCCAGGTAGACATACGACGTCAGCAGGCCGTTCTCATCGCGAATCATCGAAGCGCCGTCGGTGAAGCGCACGGAAGCGGCCTGGCCCAGCGGAAACTGCCTCGATCCGTCCGCCGACGCGACCACCACCGAACGCAGCGCCTCCAGGTCTGAGCGGAAATCGCGCGCGTAGCGCACATTCACTGAATAGCGGGCGCGGCCGTCGATCACGGTGGTCACCATTTCCCCGCCGATGGCGCGCTCCACACTCTGCTGCGCCTCTTCGATGCTGACGCCCTGACGCGCCAGCTCGCCGCGGTCCCAGTCGATGTCGATGTAGCGGCCGCTGTTGTTTCGTTCGGCGAAGGCCGACCGTGCCTCCGGCATTGCTCGCAAAACCGATGCGATTTGCGCGCCGAGCTCCTCGATGCCCGCGGAATCCGGTCCCGACACCTTCAAGCCGATGGCGCTCCGCAGTCCCGTCGATAGCATGTCGATTCGGCCGCGCACCGGCATGGTCCAGGAATTCGAAACACCTGGCAGGCGCAGCGCAGTGTCCATCTTGGCCGCCAGTTCGGGCTCGCTCATCCGGTCGGGCCAGACATGCCGCAGCGGCGCTGCAAGCCACGCCGGAGACCACGCCGAGTACCACCGTGGAACCAGCGGCCACTGGCCGCGCGGCTTCAGCACCACGATGGTCTCGAGCATCGACAGCGGCGCGGGGTCGGTCGCGGTGGACGCGCTGCCCGCCTTGCCGAGCACGGCCTCGACTTCGGGAAACGACTTGATGATCCGGTCCGTCGTGCGCAGGAGGCGGGTAGCCTCGCCGATGGAAATGCCCGGCGCGGTCGTAGGCATGTAGAGCAGCGTGCCTTCCTCGATGGCTGGGATCAGCTCGCTCCCGATCTGCAATGCGGCAGGAACGGTCAAGACGAGCAGCACGACGGGAATGGCGAGAACGGCGCGGCGATGGCGCAGGCAGAATCGCACTACCGGCTCATAGCAACGGATGAGCAGTCCGCTCAGCAGATGATTCCGCTCCGGCTTCACGCTTCGCTTGCGATCCAGGGGAGCGAGCCACAGCCGCAGCGCCGGATCCAGCGTCACTGCCAGAAGCGCGCCGGCTGCCATGGTCAGGCTCTTGGCCCATGCGAGGGGATGAAACAGCCGGCCGTCGCGGCCCTCCAGCGCCAGCACCGGGAGGAACGCCACCGCCGTCACCATGAGCGCGAAGAAGGCCGGGCGCGTCACCTCCAGGACAGCGCCGGCGATCGCCTGGCGGCGGCTTCCCCGCCCCGCCTGCCGCCACTCCTCGATCCGTTTTTGTGCCTGCTCCACGACCACGATGGAGGCGTCCACCAGGGCGCCCGCGCCGATCGCAAGGCCTCCGAGCGACATCAAATTCAGGCTGATTCCGAGCGGCCCCAAGACAGCGACGACGAGCAGCAAGGCCGCCGGAAGGGTCACGGCCGGAATCAGCGCCGCCGGCGAGAAGCCCAGGAACAGGACGATCACCAACACGACCGTCAGAACAACCTGCACCAAGGTCGTTTCCGCTCCGGAGATCGCCCGTTCGACCAGAGCGGAGCGATCGTAGACCGCCCGCACCTCGACGCCATCCGGCAGGCCCGGCCTGATCTCCGCGAGCTTGCGTTTGACCTGGCGAATCGTCTCGAGAGCGTTGGCGCGGTCGCGCATGACCACGATTCCCGAAACCACCTCGCCCGAACCGTTCCAGTCCGCCGCTCCGCGCCGGAGCTCCGGGCCCAGCGCAACCGTTCCCAGGTCACGAACCCGGAGCCTGGTTCCAGGAATCGCGATGCCGGCGATGTCATCGGCGGACTGCGCGTAGCCATGTCCCCGAATCATGTATTCCGCGCCTGCCGTCTCGAGCACGCGGCCACCGGTTTCCTGGTTGCCGGCGCGCACCGCTTCCGATACCTGCCGAATGGAGATGCCGGCCGCGCGCAAGCGTACGGGATCGAGAGCGACCTGATACTGCCGCTCGAATCCTCCCACGGTCGCCACCTCGGCCACGCCTTGGACGGCGCGAAGGTGGAAGCGGATGTACCAGTCCTGCACGGACCGCAGCTCGGCGAGGCTGCGGCGTCCGGACGGATCGATGACTACGTACTGGAAGACCCACCCCAGGCCGGTTGCATCCGGTCCGATCTTGGTTTTCACGGCGGCGGGAAGTTCGGGAGCGACCTCGGCCAAGTACTGCTGCACGGTGTTGCGAGCCCAATAGAGGTCGGTGCCGTCCTGAAAGACCGCGTAAACGAACGAGCGTCCGAAATCGCTGATGCCGCGGACCGCCTTGATATGCGGCACAGCCATCAGCCGCGTGACGATGGGATACGTGACCTGGTTCTCGAGCAGCGCCGGATCGCGGTCCCATTCCGAATAGACGATGACCTGTGTTTCGCCGATCTCCGGCAGCGCGTCCTTCGGCAGTTGAAAGGCCGCTGAAAAGCCCAATAAACACAGGGCAAGCGCGATCCCGGCCACCAGCGCCGGCCGCTCCATCGAGAACCGGACGATCCGCGGGATCACTGGACGACTCCGCCGCTCCTGATCCGGGTTTCGGAATCCAGAAGAAAGACGCCCGACCGCGCCACTGCCTCGCCGGACCGCAGGCCCTCCAGCACCTGCACGAGTTCGGGCGTACGCCATCCGGTGGCTACCCGGCGAGCTTCGAAGGCCCCGTCGCTTCTGCGGACGAAGACGTGGGAAGCCGTGCCGCTGTCGATGACCGACTCGGCCGGCACGGCCAGCCCCTTGAGTGTGCGCACCTCGAAGACCACCGTCACGTACATGCCGGGCAGGAGGCTCCGGGCGCCGTTGGCGGCTTCCAGGCGGACCAGCGAAGTGAGACCGCCGGCACGCGAATCCTCCGTATCGAACTGCGCCACGGCCGGAAGGCGGCGTGCCGCGATGCGGCGGCCATCGGGTGTCTGGACATGCGCGGAGGCCACGCCGGCGAGCGCGCCGGCATCGGCGGCAAACACCGATGCTTCGATCCACACCGGATCGATCGCGGCGATCTCGAAAAGGTCGCCGCCCTTGGAGAAGCGCGTGCCGGAGGCGGCATTGCGCGCCGTGACTATGCCGTCGACGGGCGCCGTCAGGCTGAACTCGCGCGTCTCGGTGCGGGTTCGGGCCAGCCCGGCGATCTGTGCTTCGTCCATCCCGAGTTGAAGCAAGGTCTCGTGAGCGAGGTCGAGCTGACGCACCGCCGAAGCGAGCTGGTCTTGCGTGTAGCCGGCGGTTTTCTTCACCCGATCCACCGCATCCAGCGCATAGATGTAGCCTTGCTGCGGGGTGGAAACGTCGCGGCTGATGTAGCTGGCCAGCACCTGACCCTGGCGCACCAGGGCGCCGGTTTCGGCAAAGACTTTCTGCACCAGTCCATCGGCCCCGCCGGAAACCTTGTAACGGCGCGATTCGGGGGCGGCCACCTTGCCGGGCACCCGGATTTCGCGCTGTCCAGCCTGTTCGGTGGCGTTCACGGTTTCGATACCGGCGGCCCGCTCTTCCGCGGGCGTGAGGTGAATCGCGCCGTCGTGCACCTCGCCGGCGTACCTGGCGACGAGCGCCATCTTGCAGTCCGGCGCGATTCCCGGCTTATCCGAGCGGTACGCCGGATGCATCGGATCGTAGTAATAGAGAATGCGAGGCTGGGGCAGCGGAGCGCGAGAACACCCCGCTGCCAGCAGCAGCAAAACCCCGATGCCGCCGGAGACCCGTTTCAATCGATAGTCCTATTTGCTGGCCAATCCATGAGGCCGCGCGGGGCCCGTCGCGAAGGCCGTGTTGAAATCGAGTTTGAACCGCGGGTCGTCGGTCAGGGTCGTCGCACCGACTCTAATGACGTGAACCTTGTGATCGCCTTCCGCATGAACCTTCCCGAAATTATCTTCATTGAGGAAGTAATCCCCCACGATCAGCCGGTCCTCGTTGTTGCTGAGCACAAGGTTGTGCGGGCCGGCGTCTTTGCCGTAACTCACTACCGAAAGCTGTTTCAGGTTGGCGCGGATCGTGGTGTCGAGCATGCCCACCTGACCGGCCTGAAAGAGGGCGAAGATCAGGCGATTTCCTTCGCGCGGGATCGCCATCAACTGGCCCATGCCGCCCCTGACCGGTGTGTCCACGTGCGGCGTGACGGTTACGCAATCGAATGCGGAGGTCGCCGTTCCGGCTATGGGATCGATCAGGTAGATGTGGCCGTCGAACATGCCGGAAACGTAGCCGTAGCCATGACGATCGTTGGGGATCATCTTGACGTCCATGGTGCCTTGTGCCGGGCCGCCTTCCGGCGAATTGATGTCGATGGTCCTGGTGATCAGCCGCCGTTTGTAATCCCAGATGCGTACCGAGCCGCGCAGGACCGGATCGCCGGGCACCACATTCAGGGTACTGGCGGGCAGAATGAAATCCGCGGTCATCATGAGGTTCAGATCCGGACGGGCCGAAATGCCATGCGGGTTGAAGCCGTCCAGCGGCGGCGAGGTGGGCCATTCCTGGAACAGGGACACCGTGCCGAAGTGGTTGGCGACGAAATGCAGGGAACCGTCAAACTCCGCTACGCGACCGGGCGCGGTCCCATCGGCCGCTCCCATTTGCGAAATGAGGAATCCGCCCTCCGGCAGCGGCAGAAAATCGTCGGTGATGCTGGATTGCACGGCTTTGGCGGAAAAGAGAAAACGCGGGTGACGCTTGTCGGTCACGTCGAAGAAGAAGATGCCGTTCTGCCCTTTGAGCAGGCTGAGCAGGCCACCGCAGCCCAGGATCCTCTGATCCGCGGAGAGATGGCAATGATGCGGCTCGTTGCCGATATTCCCGGGAGGCGGCAGGGGAACCGTGTTGATGACCTTGCCGTAGTTCGCCGAATTCTCGTCGAAATCGATCACGGCGAGAAAATCCGGCGCCACGCGGGCCTGATCGCCGGCCCATACATAGAGCACGGTATCCCTTCCCTGGTTGTCTCCGTGATCGGCATGGATTGGAAGAAGCGTCAGCGCCGACAGCACCGCCGACAACGTGAGTTGTATTTTCAATCGCACGTTCGTTGAGTCCCTTTCAGTTTTTGATGGCCCTGCCTATTGAAGGCAGAGAAACTCACCCACTATTGGCTTTCCCCGTCCCTAACCAGGCTACCCAGATCTGTCGGAAGTATATCCGATTCTTTCCGAGTTGCCGTCGGGTATTTCCGGTCCGAATGGGTGCTGCCGCACACCACCGCTCTACCGGAACGGCGAGTTCAGGCGGTTGGCTTTGTATAGGCCGGCATGCACCAGAATCACGTCGCCGGGCTGTGTGCGGCGTACAGGCCGGTAAACGAAGGCTCCTGTTTGGTTTCCTTGACGTCGGGCGTGTAGACGTGAAGCGTGCGCCCGCCGGCCGCGGCCTTGGGTTCGGCGCGCTTCGCGGGCAGCATTTTGGATCTCGATCCCGATACCCAGTACGAGGTGCGGAGTCGGAGGCTCGATGACAAAGCGGCCGGCGCGAACATCGTTTCCGGCGCGGAGGGTGGCGCAGGCGACCAGGATCAGTCCAAGAGATTTCATGCCACTCATCGTATCGCTCGCCGGACCGCATTTCGGAGATCGGCAGGCGCCGGTTCCTGCGAGAATGAAATTCACGCGACGAGGCGTGAACGAACGATCGGGGAGGTCGTGTCACATGTCGATTGGAAAGTTAGCACTTCTATTACTGATTTGTACGCAGGCCAATGGCCAGTTGCGGATCATCGCGATCGGTGCGCACCCTGACGACTGCGATATCAAGTTCGCGGGAACCGCCGCCAAATTGGCCAAGGCCGGCAACGCGGTGAAGTTTCTGTCCGTGACGAACGGAGATGCGGGGCACCAGACGCAGCGCGGCACGGAACTGGCGAAGCGCCGGTACGCGGAGACGCAGCTATCTGCGAAGCGGCTGGGCATCGCCGAGTACCAGGTGCTGAACAATCATGACGGGGAGCTGCTGCCGTCGCTGGAAGTACGGAAGCAAATTATCCGAGCGATCCGGCTGTGGAAAGCCGATATTGTGATTGCGCCGCGTCCCAACGACTATCATCCCGATCACCGATATACCGGGGTGCTGGTGCAGGACGCCGCGTATATGGTTGTGGTGCCGAACGTGGTTCCGGACGTGCCGGCCCTGCGCAAGAATCCGATCTTTCTCTACTACGAGGATGGATTCCAGAAGCCGGCGCCGTTCCGGCCCGACGTAGTGGTAGCGATCGACGACGTTTGGGATAAGAAAATCGACGCGCTGGATGCCCACGTGTCGCAAGTCTACGAATGGCTGCCATGGGTGGACGACCGTCTCGCGCAGGTGCCGCAGGATGCGGCGGCGCGCAAGAAATGGCTTTCGGAGACACGCGGGCAGCGGATCAGCGAACCGGTCAAGGCGGCGCTGGCGAAGCGATACGGCGCACAGGCGGAGGGTGTCCGGCACGCCGAGTCATTCGAATTGTGCGAGTACGGGCGGAGGCCGGAGATCGCGGCGCTGCAGGACATGTTCCCGAAGTAGGGGGCCTGGGGAGGGCACGCGCGGTCACCGGCGCGGCATCTGCGAACGCACGGCCAGAATGAGATCGTGCGGCTGCCCTTCGTGCGCGCCGCTGTAGTAACCCACCTGAGTCCCGGGTTTGAAGAAGAACGCGGCACCTTCCTTCACCGGGTGGCGGATCTCGCGGCCCGCTTGGTCCAATCCGGCCACCATCTCGCCACTTCCACGCAGCAGCAGGTAGATCTCCTCCTCCGCGGGATGGCGGTGCGGGATGTTGGTTCCTCCGGGCGCGAAATCCATGATGAACAGGCTGTCCATCACATAGGCCGCGGCCAGCTTGTCCCGCTTGCTCGAGGTGAGGCCCATCAGCAGTTTGAATTGTGTGGTCGGGCCGTGCTGGCCCAGCACCTGTAGCGCCACGTCGCCGGAGTTGGCGAGCAGCAATGCCGGCGTGGATTGAACTTCGACCCCCACCGGGATCCGATAACCCATTACGATCATGCGCAGCGGAGCGGCCGATGAATTGGCCACGCCGTGGCGCACGCCCGGCGGCAAATAGGCGAAGTCGTCCTGCCGGACGGGCGATTGCTCCAGCCGGTACAGCAGGGTTCCACTTCCTTCGACGACATAGTAGATCTGCTCTTCGTCCGGATGCTCCACGATCGCGCTGGATGCGCCCGGGCGAAGCGTGAGCTCGCCGTATCGGACGATGCTCTTGAGCTGATCGGCTTCGCGGTCGCCGGCCCCGAAGAGCGGTTTGTAGGATGCGCCGCTTGCTCCAGCGGTCAACTCGTCAGCTTGCGGACGCACATCGGGGAGATTGCGCCGCAGGAAGCCCACGTCCGCGGCGCTTGCGAACGACGCCAGAGCCAACAGGCCGGCCAACCCATGCTTCGACATTTTGAGCCTCACTGATAGGACACGCAATTGCACCACTTGCCGTTTTCATCGAAGTGCGGCCACGCGCCGCCGGGAGCGAATCCGGAGACGATCATGTCGTCGAACATCGGAGTCGGCTCGAAATATCCGGGGCGGCGCAGGTGCTGCTTCACGACGTCGTCGTTGAGTTCCAGCCCCAGGCCGGGAGTCTCCGGCACAGCCACGTACCCGTTCTGGATGATCGGTTTCGGCACGCCCTTCACCAGGTCCTGCCACCAGGGCATGTCGAGAGCGTGGTTCTCCATGGCGAGGAAGCTGCGGAACGTCGCCGCGCAATGATAGCCGGCGAACGCGCCCACCGGCGACCCGGCATGATGCATGGCCACCTGAATGCCCGCCGCATCGGCTGCGTCGGCGATGCGTTTGGTCTCGATCAGCCCGCCGGACGTTTCGATGTCGGGGTGGATGGCGTCAACCGACTGGTTCTCGATCAGGCGATCGAAACCGTTGCGGAGTCCGAA
>DATJYW010000236.1:0-13747 GCA_035499435.1 Candidatus Acidiferrales bacterium | reverse complement strand
GCCGACTGGCTGACGCCGCAATGCTCCGCCCCCTTGCTCATACTGCGCGTAGCGGCTATCTCTTTGAAAAGCTGCTGCTCCCAGAATCCCACCAGGGCAGAATAACATAAGTCTTGCTAATTTCTAAAGCAAAATATTTTTCTATTGCCTAATACTATTGTCACTGCTACACTGTTCTCCAAGGCAACCGCCGGTGCAACGAAAGCCGCTACCGGACTACCCTTCCGGGCGCGGTATTCCTCGAGAGCAAAAGCATGAACGAGTACAGTGTCAGTACCGGTCTACCCGCCGCGCAGGGCCTTTACGATCCGCGATGCGAACACGATGCCTGCGGCATCGGCTTTGTGGCCAGCATCAAAGCTCAAAAGTCGCACGACATCATTGTCAAGGGCATACAGGTTCTGATCAACCTGACGCACCGCGGTGCATGCGGCTGCGATCCCGAAACCGGCGACGGTGCGGGCGTGCTCATCCAGATTCCGCATGCCTTCTTCGCGCGTGAATGCGCTAGGCTCGGCTTCACGCTGCCGGCGGCGGGCGAATACGGCGTGGGGATGACGATGCTTCCGGTGGAACCGCACGCGAGGCTGCAAGCCGAGGGCATTTTGGAACGGATCGCGCGCGAGGAGGGGCTGACGGTGCTCGGGTGGCGCGACACGCCGATCGACGGCTCGGCGATCGGGCGCGTGGCGCGCAATTCGCAGCCCTACATCGAGCAGGTGTTTCTCGGACGCGGCCGGGGAATGAACGAGGATCAACTGGAGCGCAGGCTGTACATCGTACGCAAGCGCGCCGAGGCGGAGATCGCTGCCAGCGACCTTTCCGAAAAGGGCTTCTTCTATATTCCCTCGCTTTCGGCGCGGACAATCGTGTACAAGGGCCTGCTGCTGGCTCCGCAGATTGCCAACTTCTATCCGGAGCTGAAGGATTCCGAGGTGGTCAGCGCGCTGTGCCTGGTGCACCAGCGGTTCTCGACCAACACATTTCCAACCTGGCAGCTCGCGCACCCGTACCGGTATATCGCGCACAACGGCGAAATCAATACGCTGCGCGGCAACGTGAACTGGATGCACGCGCGGCAGAGCGTGCTGGCTTCGCCGTTGTTCGGCGAAGATATCAAGAAGCTGTTCCCGGTGATTCAGCCGGGCGGAAGCGATTCGGCAGCGTTCGACAACGCGCTGGAACTCCTGGTATTGGCGGGCCGGAGCCTGCCGCACGCCATGGCCATGTTGATTCCGGAAGCATGGGCGAAGAACGAGCACATGAATCCGCAGAAGCGCGCGTTCTACGAATACCACGCATCGCTGATGGAGCCGTGGGACGGACCGGCGGCGATCGCGTTCACCGACGGCCGTTCGATCGGGGCTACGCTGGACCGCAACGGCCTGCGTCCCGCGCGCTACCTGATCACCAAAGACGACCTCTGCATCATGGCGAGCGAGACGGGCGTGCTGCCGGTGAAACCGGAAGACGTCAAGCTCAAGGGCCGCCTCCAGCCCGGCAAGATGCTGCTGGTGGATACCGTCGATGGCCGCATCATCAGCGACCAGGAGCTCAAGCGGGCGCTCTATGGGCGGAACCCGTACCAGCTCTGGCTGAAGGAAAACCAGATCACCCTCGATCAGCTTGCCGAGCCGCCGCGCGAGCACGGCGCCGATCGCAAGACCCTGGTGCGCCGCCAGCGCGCGTTCGGGTACACGGACGAGGACATCCGCATGATCCTCGCGCCCATGGCCGAAAAGGGCGAAGAACCCGTCGGCAGCATGGGCACCGACACGCCCCTGGCCTGTCTGAGCGACAAGCCGCAGCCTCTGTTCAACTACTTCAAGCAGCTCTTCGCGCAGGTGACCAACCCGCCGATCGACCCGATCCGCGAAGAGATGGTGATGTCGCTCACCAGCTACATCGGGACCGAGCGCAACATTCTGGCGGAAACGCCGCAGCACTGCCACACCCTCAAACTGCCGCAGCCGATCCTGACCAACCGCGACCTGGAAAAACTGCGCCGGGTGAGCCAGGGCGATTTTCTGGCCACCACGATTCCGACGCTGTTTGCGGTGGAGGAAGGCGCGAAGGGTCTGGAGCGCGCGTTGACGCAGCTTTGCCGGCGCGCGTCACTGGCCATTCAATCGGGCTACACGCTGCTGATTCTTTCCGACCGGGGCCTCGACGAAGACTACGCGCCGATCCCGAGCCTGCTGGCACTGGCCGCGGTACACAATCACCTGGTGCGGGAGGAGACGCGCACCCAGGTGGCCTTGATTATCGAGAGCGGCGAGCCGCGGGAGGTAATGCATTTCGCGTTGCTGATCGGTTACGGCGCGAGCGCGATCAATCCCTACCTGGCCCTGGAAACAGTCGGGCAGGAGGCCAAGCCCGCCTACATCAAGGCAATCAACAAAGGGCTGCTGAAGACGTTCTCCAAAATGGGCATTTCGACCCTGCAAAGCTATCGCGGTGCGCAGGTGTTCGAAGCCATCGGATTGAACCGGCAGCTTGTGGACAAGTACTTCACCGGCACGGTGAGCCGCATCGAAGGCGTCGGGCTGGATGTGCTGGCGCAGGAAGCCATCATGAAGCACGGTTACGCTTTCGCGCCCCAGACCGATTTCGATACGGAGCTGGATGTGGCAGGCAACTACCAGTGGCGGGCGCGCGGTGAATACCATCTGTACAATCCGCAGACCGTGGCCAAGCTGCAGCATGCCGTGCGCCAGGAGAATTTCGCGACCTTCCAGGAATATACGGACCTGATCGACAACCAGACGCGGCAACTCTGTACATTGCGCGGATTGCTCCAGGTGAAGGAGTCCGCCAGCCCGGTTCCGCTCGAGCAGGTCGAGCCGGCGGCGAATATCGTCAAGCGGTTTGCCACGGGCGCAATGAGCTTCGGCTCGATCTCCAAGGAAGCGCACGAGACCCTGGCCATGGCGATGAACCGCATCGGGGGCCGGAGCAACACCGGCGAGGGCGGCGAAGACGAGGCGCGATTCGGCACGGAGCGCCGCAGCGCCATCAAGCAGGTGGCGAGCGCGCGGTTCGGCGTCACCACCAACTACCTGATCAACGCCGATGAGCTGCAAATCAAGATGGCGCAAGGCGCAAAGCCGGGCGAAGGCGGACAGCTTCCGGGGCACAAGGTGGACGAGACCATCGCCCGGGTGCGCCATTCGACGCCGGGCGTGGGTTTGATTTCGCCTCCGCCGCATCATGACATCTACTCGATCGAGGACCTGGCGCAACTGATCTACGACCTCAAGAACGTCAATCCGCAAGCGCGAATCTCGGTGAAGCTAGTGGCGGAAGTCGGAGTGGGCACGGTGGCGGCAGGAGTGGCGAAAGCTCATGCGGACGTCATCCTGATTTCGGGCGATTCGGGAGGCACAGGAGCCAGCCCGCTCTCCTCGATCAAGCATGCCGGGGTGCCTTGGGAGCTGGGGCTCGCCGAAGCGCACCAGGTCCTGGTGCTCAACGACCTGAGGGGACGGGTGCGCCTGCAGACCGACGGCAAGCTCCAAACCGGGCGCGACGTGGTGATCGCAGCCCTGCTGGGCGCCGAGGAGTTCGGATTCTCGACGGCGCCGCTGGTGTCGATGGGATGCATCATGATGCGCAAGTGCCACCTGAACACCTGCCCGGTGGGCATCGCGACACAGGATCCGGCGCTGCGCGCCAAGTTCCAGGGCGCGCCGGAGCACGTCATCAACTTCTTCTTCTTTATCGCGGAACAAGTGCGGCAATTCATGGCCCGGATGGGCTTCCGCAGCTTCGACGAGATGGTAGGGCGCGTGGACATGCTGGACGCACGGAGCGCGATCGATCATTGGAAGGCGAAAGGGCTGGATCTCTCGGTGATCCTGTTCAATCCGCAGATGCCGAGCCGCATCGCGCGGCGCTGCGTGCAGGCGCAGGACCACGGCCTTAACCAGGCGCTGGACTACAAGCTCATCGACCACGCGCGCGAGGCGCTGGAAGACCGGCGCCCGGTCGAGATCCGGCTGCCGATTCGCAACGTGCATCGCACGGTAGGCGCGATGCTCTCTGGCGAGATCGCCCGCCGGTTCGGCTCCGAGGCGTTGCCCGACAATACGATCCACTTCGCGTTCACCGGCAGTGCCGGGCAGAGCTTCGGCGCGTTTCTGGCGCAGGGCGTCACGCTGGAGCTGGAAGGCGATGCCAACGACTACGTGGGCAAGGGACTGAGCGGCGGCCGGCTGGTGATCTATCCTCCGCGGGTCGCCACCTTCCAGCCGGAAGAAAACATCCTGATCGGCAACGTGGCGTTGTACGGCGCCACCAGCGGCGAGGCATTCCTCAACGGGCGGGCCGGAGAGAGGTTCGCCGTGCGGAACTCGGGCGCAACCGCCGTGATAGAGGGCCTGGGAGATCACGGATGCGAGTACATGACCAAGGGCATTGTCGTGGTACTCGGCAAGTGCGGGCGGAATTTCGCCGCGGGCATGAGCGGAGGCATCGCTTACGTGCTGGATGAGAAGGGCGATTTCGCCGAGAAGCGCTGCAACAAGGCGAGCGTGGATCTTGACCCGGTGCCGAACGAGGACCAGGCGCTGCTTTTCCGCCTGATTGAGAAGCACGCCGAGCTCACCGGGAGTCCGCGCGCCAAGTGGGTGCTGGAGAACTGGGACACGATGCTGCCGAAGTTCATCAAGATCTTCCCGCACGAGTACAAACGCGTCCTGCGTGAGGCGGACGAAAGGCTTGCGTTGTCGGCCTACGCGGCGCAGCAGGGTCCCGCGGAGGTGCTCCGTGGGTAAGGTTACCGGCTTCCTCGAATACACACGCGAGTTGCCCGAGCGCCGCCCGCCCGCCGAGCGTATCCAGGACTGGTTCGAAATCTACAAGCCTTTCCCCGAAGATTCCCTGCGTACGCAGGCGGCACGCTGCATGGATTGCGGCGTCCCGTTCTGCCACACCGGCTGCCCTCTCACCAACATCATCCCCGACTGGAACGATCTGGTCTATCGCGGGCGCTGGAAGGAAGCGGTACGCCAGCTCCACGCGACCAACAATTTCCCCGAATTCACCGGGCGCATATGCCCTGCCCCGTGCGAGGCGAGCTGCGTGCTCGGCATCAACGAGCCGCCGGTCACCATCAAGCACATCGAAAAGACCATCATCGACCGCGCTTTCGTCGAGGGGATTATCCGTCCCGAGCCGGCGCCGGTGCGCAGCAGCAAGAGCGTCGCAATCGTGGGCAGCGGTCCGGCGGGGCTGGCGGCGGCGCAGCAACTGGCGCGGGCCGGGCACGACGTGACGGTCTTTGAGAAGAACGACCGCATCGGCGGCCTGCTGCGATATGGCATCCCGAATTTCAAGATGGAGAAGCACCTCATCGACCGACGCCTCACACAGATGCGTGCCGAAGGGGTGCAGTTCGTCACCAACGCGCACATCGGCGTGACACACCCGGTGGAGGATCTTCAGAGCCGTTTCGATGCAATTCTCCTGGCGGGGGGCGCGGAGCAGGCTCGCAACCTCAACGTGCCGGGACGCGAGCTGAAAGGCATCCATTTCGCCATGGAGTTTCTGCCGCAGCAGAACCGAATCTGCGAAGGCGACACGGTCTTCGGGCAGATCACGGCTACCGGCAAGCGCGTGGTAATCATCGGCGGAGGAGACACCGGCGCCGATTGCCTCGGCACGTCGCATCGTCAGGGTGCCCTGACTGTTACGCAATTTGAGCTGCTTCCCAAGCCGCCCGATACCCGTTCGGCGAGCACGCCGTGGCCGCTGTGGCCCATGCAGCTTCGCGTGGAGAGCTCGCACGAAGAAGGCGGAATCCGCGACTGGAGCGCGAGCACGGTTCGATTCACCGGCGATGCCGACGGGAACGTGAAACAGCTTCACGCAGTACGGGTAGGACCGCCGCCGGATTTTGCACCGTTACCTGGGACCGAGTTCACGCTCGAGGCCGACCTGGTACTACTCGCAATGGGTTTCACCGGCCCGGTGAAGGGCGGAATGATCGAGCAACTAGGTTTGCAACTGGACCAGCGCAGCAATATCGCAACTGGTTCCGACTACATGACCAGCGTGCGGGGCGTCTTCGCGGCGGGCGACATGCGGCGGGGACAATCGCTGGTGGTATGGGCGATCGCCGAGGGACGCAAGGCTGCGGAATTCATCAACAAATGGCTTCTGGGGTAACCGAGTACTTCGTACCGTAGGTTCCAGAATGCTCGAAAAGTAACGCGTACCCGGCCTGTACGTTTGGGACTGGTCTCTTCCCTTGCCGATGCCGCATCCTGGTATCGCCATGAGGGGCCAGGAAAACACGACACCAGAAGCAACCGCGGGAAGTCAAGGGGCGCCGATCCTCCTCGTAGACGATACCGCCATAGACCTCAAGTTCATGCGTCTGCTCCTCACGTACGAGGGGTATACGGTGCGCACCGCCAGCCAGGCGGAGGAAGCGTTGGATATCTTGAGCGGGTTCCGGCCGGAGCTGGTCCTGACCGATATCCGGCTGCCGGGGATGGATGGCCTGGAGCTGACCAGGCGGATCAAGGAAGACCCCAGGACCAATTCGATCAAGGTGGTGGCCGTCTCGGCATACGCCGGCGCGGGCGACGAGCAGCAGGCAATCGGCGCCGGCTGCGACGCTTACCTCACCAAACCGATCGACAGCAGCGCGCTGACTTCGCGGGTGCGTCACATCTTGCAGCGGGCACTGCCGCCCCCCACCCTGGATGCTGAGGCCGAGCCGGCGGTGGCCCCGAGTCTTTCCGAGACAGAGGTGGAACATCTGCGCCGCAGCTTCCTGCACGAAGGCTGCGAACAGTTGCGGCAGATCCTGGACTTCCTGGATTCCGGGTTCGATCTGGAGCGGACCCGCGACTTGCTGCACTCGTGGGCAGGCACGGGCGGATTCACAGGTTGTCCGGGGATCGCCAGGCTGGCGAGGACAACAGAAGAGCTGTTGCGCGCCGGGAACTATCGCGCGTCCGAACTGCGCGAGTTGCTGAGCACTCTGCTCTTCGCCTTCTCCCAGCAGATTGCCGACATCGAAGTCGCGGTTCCGGAGCACGTCGCCAAATCGCTGCGCGGCAAGCGAGTGGCGCTGATCGGCTTCGCGCCGGCCCGGGCGAGTTTTCTTGCCTCGACCTTCGAAGAAGTCAATTCCCACCCACGCACGGTCAAGCTTTTCGACCGGCCCGACGATGAGCCTGTGGACGAATATGAACTCGCGATTGTCCACGTCGGCCAGGAGGCATTGGCCTCCGGCTGGCTCGCGCCCGACGCCTTTCCATCCGGCATGGTTCTGATCTGTTCCGGTACGCGGCGCGATTTGATGAACCTGGCGCCCGGGCTGCAGTCGAGAGCGGCCGGTTTCCTGGTGGAGACATGGGATCCCGAAGAGGTGCTGATGCACGCTCACCTGGCGATCTCGCGGGGCCCGGCTTCCGCACCGGCGGCGGCTCCGGCGACGCAGGCGCCCGCGGGATCGGCGTCCGTTGCTGCCGCGCAAGCGCGCACCAGGGTGCTGATTGCCGACGACGATTCGCTGATTCTGGCGGTGGTCGGTTCCACCATCGAGAACTACGGGATGAGTTGCCAGCGGGTGGAAAACGGGGAAGAGGCTCTGCGGCAGATTCGCGAGACGCTCCCTCAGATCGCTGTACTCGACGTCAACATGCCGGGCCCGGACGGGTTCGAGGTCCTGGCGGCGATTCGAGCGGAGAAACTGCCCGTACAGGTGGTGCTGCTCACTGCGCGCCAACGGGAAGGGGACATTCTGCGCGGGTTTCAGCTCGGCGCCGACGACTACATGGTGAAGCCTTTCAACCCACTGGAGTTGATCGCGCGTCTGAGGAGGCTCGTGCGGCGATGACCCACATGGCGCTCATCGCCTCCCTCGCGATCGAAGGGCTCTGCTGCCTGACGCTGCTCGGCGCATTGGCGGTTGCGATGCTCAAGCAATCGCGCGAGGCGCGGCGGCGGGAGGAGGCAATAGCCGTCGCTCCGGCAGTTCGCGAGGCGGTGACGACCTACCTTTGCGGGAACAGCGACCTCACCGAGCTGCGCCAGCTCACGGCAAGATCCGCCGCCCAGGTTGAAGAGTCGATTCTGGGCTTTCAAGCGCGGTTGGGCGGCAACGATCGCGAGCGCCTGGGAGAGCTGGCCGTGAACCTGGGCTTTGTGTCCAGTTGGTGCGATGACTCCGAATCGGCGGATCTCGAAGTCCGGCGCCGGGGGTTCGTCCGGCTGGCGGCGTTGGCCCAGTCGGAGGCCGTCCGCCGCATGATCGACGACCTGCCGGAGCGCGGCCTCAAAGATGCAGATGCCAAGGTGCGCCTGGAATCGGCTCGGGCGCTGCTGGAATCGGGATCAGACCGGGCTCTCGATCTGGCCTTCGAAGCGGCTTTGACATTTACACCGCTGGCCCAGCTCGAAATCGCGTCCCTGCTGCGGCGTCACGCGATGAGACTGTGCGAATCGATCATCCCGCGGGCGCTACGGAACGGATCGGTGAACCAACTGCTCGTCACGCTGCCGCTGCTGAATTCGTGGGAGTGTGCTCTACCCCTGGCCGATATCGGCTCGCTGGCCTGCCATCCCGACCCCCGAGTACGGCTCGAGATCATGCGCCTGCTGTCGCTCGTCCCACCCACGCCTGCCAACCGGCGCGCCCTCTTGACCGGCCTGGCGGACAGCGACCTGGAAGTAAACCTGGCCGCGGTTGCCGCCCTGGACCGGCTCAAGATGCGCGCGGCGATGCCGCATCTTACAAGCTGTCTGCGGCGAGGATCGGAATCGCTCGCGCGGGCCGCGGCGGGGGTGCTGGGGACCATGGGAGGAGATGGTTTGCGGGCACTGGAAGGACAGCTTCCCAACCCGGATCCGATTGCCTCCGGAGCAGCTCGGGAAGTGTTGGAACGATTCAGCGGCATGCCGTCGGAGGCGTGCGCGTGATACCAGCGCTGATCCTGGTTTTTCTTGGACTCTGCCTGGCGGCCTGGGGGGCGTTGAACCTCTGTTTCCTTCTCAAGGGAGCGATTCGGGCTCGCCGTGAGAGGCTGTCGCCGGCGCCCGAGGAGCCGACGTTCCTGTTGAAGTCGCGGCTGGTTCCGGACGTGGCAATCCTGGCGGCGCCGCCGGACGCCTCGGAGTCCTCGTTCCGTTTTGTGCGCCGGCTGGCCCGGCTTTACTTCGGACATCTGGAGATCGTACTGGTGTTGGACGGACCTTCAGACGACGAGCTCGCCGCCTGGAAGCGCGAATTTCATCTGGTTCCGGTGCCTCGGCACGAGGTGGAAGAGCTTGAAACCCGCCCGCTGTGCCAGGTCTATGCCTCCACGGAACCGTTGCCCCTGATCTTCGTAAACAAGGAGCGCGGCGGCGAGGGCGATTGCCTGAACGCGGGGATCAATCTTACTTCGGCGCCGGTGATCGGGCTGGTGGATTGGAACGCCGACGTTTCCGAAGACGCACTGCTGCGCCTCATCTGCCCGATGATCGACGAGCCGGAGAGTATCCATGCAGTGTGCGCGGCCGCTCCCGCGGCTCCGGCGAGCGGACGCGCGGCGCGCCTGTATCACCTGACTTTTCTGCGGCAGTGGCTCTGCCGCTGCGCCGGGTTGTCGGTGTGGAACAGTTTCCTGCCGGCGCCGGGATCGTTTCTGCTGTTGAAGCGCGACGCGGTGGTGCGCGCCGGAGGCTTCCGAGCCATGTCGGGATGCGCACTGGAGATGGTGATGCGGCTACACCGGCTGGCGCAGGCGGAGAATCGCTCGTACCGGATCCGGCTGCTGCCGGGTGCGATCTCGCGCCCGGCTGCGCCTCGTTCGAAGCGGGAGATGCAGGAGCGGATCGCACGCGAGCAGGCCGCGGTTGCCGCTACCCTTGCCCGTCACATGGGCATGCTCTACGGTTTCGGCGGAATCAGCCGGCTGGCGATTCCGGGCTTGTTCTGTTCCCGGTTGTTGGTGCCCCTGATCGAGACCGCGTTCCTTGCCCTGGCGATTCCGGCGCTGGTGCTTCACTGGATGGCGCCCCTGGACCTGGCCCTCTTGACCGCGTGCGCCGCCTCCGGAGGCACCCTGATCTCGATGACCGCGGTGGTGCTCGAACCCTTTGCCGCGGGCTCCCGGATTCCGCCGCGCCAGCTCGCGGCCCTGTTCTTCACGTCCATCGTGGAGAACATCGGCCACCGCCAGTGGCGGAATGTCCACCTCATTGCTCTCTTTTTGCGCGGATTCTTTGCCGCACCCTCTGAAGTGAATTGAAGAATGCAGAAAGCCACCCGTCAACACAACCGTGAACCGGTAGATTTTCAAGTAGTCCTCTATTGGGAGGATGCCGCCGGCCAGGTTCATTCCATCAGGCCTCGGGCCAGCGACCTTTCGCCGGGAGGCATCCGGCTGAAAAGCGAGGTCGGTGTCGACCCCGGGACACAGGTCTACCTGGATGTACGGCGTTACGGTGTCCCGCTGGAAGGCACGGTCCGCTATTGTGTCGCGGGCGCGAGCGGCTATCGAATCGGAGTGGAGTTCGCCCATCCCGCCGGACGGGTGGTGGAGTCCTATGCGAAGGATGTCGACTTTTACGAGATTCTTCAGCTCAGCCCGCGGGCCGACATGGAGACGATCCACCGCGTGTACCGGATCATGGCCGCGCGGTTCCACCCCGACAATCCGGAGAGCGGCGACCAGGAGAGATTTCTCCAGCTTTCCGAGGCGTACCGTGTGCTCAGCGATCCCGACCGGCGCGCTCAGTACGATGGCATCCGCGGCACGGAGCCGCAGCGTCCCATTCCGGTGTTCCAGGCCAAGGCGTTTGTCGACGACAAGGAAGGCGAGGCCAACCGCCGCCTGGGAGTGATGTGCCTGCTGTATGCCAAGCGCCGCCGCGATTGCGATCATCCCAGCCTGGGGCTGCTGGAGCTCGAGGAGATGATGTCGATTCCGCGCGAATACCTGGAATTCACCCTCTGGTATTTGAAGCAGAAGCGGTATGTCGAGACCTCAGAAGGCGCCGATTTCCAGCTCACGGCCACCGGCGTGGATTTCGTGGAAGCGCACGCGCCCGAGAAGCCTCTGCTGCACAACCTGCTGCAACGCGGGAGCGCCGCGCCGAGCTGTGCGCAACAAGTCTCCGTCGACCTAGAGCGCCTGGACAGAGTTCGCGCATAGCATCATTCGGCGTTGGCGTCGTACTGCATGGCTCCGGCGATATTGCCTTCGGGGTCCTGAAAGAACAAGAGGCGCCCAATCCCGGCGAGCGTGCAGATCTGCATGACGATGCGGCCGCCATTGGCCTCGATCGCCGCGGCGGCTGCTTCGATATTACCCACCGAGATCGTGCATTCGAAGCCGCGCATCGGAATGCCTGGAACGATTTCTCGGCGCTTCTGCAGTGAACCCCTCAGCGGCACGTGGGCTTTCGTCGATTGCTCGTCCACCATGTAAAAACCCGGCGGGCCATAGGACTGAAACTTCCAGCCGAATACCTTTTCGTAGAAACGCAACGCACGGTTTACGTCATCGGCGTTGATCGAGAAGTGGGCAACCTGTGACATCGTCCGGCAACTCCTTTTCTAAATCAGGATTCTACAGGCTGGACGGCAGGCCAGGATTACGCTATCTTGTCACTTGATGTCGAATTTCCGCCACCCCGACCGTACCGTGCAGATACGCAGTTTCGCGGTCACCTTTCAGAGCGGGCAGGCGGCACCTCCCGCATTGCACGATTCGCACGAGTGGCACCAGCTCATCTACGCGATCCGCGGAGTGTTGACTGTACATACCGATGCCGGCTCCTGGGTGGTCCCGCCGCATCGCGGGGTGTGGATTCCGGCCGGATTCCGATACAGGCTCGAATTCAGTGGCATCGTGGCGCTGCGCATGCTCTACGTTCGGGAGCGGCTGCATCGGGCCGCCAAGCTGTGTTCGGTGGTCAACATCACTCCTCTACTGCGCGAGCTGATCGTTCGCACCAACCTGATTGGAGCGCTGGACGCGGCGATCCCCGAGCACAAGCGCTTGATCGGAGTGATTCTGGACGAGCTGAAGATGCTGAAGGTCGTTCCTCTGCAACTGCCTTCGCCGCGGGACCGCCGAGCGGCCAAGTTCGCCGCCATGTCGTCCGCCGATCACGCGGAGAAGATACCTTTGGCGAAGATGCTTCGCCAGTGCGGCGCCAGCCGCCGGACGCTGGAGCGGACCTTCCGCGCGGAAACCGGGATGACGCTCGGCCAGTGGATGCGCAGGCAGAAGCTGTTGCAGGCGCTGCGGCGGCTGGCGGCAGGCGAATGCGTGAACACGATATCGCTGGACATGGGCTACAACGGCGCGAGCGCATTCATTGCCATGTTTCGCCGGGAGCTGGGCCAGACGCCCAAGAGGTACTTCGAGACATAGCCCGTCCGCGCTCCGGCTCCGCACGGGCGATACAATCTTCTGATGCTTCGCGCGTTCGCGCTTTTCGTGTTTTGCACCGTTGCTTCGGCGCAACCGCGGCCTCGGGCGACAGACCTGGGCATTCCGAGCGGCACTCTCCCGCGCGGACCCCTGGATGCAATCACCGATGTCGCGGGCGTGCTGGTGGGACACACCACCGTGGTCCGCGGCGACAATATCCGCACCGGCGTCACCGTGATTCTGCCGCACTCCGGCAACCTGTTTCGCGATAAGGTCCCTGGGGCGGTGTTTGTCGGCAATGCATTCGGCAAGCTTGCCGGGTCGACCCAGGTGCAGGAGCTCGGCGAAATCGAATCGCCCATCGCGCTCACCTCCACATTGAACGTTCCGCGGGTGGCGGATGCCCTGCTCGACTATCTGCTGGCGCTCCCGGGCAACGAGCAGGTCCGCTCCATCAATCCGCTGGTGGGTGAAACCAACGACGGCTACCTGAACGACATTCGCGCCCGCGCGGTGGGGCGGGCGGAGGTGATTCACGCCATCGAAACCGCTCACGGGGGCGCAGTGGAAGAGGGCGCGGTCGGAGCCGGCACCGGCACCGTGGCGTTCGGATTCAAAGGCGGCATCGGAACGGCATCGCGTAAGGCGGGCCCGTACCTGGTCGGCGCACTGGTGCAGACCAACTTCGGAGGCTCGCTGCAGATCGGCGGGGCGCCGGTGGGCCGCGAACTCGCGGCGGCGGGACCGAATTCGGGCAATGGCTCGTGCATGATGATCATTGCCACCGACGCTCCGGTGGACGCCCGCAATTTGCGGCGCATGGCGGCGCGGGCCATCTTCGGTCTGGCCCGGACCGGATCGAGCGGCGCCAACGGAAGCGGCGATTACGTGATCGCGTTCACCACACAGCGCGCCCCCGCAAAGCTGATCGGCAACGACGAAGTTTCACCGCTCTTCCTGGCAGTGATCGAGGCGACCGAAGAGGCGATCATCAACTCGCTGCTGCAGGCGACCACGGTCACTTCCCGGGCGCTCACGGTGAGAGCCCTGCCTGTCGACCGGGTCCGGGAGATCCTGCGCAAACACGCTGTGATTCCATAGGTGCGGCCGAGCCAAAAACTGGTAGACTCGTGGGTAAAACAGGAGTCCCACCAGTGCGGCGCCTCTCAGTCCGCTTTACTCTCGGCCTTTCCATCGTCCTTGTGATTTTCGGCACGATGGGAACTTCGCCGGCGATCGCCCAACCTCCTCAGGACCCGCAGCCGGCTGCCCGCTTCAATGCGGATGCTACCCTGGTCCTGATTCCGGTAACTGTCACCGACAAATCCAACCGCTTCGTTATCGGCCTGCAGCAGCATGATTTTCAC
>DATJYW010000235.1:0-4361 GCA_035499435.1 Candidatus Acidiferrales bacterium | reverse complement strand
AATCGACGTCTTCCCCGATCCGTTCTCGATGTCCACCGCCTGCACGCCCGTTCCGCTGCTGCAGCACCAGCTTCCGTTCGGCACGTAAGCCGTCACCTTTTGCGGAGCCGCACCGGTCGGAACCAACACGCCCAGCGAGCTGGTCGGGATGCACGCCGAAAGTGCCGGATTGGTGTGGGTGACGTTGACCTCGGTACAGTTGGAGCTGGCAAAATCGGAATTCGCCCGCACTCAAATCCGAGATCTGAACGAAGTAGGTGCCCGTCAGGAGACCGCCAGGAATGGTGACGTTGACGCGCTTGGTGGCGCCAAGAACGGTCTTGATGCTGTTCGCACTCGCCGTGGCGGAGACCGCCCCGCCGCAACTGGTGGCGAAGGTGACCTGGATGTTAGCGGGAGTAATGGTCCCGCTGGGGAAGCCGGAGCCGACCACATTTACGCTGTCGACGCCAGCCACACCGTTGTCGGGGGTCGTCCAGGTTGTCAGGTTTACCGTCGGAACCGAGGCTGAAGCGCTCTGCACAGCGGCCAGGCAGCATGCCAGCAACGCGAGCGGAAGGACGTTCTGCTTCCGGACCAGGACGCGCCGAACACTCGGCCGGGTGATCGCCACTCCCAGGAGACAGGTGGCAAGCAGTGTCCACGCGCCGGGTTCCGGAACGCTGGCGGCTGTGCCGGTGGTCGCCGTAATCAGGCCGAAATCACCGTCCACCAGGTTGGGTGAGTCGGAGAACGTCACGCTGAACGATGAGTTGATCGTTACGGGTCCGACGCCATTGACATTGATACTGGTCGTGCTGAACGTCCCCGTCAGCGTAGCATCTTTCGGCTTGGGATTCGTGCCGCCAATCGGAATGATGCCTCCATTAAAGGACTCACCATCGGAGCCCAGCGTGATAGGAAGAACCGAAGGTCTGGCTGGTGCCATTCTCGAAATCGACCTGGAAACTTAGGCCTGTGAGACCGAGTTGGGTCAGGATCGGAAAATTCGGGTCAAGATAGAGCGATTGAATTTGGTCCGGTGACGTTGAGAATGCCAAACGAACCGGTCGTGGATGAGGTTACGTCCCACGTGATCGTGCCGACATTGTAGATGTCGGCGTTCGCGGCGACGGCCATGCAAGCGAATAAGAGGAGCACCCTCTAGATACTCTTACTCATCTTTATTCCTTTCTTAACTCGTGGATTCCCCCCAGGGGCGGTACGGTTCAGCACGCAATCTTCCAACTTCTACGTGGCTGCATACATATGTAGCTAAATAGTTTACAAATCACTTCTAATTGCAAGTCATATAGTTTAGTCCTAAACATTGGTCTGATGTTCTAATGATTGTCATTTAGCGATTGTTGTGCTTGCATTTCTAAGCTTTGCCAATACCAGGGTGCAGAGCTGCCGCCCCCAAACTCGAACACAGCCGCTTTCTGCTATCGTCATTGACGATGACATTGCGAAGGACCTTCCTGAAGAGTGCCGGCCTGGGCTTGGCTGCAGCATCGCTGGCATTCCGCCGGGTAGCCACAGCAGGCCCCCTGGGCTCCTTCGACGTCAAAGCTTTCGGCGCTACAGGCGACGGCAAGTCGCTCGACACCCTCGCTGTCAACAAAGCCATCGAGGCCGCAGTCTTGGCCGGCGGCGGGACCGTCGCATTCCCCGCCGGCAATTACCTCTGCTTCTCTGTCCGTCTGAGAAGCAACGTGGCCCTGTATCTGGATGAAGGCGCAACCATCATCGCCGCAGACACACCGGAAGGTGGTGCGAGCGGTTACGACCCCGCAGAGCCCAACCAGTGGGACCGCTATCAGGACTTCGGCCACAGCCATTTCCACAACAGCCTGATCTGGGGAGACGGCATTGGGAATGCCGGTATCACCGGCCCCGGACACATCTGGGGCAAGGGGCTCAGCCGGGGCCAGGGCGCCATGAATCCGGGCGTCGGAAACAAATCCATCGCCCTTCGAAACTGCCACAATATTCTTTTGCGGGATTTCTCCATCCTGCACGGCGGCCATTTCGGCATCCTCGCCAGCGGAGTCGACAACCTCACCATCGACAACCTGATGATCGACACCAACCGCGACGGCATGGATATCGACTCCTGCCGCAACGTGCGCGTCTCCAACTGCTACGTTAATTCGCCCTGGGACGACGGCATCTGCCTCAAAGCGGATTACGCGCTCGGCTCCGCGCGGCAGACCGAGTTCGTCACCATCACCAACTGCTACGTGAGCGGCTGCTGGCAGGAAGGCACTATGCTTGACGGCACTTACAGAAAATTCGGCCCGGACCAACGCGTCCCCCACACAGGCCGTATCAAGTTCGGAACCGAATCCAGCGGCGGCTTCCGCAACGTCACCATCTCCAACTGCGTCTTCGAGGGCTGCCAGGGTCTGGCGCTCGAGTCAGTCGACGGCGCCCTGCTGGAAGATGTGACCGTGACCAACATCTCCATGCGCGACATCATGAGCGCGCCTATTTTCGTGCGCCTGGGCCGCCGCCTGCGCGGCCCGGATGGCACGCAGGTCGGCACGCTCAAGCGCGTGATCATCAGCAACCTGGTGTGCTCCAACTCGGTCGCGGCGTTGGGTTCGGTAATCAGCGGTATTCCCGGCCACTACATCGAGGACGTGAAGATCAGCAATGTCCAGATCCTTCACCAGGGCGGCGGGACGCGCGAAGACGCCGCCTACCAGCCGCCCGAATACGAGGACATCTATCCCGAGCCGGACATGTTCACCGCACCGCCCCGGCCCGGACGCAACGGCCGCGGTCCCGATGGCCAATTCGTGGCCGAAGGACAGGGGCGCGGCGCCGGCCGGGGCCCCGCCGCTCCAGTCGAGCGGCACAAAATGCCCTCCCAAGGATTCTACGTCCGCCATGTCAGGAGCATTCAGTTCGAAAACGTCTTAATCCAGGCCGCTCAGGAAGACCACCGGCCCGCCTTCGTGCTCGACGATGTCCAGGACGCGGACTTCTTCCAGGTCAAGACCCCGCATGCCGCCGACACTCCCGTCTTTGCCCTTCATGACGTCAGCGGCCTTAATGTTCACATGTGTTACGGCGTCAAAGATACCCAGCTTCAGAAAGTGGATCAGAAGACCCTGTAGCTGGCGGGGCGCTACCCTGGTAGGGATGAAAATCGGATTCGTTGGACTGGGGAATATGGGCGAGGGCATGGCTCGCAACCTGCTTCGGGCCGGACACCGCCTCGCGGCTTACAATCGTACTCGCGCCAAGGCAGAAGCGCTTGCTCCGGATGGCGCGCGCATTGCCGCATCGCCCGCCGATGCCTGCCGCGATGCCGAAGCGGTCTTCACCATGCTGAGCGACGATGCCGCCGTCGAGAGCGCCGTCTTCGGCAGCGATGGCATCGCCGGGGCGCTCCCGCCCGCCGCGGCGCACATTTCTTCCAGCACCATCAGCACCGCCATAGCCCGCCGCCTTGCGGACGAGCACTCCAAACGCGGCCAGGGATTTCTCAGCGCCCCTGTGTTTGGCCGTCCCGACGCCGCTGCCTCCGCAAGACTGGTGGTAGTCGCGGCCGGTCCCTCCGCACTTGTGGACCGCTTCCAGCCCCTCTTCGCCGCC
The DNA here is from genome assembly GCA_035499435.1 of Candidatus Acidiferrales bacterium. Classification (GTDB taxonomy): domain Bacteria; phylum Acidobacteriota; class Terriglobia; order Bryobacterales; family Bryobacteraceae; genus Solibacter. The sequence continues at coordinate 776 of DATJYW010000235.1, read as the reverse complement.
ATCGGCCGCCAGACCTTCGTTGCCGGCGATCAGCCCTGGCAGGCAAACGCGCTCAAGCTGTGCGGCAATTTCATGATAGGCAGTATGATCGAGACCTTCGGCGAAGCCGTCGCGTGCCTGCGGAAGGCCGGCGTCGACCCGCACGTCTTCCTTGATGCCATGACCGCGCTCTTCGGCTCCCCGGTCTACGCGAACTATGGCCGCTTGATTGTAAATGAACAGTTCGACCCGGCGGGGTTCGCACTGCGCCTTGGACTGAAGGACATCCGTCTGGTGCTGGAAACCTCCCAGGAATGCGCGGCGCCCATGCCGATCGCCAGCCTCGTTCGCGACCACCTCCTGTCTGGGGTGGCGTCCGGTCAAGCCAATCTGGATTGGTCCAGTATCGCCAGAGTCTCCGCGCGCAACGCAGGTTTGTAGTCCCGCCGGCTCCGACTTTCCAGTGGCTGCCCGTGGCTGTTACCCTTATGTGTCGCGGGGAAAATTGTGCGCAGGCGGACGATAGTCGTTGCCCTCGGTGTATTGGCCCTGGCCGCCTCTGCCGGCTGGTGGCACTTTCACGCCTCCAGTCCTGGGCAGCGCGTCTATCGCATCGGGTGGATGATCTCGCCGCCGTTCCAGGTTCGCGGTGCGGATGGGAAAGAGGCAGGACTTTCCGTCGAGCTTGTGAAGGAGGCGGCCCGCCGCCGCGGCATCTCTCTCCAATGGCTTTTCTGGCAGGACAGCTCGGAATCCGCCCTGAAGAGCAAAAGCGTGGACCTGTGGCCTCTCATCAC
>DATJYW010000234.1:0-3167 GCA_035499435.1 Candidatus Acidiferrales bacterium | reverse complement strand
CTCGTCGCGGTTGTCCCAGGTAGTTACCGGCTTTGCCATGGTCGGCAGCGCGTTGTATTTCGCCAGCGGCGACTGAAACCAGTCGCATGGCCGAAGGACGATCGGGATGATGACCTTGGACTGCTGCTGCGAAATCGCGAGTTCCGTCTCCTGCTGCACATACCGCGACGATATCGAGTCCGGAGACACCAGGAACAGTGCGATCGAGGCCTCGGTAAGCAGGCGGGGCAGTTCGGCCGTGAAGTCGTCTCCAGCCTTCAGCGACACCAGGTCGTAGTCCAGCGCCAGCAATCCCTCGTCCACCAGCGGCTGAAGGTGCTTGACCAGCCCCTCCATCAGTTCGCGGTCGCGGTTGGAGTAGGAAATATACGCCCTGACCGGATTCCTGGCCGCCATCTCCGATTCACCCTCGCGCGTGCTGATGCGCCTGGTAGTGCTGCCTTAGCAAATCCTTCCCGTAATCGTTGCCGTTCGGCGTTCGCACCACGCAGTGAATATGCTGCCGCGTCGGTGCCTTCGGATCCTTCGCGAACCGCGCCAGGTTCGCCGGCCGCTGGTGATCGAACTCGATCAGGATCACCGGGCTGTGAATCCGGTAGTAGTACACGCTCGATGAATCCGCCCCGCCCACCCACGCGAACCAGGTGCGGTCCAGGTGCCGCTTTACCTCGTCCATCTTGATCCGCGCGTGCCCGTCGTCCATGTTGCCGACGTACAGATCCACCAGCTCCGCCAGGCGGCCCCGCTGCGCATTGGAAAACCCCGCGGCGGGCGCGCCCGCATAGTCCAGGACCACGTTGTCCTTCCACGCTTCCGTCAGGTTGTAATTATCGGTCTTATTGGGATTCAGTATCGCCCGGTTGCGCAGCGGCGTATCCAGCGCCAGCAGCATCTCCAGCCCGCGGCTCTGCTCGTCCTGCAAAATCGACAGCCCTTTGTACTTGCCCGAAGGCGCCGTCACCGGCTCCGACCCCACGAACAAGGGCGTCATCACCACCTGGTCGCCGAGCACGAAGTAGTTGACGATGGCGTGATGCCCGTCGAGCTGGAAGCCCCACGGCTCGGTGGCGGAAGGCTTGCCCATCACCGTGAAGTAGTAGAACCACTCGCCCAGGAACTCGTGGTCGTCGCTCAGCTCGGCGAGCGTCTCGTTGAGCTTCATGATGTCGCGCGTCAGCTTCAGCCCGCGCGCGCTCAGCGCCGCACCCAACAGCCCAAACGCCGCGTCGCGCTGGCGGTCGGTCATCTCTTTGAGGCTGACTCCCTGGCGCACGTAGAAATGCTGGTTCATCCACTTGCGCCACTCCGGATCGTCCACCCCGAACATGGCGCGCCCGCGCTGCTCCGCCGTCAGGCTGGCCAGGAAGCGCTCGGCCGCCGTGCGCACGGGCGCCGTCGAAACGCCCGTCGCATGTATCGGGAATAGTCCCGGCTCGACGCTCCCGTTCGCCGTGATGCCCGTGAACGGCTCCGCCAGGCCCTTCCGCTCGTAGTCCGCCGACATCTTGCGGAAACGCTCGGCCATATCGGCGTTGTTCTGGGGAAAGGCGCCAGGCGCAAGAAGAGCGCCCGGGATGATCTTCGAAAGCAGCGTCCGGCGGGAAACCGTCGGAGGGTGGTGATGATGATGCATACCGGTTCGGCCAGTATACATCGAACCGCCCGCGCCGCTACAGGAGGGTACTTAACCGCCACCCGGGGTCTGACCACTCGGTCCCAAGGCGCATGTACTCTTTTTCAGCAAGTCATCGCTAATCGCCGCGTGGACAGAGCGGTCTGACCCCGGTCTGCCCCCTCGGGATCGGCCGCGTTCCCCAATTCGGTTAAGCACCCCTACAGCGTCTTCTGCACCGCCGCCAGCAGGTCTTCCTCTTTGGTGTACCCTTCGAAGCGCTGCACCTGTTTGCCGGTGCGGTCGAAGATCAGCGTCACCGGGAGCTCGTCCAGCTTGTAGGTCTCGTTGAAACCCGGGTTGCCCAGCCCCACCGTGTACTCGATCGGATGCTTGGCCAGGAACGGCTTGATCCGCTCGATCCCTTCTTCGTCCATGCCGATGCCGTAGACCGCCACGCCTTTGGAGGCGAAATCGCGGTTCAGCTTGTTGAAGCTCGGAATTTCCTTGATGCACGGCACGCACCACGTCGCCCAGAAATTCACCACCACGACTTTGTCCTTGGGCAGCGTCAGTGGCTTGCCGTCGAGCGTTGCCGGCTGAGGCAGGTTCGACCCCTGCTCCGCAGCCGCAACCGGCGCCGCTGGCCTGTTCCCTTTCTCGAGGAACCCCAGGTACTCGGCCGGCTCCTTGGTCAGGCCCGGGAAACTCGCCACTACCTTGCCATCCGGATCGAGGATCGCATAATACGGAATCGCCACGGTCTTGAAAAGCTCGACCTCCAGTTTCTGGTTCTCGTCCGACGCCGCATCCGATCCGTCCGTGTACAGTTCCACCAGCACGAAGTTCTTCAGCGCCGCCGCAATCTCCGGCCGCGTAAACATGTTGGCCTTCATCCAGTGGCAGTTGGTGCATGCGTACCCGGTAAAGTTGACGAACACCAGCTTGCCTTCGCGCCGCGCCTGCGCCAGCGCGTCGCGATATTGGTTCTTCATCCACACCAGCCCGCTCTGCGCCGAAGGTCCGCCCCCCTCGGCATTGGCCAGCGGAACATACGCGTCGAGATCGCCTAGCTTGCCGCCGAACATCCCGGGGATCAGGCTGAGCGCGAAAATCAGAAACGCCGCGCCGGTGAACAGCCGCCCCAACCCCAGCTCCTCATCTTTCTTAATCCCTTCCAGCCGCAAAAATCCGAGCAGGTAAAGCCCCGCCAATCCGAACAGCACCACCCACGCCGCCAGGAAGCGCTCGCGCGTCAGCACGCCCCATTGCAGCACCTGGTCCACACTGCTCAGATATTTCAAGCTCGCCGCCAGAATCACGAACGCCATCACCACCTTCACCCGCGCCATCCAGCCTCCGGCGCGCGGCATCCGCTGCAGATATCCGGGGAAAAGCGCCAGCAGGAAGAACGGCAGCGCCAGCCCCGTCGCGAACGTCACCATCCCGATCAGCGGACGCGTCGCGCCGCCCGAGACCGACCCGGCCAGCAGCGTCCCCACAAACGGCCCCACGCACGCGAAGCTGGCCAGCGAAAACGTCAAACCCATCAGCA